>NZ_JAAAFU010000074.1:0-40401 GCF_019352905.1 Pseudomonas sp. Xaverov 83 | reverse complement strand
GGCCGGCAAATACGACCCGCCAGTCGCTTTCGCGAAACGCGCCTTCGGTGCTGGAGGCGAAGATGCAGCGGGCTTGGGGCAGTTGGGCGGCGACTGCATCCTGGCTGCCCAGGCCGTTTTGCAGCAGGATCAGCTCGGCGTGGGGTGCCAGACGATGTTCAAGCTGTGCGACGGCCTCTTGGGCGTCGTAGGCTTTGCACGCCACCAGCAGGCGATGAATCGGCCCAGGGCTGTCGGATGTTTCGCCGACGACTGGATAGGTGTGAGCCACGCCGTGCTCGACCAGGGTCAGGCCCTTGCCGGTCTGATAGCTCGCCAGCCGCGCGTGGTCCCGCAGGATCAGGCGCACCGGCAACCGGGCGCGGGCCAGGCGGGCAGCCCACAATGTTCCGAGGCTGCCAGCGCCGAGGACATGCCAGGTGGTCGACATCAGTTTTTACTCCGTAAGGCTGCCCGCAGTGAACGAGGCGAAAGAACCGCTATAATGCCCGGGCATTTTAGCCTGGGCGTGCTCCATCTCTACTGAGCCGCGCCCCTTTTTATTGGAGAAATTACATGCCGTCGTTCGACGTGGTATCCGAACTGGACAAACACGAAGTCACTAACGCCGTCGAGAACGCCGTCAAGGAGCTGGATCGCCGCTATGACTTGAAGGGCAAGGGCAGCTTCGAGTTCAAGGAAAAGGAGCTGACCGTCAACCTGACCGCAGAAGCCGACTTCCAGCTGGAAGCGATGATTGAGATCCTCAAGCTGTCCCTGGTCAAGCGCAAGATCGATGCGCAGTGCCTTGAAATCAAGGACGCCTATGCCTCCGGCAAGCTGATGAAGCAGGAAGCCGTGCTCAAGGAAGGCATCGACAAGGAGCTGGCGAAGAAAATCGTCGCCCACGTCAAGGACGCCAAGCTCAAGGTCCAGGCCTCCATCCAGGGCGAGCAGGTACGTATCACCGGCAAGAAGCGTGACGACTTGCAAGAGGCCATTGCTGCCCTGCGCGCCAAGACCTTCGACATGCCGCTGCAGTTCAATAACTTCCGCGACTGATAGCACTTTGGGGAACCTGTGGGCGTTTTTGACGTCCCACGCCCCAGAACCTGCGCCCACCATTGAGCCCTACGGGGCTCAATTGTATTTAGGGCCAACCAATAGGCCGAGCATCCGGTAAACAGGAGAATGTAGATGGACTTGAACGCTGAAGTGGATCACCTGATCAAGAGCTCGGAGTCATGGTTACCGATGATCATGGAATACGGCAGCCGATTTTTGCTGGCTGTGGTCACCCTGGCCATCGGTTGGTGGCTGATTAACGTCTTGACCCACCGAGTGGGGCGTTTGCTGGCACTGCGTAATGCTGACCTGGCGCTGCAACACTTCATTACCAACCTGGCGAACATTGCGCTCAAAGTCATGCTGGTGGTCAACGTGGCCTCGATGATCGGCGTGGCAACCACGTCGTTCGTTGCCGCGATTGGTGCCGCCACCCTGGCCATCGGCCTGGCCTTGCAAGGCAGCCTGGCGAACTTCGCCGGCGGCGTGCTGATTCTGTTGTTCCGCCCGTTCCGCATTGGTGACTGGATCGAAGCCCAGGGTACTTCCGGTACCGTCGATAGCATCCAGATTTTTCACACCGTGCTGCGCACCGGCGACAACAAGACGGTGATCATCCCAAACGGCAGCCTGTCCAACGGCCTCATCACCAACACCAACCGTCAGCCGACCCGCAAGGTAGTGTTTGATGTGGGTGTCGACTACGAAGCCGACCTGCAGAAAGCACGTGAAGTGCTGCTGGAACTGGCCAAGGATCCACGGGTACTGGCTGATCCTGCGCCGGCTGCCGTGATTTCCACCTTGGGCGATAGTTCGATCACTGTATCCCTGCGAGTCTGGACCAAGACTGCGGATTATTGGGATGTGATGTTTATGTTCAACGAACTGGCACGTGACCGTTTGAAAGCGGCGGGAATTGATATTCCATTTCCGCAGCGGGTTATTCGCGTCATGCAGGAAAGTGCTACGAAGTAATAGCATGACTGGATGATTAAACCTGGCCGATGTGTCAGGTTTGTTACGCAGCATTAAACTAGATAGCTAGCTTGCTAGTTATTCGGTTGTTGAGATTAAGTTGCAATAAAAAAGCCGCTCACTTGTGAACAAGTGAGCGGCTTTTTAGTTAGAGCCGAGGCCCTAAGTCATCGTTGTAATCAAACTGCCAATTACAAGATGTTCAGCGGGTATTGCGCAATCAGACGCAGTTCGTCCAACGATGCCGAGCCGTAGTACACACCATCGCTGGAGCGGTAAGTGGCTTGACGTACACGCAGGCTCAGGTCTTTAGCCGGGCCGCTCTGAATCACGTACTTGGCCTCGATGTCGCGTTCCCACTCTTTGGCGTTGTTGGTCACGCCGTTGTCAGCACCGCTACCGGTGACATAACGAGTCATGAAGCTCAGGCCTGGAATGCCGAAGGTGGCCATGTTCAGGTCGTAGCGAGCTTGCCAGGATTTTTCACCTTCAGCGTTGAAGTCGGAACGGGCAACGGAGTTGGCGAGGAAAATCGTGCCGCCGCCGTCTACGCCGTAACCGTAGTCGCCGTCACCGGTGACCTTCTGGTAGGCCAGGGTGAAGGTGTGAGCGTCGATGGTGTACGCGCCTTGCAAGCTGTAGGCACGGTTGTCGAGCTTGGTGGTGTTGTCTTTTTCTGCGCGTTGCAGACCAAGGCCATCACTTTTGGTGCTGTAGATGTTGAAGTCAAAGGCCAGCGACTGTTCCTTGCTCAAGGCATGGGTCCAGTTGATGTTGGCGTAGGTCTTCTTCCAGTAGTCTTCGGTTTTCGCGTAGTACAGGCTACCGGTCAGCTCTGGGGTGAACGCGTAGACGCCACCGACAAAGTTGGTTTCCTTCAGGCCCAGGCTGTCATGGTAGGTCTGGGCTTGCGCGGTGCTGGCGGTGAAGTGACCACCTTCCAGTTTCAGGCCCTTGATCTCGTTGCTGGTGATCGAGACACCTTGTGGCAGCTCAGGCAGCAGGCGGCTGTCGTCGGAAGCGAAGACAGGAGCGGTGGTGTATTGGTCGCCGATTTTCAAGACCGTGTCGGAGAAACGGAATTTAACGGCGGCGCCACCTTTGGAGTAGTCATCCTGTGCACGGCCATCAGCGCCGTTAGGGAACAGGCCTGTACCTGCATGGCCACGGCCGCTGTCCAGTTTCACACCCAGCAAACCGATTACATCAACACCGACGCCGATGGTGCCCTGGGTGAAGCCTGATTGGTAAAGAGCATTGAAGCCCAGGCCCGTTTCTTCGGAGATGCTCTTCTTCTCAGTACTGCCTGCTTTAACAGGTTTGTAACCGCCAGCAGGTTCGTTGCGGATATCACGGCTGAAATACAGAAGGCGAGTGTTGATGCTGAAAGTGCTGTCTTCAACAAAGCCCTTGGCATCGTCCTGGGAGGACGCGATTGCGAACTGCGAGGTGCCTGCTGAAACAGCCAGGGCGATCATGCTCCACTTCATCACGCGCATCGTGATTTGCTCCTTTGGTTTTAGGAAGAGTACTGCCGTCCCACCTATATTTTTGTCTGGGCGGCTCTTTCTTTTTTGTGTCGGCGCAAAGTTATATCACGCAGACATTATTGACGATACTTGCACATCTATCCTTTCAGCTTCTTTACGGGCCTGTCGTAAATTGCTAGCTCCATGTCGCAAATTCACAGTCCGCTTGTAACCGGACTGACAACTTCAATACTGTTTAAAAGCATCGAGGTGGGGGGGGGGAACCTCCCTTCTCAAAGTTTTAACTCTTCCTTGAAAAGCATTGAACCGCTGTTGTTTTCCGTCGCGAAACACCTGCTTCCTGCCGGTGCCGTTGTCGACGATACAACGGTGAATGCAACAAGCGTGCACAAACCGGAAACCGAATGTGATTTTTTCGTGAAAATTGTCAACGCCGTGTAAAAACCGCATAAGCGCGGGCTTTTTACACCGTTTGGTTTGGCCTTGACGCGCCTGCTGCACTTCTGTCCGGTGGTGCATAAAACCTGCACCAGAGCAAAACGTTACCGGTTCACCCCGTTCGGTGGGTAGTCGGCGGATCCCTTTGAGGCACAAATGGGTCATTTTGGTGCGATTGTTCCCGGTCTGCGTTTTTGCCCCAGGCCAGCGTTCTTATCCTGAGAGCCCTCTGGCTCAAGGTCTTTAAGCGTATCCCACGTCCCGTCTTTGACTGGGATTGGCTGCATTGGTCATTTAGCGTAGCTGAAATATTGGTCTGTCTCGAAATGGTGCGCTTTTTTTCGCGACGTGCTGTTTGGGCGCGTATTTGGCCTGATGCATTCGCCGTGAAGCGCTCGGCATTCGCAGGTATGCTGGGCGCCTGAAACCTGACCCGCCGAACGGGAGTGACTGCTGTGTTCGCCTTAGATCCACGTCTTCAACAAGACACCTTGCCCATCGGGGATTTCCCCCTGTGCCGGCTGCTGCTGTCCAATGACTCGAATTACCCCTGGTTCATCCTGGTGCCGCGCATCGACGGTATCAGCGAAGTGTTTCAACTGGATGTCGCTGACCAGCAGCGGGTGTGGCAGGAAAGCACGGTGCTGGCGCAACTGCTTAATGAAGGGTTTGGCGCCGACAAGATGAATATCGGTGCCCTGGGTAACGTGGTCAGCCAACTGCACGTGCATGTAATCGTGCGCAAGCGCGATGACGCTGCCTGGCCGGCGCCGGTCTGGGGCAAGCATCCGGCGAAGCCATACAGCGACAAGCAGCTGGCGGCGATTCGTGCACGCCTGCGCGAGATCCTGCCGGCTGATTTCATGTTTCTGGAGGCTTGAGTCATGGACCTCCAAGACCGTGTGACCGACCTGGAAAGCCGCTTGGCCTTTCAGGACGACACCATTGAGACCCTCAATGACATCCTGGTCACCCAGCAGCGGGCGGTCGAACGCCTGCAGATGCAGATGACTGCGTTGCTCAAGCGCCAGGAAGAAATGGGCGGCCAGTTCGAGTCATCCGAGGAAGAAGCGCCGCCGCCTCATTATTAATAAGGCAGGGATGAATCCCCGGGCATAAAAAAACCGCAATGCAGCCAGGCTGCATCGCGGTTTCTTTTTTCGGGGTGCTGGAATCAGCGGCGCGGCAACGCGGCGATCACATCTTCAGCTTGCAGGCCCTTGTCACGATTCATGACGGAGAACTCCACGCGCTGGCCTTCCACCAGTACGCGATGGCCTTCGCCGCGAATCGCCCGGAAGTGGACGAAGATATCGTCGCCCGAATCCCGGGAAATAAAGCCGAAGCCCTTGGAGGTGTTGAACCACTTCACGGTACCGGTATCCCGGTTGGTCATGTCGTAGCTTTGCGACGCAGCGGCCGGGGAGGAACGGTAGAAACTGATGGCCAGATGAAGAACGATGGCGACCAGTGCGATTGCCAGGCTGAGAAGGACGGCCGGGTGGCCACCGACTTCAGGCATAGGCGCCAGCAGGGTGAGGGTTTGCACGACAACAGCCAGGACCAGCAGGGCGCTGACCAGGTTTTGCAGTTGATGACGCGGGCCTTTGTTCCAGTAAGGAATGACTGGAGCCAGTGTCAGGTTAAGAAGACCAAAAAAGGTCAGGTAGAGAGCGTCAGGTTGTTGCAGGTAAGGCAGGGTTTCTGATCGCAGGCTGGGGATAAAGGACAGCAGCAAAGCTGCAGCGCCCGTTAGCAGGTGGACGATTTTCAACATTTTGATTAACTCACGTTAAGACGGATCACGAGGAAGAGCTGACTGGCACGGTTCGCTTCTGAACAATGGGAGGCGTTGGACACGTACACGGGTATCAGCCTATGCCACTTGCCGCAAACAAAAACGGCGGCGACACGCTGCCTATTTAACAGCAAAGCCTGTGCCTACTCAAATCAAGCATTTCGGGCTGTTGCGAGGCATGCGGCATTTCTGCGTCAAACGCTTGTCCTAGACAGGTGCGGGGTTTTTTCGCCGGCGGCGGATAATTTTTTCGGCAGGGCTTGAAGCTTTGCCTGCCGTGTAAACCCGCTCTGCGAGGGGCAATTTGCCGCACCTCGAGAGGGTCGGCCGGGCTGCGCAAGGCCGGCACTCTTGCTAGAGTGGTCCTGCACCTGATCAATGAATATTTATCAATTGAAGGGGAAACACATGGCAATCGATATTGGTATCAGTGAAGAAGACCGTAAATCAATCGTTGACGGACTTTCGCGCCTGCTTTCCGATACCTATGTACTTTACCTGAAGACCCACAACTTCCATTGGAACGTAACGGGCCCGATGTTTCGCACACTGCACTTGATGTTTGAAGAGCAGTACAACGAACTGGCGCTGGCGGTGGATTCAATTGCAGAGCGTATACGCGCCCTGGGCTTCCCCGCACCGGGTGCTTATTCGGTGTACGCACGACTTTCTTCGATCAAGGAAGAAGAGGGTGTGCCGAGTGCTGAAGACATGATCAAGCAATTGGTCGAAGGCCAGGAAGCGGTTACCCGCACGGCCCGGGGCATCTTCCCGTTGCTGGATAAAGTCAGCGATGAACCCACTGCGGACTTGCTGACCCAGCGTATGCAAGTTCATGAAAAGACCGCGTGGATGTTGCGTTCCCTGCTCGAAAACAAGTAATGCCGGTGGCGGGTGGGCGTCGAGCTGACGCCCCTCGCGTGCCTTCTTTCCGGCGATTTCCCTGACCCTGCGAGCTTCCTGATACACGCGTTGGCTTGTCCTACGGCGATCGGCTCCCTGTCTTCTGGCTGCACTTGCCTTCTTGATGTTTTATAGCTCAACGGCCAACGACAACACTGATGAGTGGCCGTCAGGCAATGGAGTGTCAAGTGTATGTCACGCGGAGCAGGTAATGGAGTTATGGAAACGTGCGGGTTGCACAAGATAAAGGTAGACCCCTTTGCCAAAGGGTTCGATATGAACTTGGCCAGGCCATTGTCCCGATCCGTTCGGCTTAATGGCTTTTCGACGTGTTTGCGACTCGAAGAGGTCTATTGGAATATCCTTGCGGAAATAGCCCGGATCAATACATGTTCGGTCAGTGCGTTGCTGTCTTACGTGGACCGTGAAGTGCACTTGCGATATGGCGGTGTAAAGAACTTCAGCGGTCTGGTCAGGGTAGTTTGTGTGGTTCATGTATTGAAAGAGCGCCTTAATGCGTCGGGTGTCCATCCGGACCTGGCATGATCCTTGTGCCAGTCGCCAGGCTCGGGATTGCCCCGGGTCGGGCGTCTGGCAGAAGCCTGCTGCAGCCACCTATATAAAGAGCAGCGCGCCGCTACGGCTGCACAGCCTCGATTTACCAGATATAATCCCGGGCTTTGCTGCGCATGCCGGGACTTTCCCACGGGATAGAGCCAGGGCAGGGCGTGGCGCAGTAATGATCTGATCGCCGAGACATCTCCATGCCCATGTACGACTATCAATGCGCTTCCTGTGGTCATCAGTTGGAAGCCATTCAAAAGATCAGCGCAGCGCCGCTGGTCGATTGCCCTGCCTGCCAGGCTCCGGAGCTCAAGAAGATGTTGTCCATGCCGGGCTTTCGCCTGAGTGGCAACGGTTGGTACGAGACCGATTTCAAGACCGGTTCGAAGAAGAATCTGGCCGGCGGCGACAAAGCAGACTGAGTTGAACTCTACGCGCAGGCTCCTGCATTATCCGTCACCTGACTTAGCTGTACGGTGATGAGGCAGGCCTCCACCGAATTTCGAATTACGAGAAGCGAAACCACTATCATGATGCGCAGCCACTATTGCGGCCAACTGAACGAGACCCTGGAAGGTCAGGAAATCACCCTTTGCGGATGGGTTCACCGTCGCCGCGACCACGGCGGGGTGATCTTCCTCGATATCCGTGATCGTGATGGTCTGGCCCAGGTGGTGTTCGATCCGGACCGCGCCGAGAGCTTCGCCGCCGCCGACCGCGTGCGCAGCGAGTACGTCGTGAAGATCACCGGCAAGGTTCGCCTGCGTCCGGCCGGTGCCACCAACGCCAACATGGCGTCGGGCATGATCGAAGTGCTGGGTTACGAACTGGAAGTGCTGAACGAGTCGGAAACCCCGCCGTTCCCACTGAACGAGTTCTCCGACGTTGGCGAAGAAACCCGCCTGCGTTATCGTTTTCTGGACCTGCGTCGCCCGGAAATGGCCGAGAAGCTGCGTCTGCGCTCGCGCATGACCACCAGCATCCGTCGCTTCCTCGACGAGAACGGCTTCCTCGACGTCGAAACGCCGATCCTGACCCGTGCTACCCCGGAAGGCGCTCGCGACTACCTGGTGCCGAGCCGTACCCACGCCGGTTCCTTCTTCGCCTTGCCGCAATCGCCACAGCTGTTCAAGCAGTTGCTGATGGTGGCCGGCTTCGACCGTTACTACCAGATCGCCAAATGCTTCCGTGACGAAGACCTGCGGGCTGACCGCCAGCCGGAATTCACCCAGATCGACATCGAGACCAGTTTCCTCGATGAAAAAGAGATCATGGGCATCACCGAGCAGATGATCCGCAACCTGTTCAAGGAAGTGCTGAACCTGGAGTTCGGCGAATTCCCGCACATGACCTTCGAAGAAGCCATGCGCCGTTACGGTTCCGACAAGCCGGACCTGCGTAACCCGCTGGAACTGGTTGACGTTGAAGACCAACTCAAAGACGTCGACTTCAAAGTGTTCAGCGGCCCGGCCAACGACCCGAAATGCCGTATTGCCGCGCTGCGCGTTCCTGGCGCTGCGAGCATGCCGCGCAAGCAGATCGACGACTACACCAAGTTCGTCGGCATCTACGGTGCCAAGGGCCTGGCGTACATCAAGGTCAACGAGCGCGCCAAGGGCGTTGAAGGCCTGCAGTCGCCAATCGTCAAGAACATCCCTGAAGCCAACCTCAACGTGATCCTTGATCGCGTTGGCGCGGTCGACGGCGATATCGTGTTCTTCGGCGCCGACAAGTCGAAGATCGTCAGCGAAGCGCTGGGTGCACTGCGGATCAAGGTCGGTAACGACCTGAATCTGCTGACCTGCCAGTGGGCGCCGATGTGGGTTGTCGACTTCCCGATGTTCGAAGAGAACGACGACGGTAGCTTCAGCGCGCTGCACCACCCGTTCACCGCGCCGAAGTGCACGCCGCAAGAGCTCGAAGCCAACCCGGCTGGCGCTCTGTCCCGTGCCTACGACATGGTGCTCAACGGCACCGAGCTGGGTGGCGGTTCGATCCGTATCCACCGCAAGGAAATGCAGCAATCGGTCTTCCGCCTGCTGGGCATCAACGAAGATGAGCAGCAAGAGAAGTTCGGCTTCCTGCTCGACGCCCTGAAGTACGGCGCGCCACCCCATGGCGGCCTGGCCTTTGGTCTGGACCGTCTGGTGATGCTGATGACCGGTGCCCAGTCGATCCGTGAAGTGATTGCCTTCCCGAAAACCCAAAGTGCTGCCGACGTCATGACGCAAGCACCGGGTGTGGTGGATGCCAAGGCACTGCGCGAGCTGCATATCCGTCTGCGCGAGACACCAAAGGCTGAGTAAGGCCGCAGCGTGAAAGCGCGATAAGGTTTTACATTGTCAGCTAAGGGCGCATCTTCGGATGCGCCTTTGCGTTACAAGGGCTGCACGTTAAAGAGGGAAGTCCCGCCTGGGGCGGGATTGACAGGTTTCTACAGAATTTCGGAGTTGTGTTATGGCTGGCCATTCCAAGTGGGCGAACATCAAGCACCGCAAAGAGCGTCAGGATGCCAAGAAAGGCAAGATCTTCACCAAGTGGATTCGCGAGCTGACCGTCGCTGCGCGCCAGGGTGGCGGTGACCCGGGTTCCAACCCGCGTCTGCGTCTGGCCCTGGACAAGGCCCTCGGCGCCAACATGAGCCGCGACATCATCGACCGCGCCGTGGCCCGTGGTGCCGGTGCGGCCGATACCGACGACATGGTCGAGTTGAGCTACGAAGGCTACGGCCCGGGTGGCGTGGCGGTGATGGTCGAGTGCATGACTGACAACCGCAACCGTACTGCGGCTGCCGTGCGCCATGCGTTCAGCAAATGTGGCGGCAACCTGGGGACTGACGGTTCGGTGGCCTACCTGTTTGAGCGCAAGGGGCAGATCTCCTTCGCGCCGGGTGTTGACGAAGATGCACTGATCGAAGCAGCGATGGAGGCCGATGCTGACGACGTGGTGACCAACGAAGACGGTTCCATCGACGTGTTTACCTCGTTCGCGGGCTTCTACTCGGTGCGCAACGCGTTGGAAGCGGCCGGTTTCAAAGGTACCGATGCGGAAATCGTGATGCTGCCCACCACCAGCGCGGAGCTGGACCTGGACGGGGCGCAGAAGGTACTCAAGATGCTCGATATGCTCGAAGACCTGGATGACGTGCAGAACGTCTATTCCAATGCCGATATCCCGGAGTCGGTGGCCGAACAGCTCGTTTAAGAGCACCAAAGATCCAATGTGGGAGCTGTCGAGCCTTGGCGAGGCTGCGATGGCATCAACCCGGTGTAACTGAAGCACCGAGGTGCCTGTATCGCAGGCAAGCCAGCTCCCACAGGGATCTATGCTGTTACACAAACCATGTGCCTGGCGCATCCGCTTTAAACCCATCCCGCAGGCGTTATGACTCTAATCCTAGGTATCGACCCCGGTTCGCGAATCACCGGCTTTGGCGTGGTCCAACAGACCCCGCGAGGCTGCGTGTACGTGGCGTCGGGCTGTATCCGTACCGGCGCCGGCGAGCTTGCCGAGCGCTTGCAGATCGTTTACCGCGGCGTGCGTGAAGTGATCCAGACTTACGGCCCGGTCACCATGGGCATCGAAAAAGTGTTCATGGCAAAAAACGCCGACTCCGCCTTGAAGCTCGGCCAAGCCCGCGGTGCTGCCATCGTGGCCGGTGCCGAGGAGGGCATGGAGATCGCGGAGTACACCGCGACCCAGGTCAAGCAGGCCGTGGTCGGCACTGGTGCGGCGAATAAGGAGCAGGTGATGATGATGGTCATGCACATGCTCAAGCTCACCGCCAAACCGCAAATCGATGCCTCCGACGCCCTGGCCATTGCCATTTGCCACGCCCACACCCGTTCCAGCCTGATGCCCCACGGCTTGGGTACGGCACGCAGTCGTGGCGGCCGCCTGCGTCTCTGATAGCATCAGCGCAATCATTCTGCGTGGGGTGCATGAACGGCCTGTGCTGCCGGCCGGCATGCCCGCGTTATTACCGGTCAGGCCTTGATCTGAGCCGATTCTTAAGGATTCGAACGTGATTGGACGCTTGCGCGGCACCTTGGCTGAGAAACAGCCGCCGCACCTGATTCTGGATGTAAATGGGCTGGGCTATGAGCTGGAAGTGCCCATGACGACCCTCTACCGCCTACCGTCGGTCGGTGAACCGCTGACCCTGCACACCCACCTGGTGGTGCGCGAAGACGCACAATTGCTCTATGGTTTCATTGGCAAGCGTGACCGGGATTTCTTCCGTGAGCTGATCCGCCTCAACGGCGTGGGCCCGAAGCTGGCGCTGGCGCTGATGTCGAGCCTGGAAGTGGATGAGCTGGTGCGCTGCGTATCGGCCCAGGACACTTCAGCGCTGACCAAGGTGCCAGGCGTTGGCAAGAAAACCGCCGAGCGCTTGCTGGTGGAGCTCAAGGACCGCTTCAAGGCCTGGGAGGTCGTGCCGAGCATGTTTGCCCTGGTGCCTAACCAGCCGGATGCGCCGGGTGTGCCGGTGGCCAGTGCCGAAAGCGATGCAGTCAGCGCGCTGATCTCCCTGGGCTACAAGCCGCAAGAGGCGAGCAAGGCAGTGTCGGCCATCAAGGACAAGAACCTGAGCAGCGAAGACATGATCCGCCGCGCCCTGAAGGGAATGATTTAAGTGATTGAAGCTGATCGTCTGATCGCGGCCACCGGCCCCCGTGACCGTGAAGAAGTCCAGGACCGGGCGATTCGCCCCCTGAGCCTCGCCGAATACATCGGCCAGCCCACCGTGCGCGAGCAGATGGAGCTGTTTATCCAGGCTGCACGCGGGCGCAGCGAGTCCCTGGATCACACGTTGATCTTCGGCCCGCCGGGCTTGGGCAAGACCACCCTGGCCAACATCATCGCCCAGGAAATGGGCGTGTCGATCAAATCCACCTCCGGCCCTGTGCTGGAGCGTCCGGGTGACCTGGCGGCGCTGCTGACCAATCTGGAGCCCCACGACGTACTGTTTATCGACGAGATCCACCGGCTTTCGCCCATCGTCGAGGAAGTGTTGTACCCGGCCATGGAAGACTTCCAGTTGGACATCATGATCGGCGAAGGCCCGGCCGCGCGCTCGATCAAGCTCGACCTGCCACCGTTCACGCTGGTGGGGGCCACCACCCGTGCGGGCATGCTGACCAATCCGCTGCGAGACCGTTTCGGGATTGTTCAACGTCTAGAGTTCTATAGCACGGCGGATCTGGCCACCATCGTCAGCCGTTCGGCGACTATCCTCGGCTTGCCCCTGGACCCGGAAGGCGCGTTTGAAATCGCCCGCCGCGCCCGTGGTACGCCGCGGATTGCCAACCGGTTGCTGCGTCGGGTGCGCGATTTTGCCGAAGTACGCGCCAAAGGGCATATCACCAAGCCCGTGGCAGACCTGGCGCTGAACCTGCTGGATGTGGATGAACACGGCTTTGATCACCAGGACCGGCGCCTGCTGCTGACCATGATCGAGAAGTTCGACGGTGGCCCGGTGGGTGTGGACAGCCTCGCGGCAGCCATCAGCGAAGAGCGGCACACAATTGAGGATGTACTGGAACCGTACCTGATCCAGCAGGGCTACATCATGCGTACACCGAGGGGGCGCGTGGTCACCCGGCATGCGTATCTGCACTTTGGGTTAAACATTCCGTCACGATTGGGCGAGATGCCCGTAGTAGACGAATTCCTTGATGCAGTAGACGATTAAAAACGCTTGGCGATTCGATTTATTCGGCGTTTGTGCTGTCCTAGTGGCTGGCGTCGTCATTCTTTCGTTAGAAATGTGCCACAGAATGAAAAACAGTTGCCTGGCCGGATTGGCAACCTGAGGAGTAAGCACTAGAGTATGCGCGCGCAAAACGGGGATCAGTCGTTCGCACATCGCTGTCGCGTTTATTACGAGGACACCGATGCCGGCGGCATCGTTTATTACGTCAATTACCTAAAGTTCATGGAGCGGGCTCGAACCGAGCGGCTACGGGAGCTGGGCTTTGCCCAATCCCAGCTGGCAGGGGAGGACCTGTTGTTTGTCGTGCATTCCAGCGAGGCTCGTTATTACGCGCCGGCGCGACTGGACGATGAACTGCTGGTCAGCGCAGAAATAACCGAATTGAACCGTGCCAGCCTGCGCTTTAAACAGCAGGTCAGGCGGGCTACGGATGCAACGCTGCTCTGTGAGGGGCAGTTCCTGGTGGCCTGTGTTCGCACCAATAGTTTGAAACCCCGGGCCATTCCCGAAGCTCTACGCGCGGCCTTTGCCGGCGTGAGCGGCGCGGGTAAACATTCAGAGCAGGAGATTTAGCGTGGAACCTACCGTCGTCGACCATTCCTCCATGTGGAGCCTGGTCAGCAATGCCAGTGTCGTGGTTCAACTGGTGATGCTGGTCCTGGTAGCCGCATCGGTTACCTCTTGGGTCATGATTTTTCAGCGCAGCAACCTGCTGCGTGCCGGTCGACGTGCCCTGGAGAGCTTCGAAGAGCGCTTCTGGTCGGGTATCGACCTGTCCAAACTGTATCGCCAGGCCGGCAGCAACCCGGACCCGGATTCGGGCGTCGAGCAGATCTTCCGTGCCGGCTTCAAGGAATTCTCCCGTCTGCGCCAGCAGCCAGGCGTTGACCCGGAAGCGGTCATGGAAGGCGTGGCCCGTGCCATGCGTGTAGCGATTTCCCGCGAAGAAGAAAAGCTTGAGCAAAGCCTGCCGTTCCTCGCCACCGTAGGTTCCGTGAGCCCGTACATCGGTCTGTTCGGTACCGTATGGGGGATCATGAACTCCTTCCGCGGCCTGGCCCAGGCCCAGCAAGCGACCCTGGCCACCGTGGCCCCGGGTATCGCCGAAGCGCTGATCGCCACCGCCATCGGCCTGTTCGCAGCTATTCCCGCCGTAATCGCCTACAACCGTTTTGCCGCTCGTGGCGAAACCTTGATCAGCCGTTACTACACCTTCGCCGATGAATTCCAGGCGATCCTGCACCGTAAAGTGCACACCAGCGAAGAATAAGCAGGTAATTCCCAATGGCTTTAATCGCTCGAGCTCGCAAAAAGCGCAAGCCGGTCGCCGAGATGAACGTAGTGCCTTACATCGACGTGATGCTGGTGCTGCTGGTTATCTTCATGGTGACCGCGCCGATGCTCAATCAGGGCGTGAAGGTTGATCTGCCCAAGGTTTCCAGCGAAGCCTTGCCGCAGGACAACAACACTCAGGTCCTGACCATTTCGATCAAGGCTGACAAGACCTATTACTGGAACCTTGGCAGCGAAGTCGACACTCAGAAACAGCAGGACAAGGCCATGACCTTGCCGCAGATGACTGATGCTGTGACCAAGATCATTCGCGCCGGCAACGAAGGTGGCAAGCACACCCAGGTGTTCATCCGCGGCGACAAGGTCGTCGACTATGGCTCCGTCATGGGCGCCATGGGCGGGCTGCAGAAGGCCGGCGTCGGTAACGTTGGCTTGATTACCGAGGCGCCCTGATGCACCAACAGCGAGAGCCGTCCGCCTCGGAAAGCTTCTTCTGGCCTAGCGTCTGGGCAATTGCCCTGCACGTCCTGGTGTTTGGCATGCTGTTCGTCAGCTTTGCCATGACCCCGGACCTGCCGCCAGCCAAGCCGATCGTGCAGGCGACCCTGTATCAGCTGAAATCGAAAAGCCAGGCCACCACCCAGACCAATCAGAAGATTGCGGGTGAGGCCCAGAAGTCGGCTGCGCGCCAGACTGAAGTCGAGCAGATGGAACAGAAGAAGGTCGAGCAGGAAGCGGTGAAGGCTGCTGCGGAACAAAAGAAAGAAGAGGCGGCTCAAAAGGCCGAGGAATCGAAAAAGGCTGACGAGGCGAAGAAAGCTGACGAGGCTAAAAAGGCTGATGAAGCCAAGAAAGCCGATAAAGCTGCTGAAGCCAAGAAGGCTGAAGAGAAACAATTGGCTGATATAGCCAAGAAGAAATCTGAAGAAGAAGCCAAGAAAGCTGCTGAAGAAGAGGCCAAGAAAAAGGCCGCTGAAGACGCGAAGAAAAAGATAGTCGAAGACGCGAAGAAGAAAGCCGCGGACGACGCCAAGAAGAAAGCTGAAGCTGACGAGGCGAAGAAGAAAATCGCCGACGACGCGAAGAAGAAAGCTGCCGCCGATGCCTCGAAGAAAAAGGCCCAGGAAGCAGCACGTAAATCGACCGAAGACAAAAAGGCCCAGGCCTTGGCCGATTTGCTTTCCGACACGCCGCAGCGCCAGCAAGCCTTGGCCGATGAACGTGGTGATGAAGTCGCGGGCAGTTTCGATGACCTGATTCGTTCACGGGCAGCGGAAGGTTGGACCCGTCCTCCTTCGGCACGTAAAGGCATGACAGTAGTGCTGCAGATCGGCATGTTGCCGGACGGTACGGTGACCTCGGTCAGCGTGGCCAAGTCCAGTGGCGACGGTTCGTTCGACAGTTCGGCGGTAGCAGCGGTCAAGAACATTGGCCGGTTGACCGAGATGCAGGGAATGAAACCAAGCGACTTCGCTCCCTACCGTTCATTCAAGATGACATTCACACCTGAGGATCTAGCCTTGTGAGAAACCTTCTTCGAGGAATGCTTGTCGTTATTTGCTGCATGGCAGGGATAGCGGCGGCGGATGAAAAGAACATCCTGGTCACCAGCGGTAGCGATCGGGCCACCCCGATCGCCGTTGTACCGTTTGGCTGGCAGGGCGGCAGCGTGCTGCCGGACGACATGTCGCAGATCATCAGTGATGACCTGCGCAACTCCGGTTACTACGCGCCGATCGACAAAGGCAACATGATCAGCCAGCCGACCCAGGCCAGCGAAGTCATCTTCCGTGACTGGAAAGCGCTGAACGCCCAGTACCTGATGGTGGGCAGCATCACGCCTGCCGGCGGTCGCCTGCAGATCCAGTACACCCTGTTCAACGTCGCGACCGAGCAGCAAGTGCTGACCGGCAGCGTGTCGGGTACCACGGATCAGTTGCGGGACATGGCGCACTACATCTCCGACCAGTCGTTTGAAAAGCTGACCGGGATCAAGGGTGCCTTCTCGACTCGCCTGCTCTATGTAACAGCAGAGCGTTTTTCGGTAGACAACACTCGCTACACGCTGCAGCGCTCCGACTATGACGGCGCTCGTGCAGTGACGCTGCTGCAATCCCGTGAGCCGATCCTGTCGCCACGCTTTGCACCAGACGGCAAGCGTATCGCCTACGTGTCCTTTGAACAGAAGCGTCCACGCATCTTCGTTCAGCACATCGACACCGGTCGCCGTGAGCAGATCACCAACTTCGAAGGCCTGAATGGCGCGCCAGCCTGGTCGCCGGATGGTTCTCGCCTGGCGTTCGTATTGTCCAAAGACGGTAACCCGGACATTTACGTGATGAACATGGCTTCGCGCCAACTGAGCCGTGTTACCAGCGGCCCTGGCATCAACACCGAACCGTTCTGGGGTAAGGATGGTTCGACCATCTACTTCACCTCCGACCGTGGCGGCAAGCCGCAAGTCTACAAAACCAGCGTCAACGGCGGCGGCGCCGAACGTGTGACCTTTATTGGTAACTACAACGCTGCACCTAAGCTTTCGGCTGATGAAAAGACGTTGGTGATGATTCACCGTCAGGATGGTTTCACTAATTTCCGGGTTGCGGCCCAGGATTTGCAGCGCGGAACCGTTAAAATCCTTACAGATACCAACCTTGATGAGTCAGCCACTGTTGCGCCCAACGGCACCATGGTAATCTACGCCACCCGCCAGCAGGGCCGGGGAGTCTTGATGCTCGTGTCCATTAATGGACGCGTAAGGCTCCCGCTTCCTACCGCACAAGGCGAAGTCAGAGAACCATCCTGGTCCCCTTACCTGAACTGACGCGGCGCTACAAAAAGAAGTACTTAACACACTGGGGTTCATTAGGAGTTTCACGATGGAAATGCTGAAGTTTGGTAAGTTTGCTGCTCTGGCTCTGGCTCTGTCCGTAGCCGTTGGTTGCTCGTCTAAAGGCGGCGACAATGCCGGTGAAGGCGCAGCTGTTGATCCAAACGCTGGTTACGGCGCTAACACTGGTGCAGTTGACGGCTCCCTGAGCGAAGAAGCTGCTCTGCGCGCTATCACCACTTTCTACTTCGAATACGACAGTTCGGACCTGAAACCAGAAGCCATGCGCGCTCTGGACGTTCACGCGAAGGACCTGAAAGCTAACGGCGCTCGCGTTGTTCTGGAAGGTAACACCGACGAACGTGGTACTCGTGAGTACAACATGGCACTGGGCGAGCGTCGTGCGAAAGCCGTTCAGCGCTACCTGGTACTGCAAGGTGTTGCTCCAGGCCAACTGGAACTGGTTTCCTACGGTAAAGAGCGTCCAGTTGCTACTGGCCACGACGAGCAGTCCTGGGCTCAAAACCGTCGCGTCGAACTGCGTAAGTAATTCGTCATGCGAACGTGCCGTCGTGCTCTAACTGTATTGGCTCTCAGCCTGGCACCGCTTGCGGTGTGGGCTGCGGTTCCTGTGGAAGATAGCAACTCTGGCTATAACAATAGCGGGAGCAGTTATCCGCCAGCGGGTTATGGCACGAACGGCGCCTATGCCGGGGGGGCGGCTACGGCCGCGCCTTCGGCACAGGGCGAACTGTTCAACCAGCTGCAACGCATGCAGGATCAATTGTCGCAGCAACAAGGCACGATTGAAGTTCTGCAGAATCAAGTGAACCAGCTGAAGCAAGAAGGCCTGGAGCGTTACCAGGATCTTGATCGACGTATTGGAGCCGGCGTTACACCAGCCGCTACTCCTGATAATTCTTCTGCCGGTGGCGCGCCAAGTGCCGCCGCCGGTGGTGCAGCAGCAGGGGCCGCGGCTGCCAGCCAGGCCCCTGCCGCCAGCAGCGAACCGGGTGATCCGGCGAAGGAAAAACTGTATTACGACGCAGCCTTCGACCTGATCAAAGCCAAGGATTTCGATAAGGCCAGCCAGGCTTTTACCGCATTCCTGCGCAAATACCCGAACAGCCAGTACGCGGGCAACGCCCAGTACTGGTTGGGTGAGGTGAACCTGGCCAAAGGCGACTTGCAAGGTGCAGGTCAGGCGTTTGCCAAGGTCAGCCAGCTGTACCCCAAGCACGCCAAGGTGCCGGATTCGCTGTACAAACTGGCTGACGTAGAACGCCGCCTGGGTCATACCGACAAGGTCAAAGGCATTCTGCAGCAGGTGGTGGCCCAATATCCGGGTACCTCCGCTGCTCAGTTGGCACAGCGGGATCTGCAACGCATGTAAGCGTCGCAACCCGTTCAGAAGAAACCCGCGCCCTGCGCGGGTTTTTTCGTTAGAATCCACGCCCTTTTATGAAACACGCTTCCTGGGGTTTACGCGTTGGCGGAATTCCTCGAAGTGCCTGACGGAGGCGGACAGCCTGTTTAGCTGTTACGCCCGTGGCGACTATGCAAGACACATTACGTATCACCGAAGTTTTTTACTCGTTGCAGGGTGAAACGCGCACTGCCGGGCTGCCCACTGTATTTGTGCGCCTCACCGGTTGCCCGCTGCGTTGCCAGTACTGCGACAGCGCCTACGCCTTCAGTGGCGGTACCGTGCGCACCCTTGACGACATCCTCGAGCAAGTGGCCGGTTACCGGCCGCGTTATGTCTGCGTCACCGGTGGCGAGCCGCTGGCGCAGCCTAATGCCATTCCCCTGCTCAAGCAGTTGTGTGATGCCGGTTACGAGGTTTCCCTGGAAACCAGCGGTGCCCTGGATATTTCCGCGGTCGACCCTCGCGTCAGTCGTGTCGTCGACCTCAAGACCCCGGGTTCCAAGGAAGCGCACCGCAACCGCTACGAGAACATCGAGTTGCTGACGGCCAACGACCAGGTCAAGTTCGTCATCTGTTCCCGTGAAGACTACGACTGGGCGACCTCCAAGCTGATCCAATATGGCCTGGACCGCCGTGCCGGCGAAGTGCTGTTTTCCCCCAGCCATCATGACCTGAATGCTCGCGACCTGGCTGACTGGGTTGTCGCAGACAATCTGCCGGTGCGCCTGCAGCTGCAGTTGCACAAGTACCTGTGGAACGACGAGCCGGGGCGCTGAGATGACTGATCAAAAGCGTGCTGTCATCCTGCTGTCCGGCGGCCTCGACTCCGCCACCGTGGTCGCCATGGCCCGTGCAGAAGGCTACAGCTGCTACACCATGAGCTTCGACTACGGCCAGCGTCACCGTGCCGAGCTGGAGGCTGCTGCCCGCGTCGCCCGAGACCTGGGCGTGGTGGAGCACAAGGTGATCGGCCTGAACCTCGACGGCATGGGTGGTTCGGCGCTGACCGACAGCTCCATAGACGTGCCGCAAGGCCCCAGCGAAGGCATCCCGGTGACCTACGTGCCTGCGCGTAACACCGTCTTCCTGTCCCTGGCCCTTGGCTGGGCCGAAGTCCTCGAGGCGCGCGACATCTTCATCGGCGTCAACGCCCTGGACTACGCCGGCTACCCGGACTGCCGTCCCGAGTACATCGAGTCGTTCGAGCGCATGGCCAACCTCGCTACCAAGGCCGGTGTAGAAGGGCCGGGCTTTCGCATCCTGGCGCCGCTGCAGAACCGTAGCAAGGCCGATATCGTGAAGGCTGGCGTAGGACTTGGCGTCGATTACTCGCTGACTGTTTCCTGCTATCAGGCGGATACTGACGGTCGTGCTTGTGGGAAGTGCGACAGCTGCCGACTGCGTGCAGAGGGCTTCCAGGCGGCCGGAATTACTGACCCAACGCGTTATTTCTGATTTATTTCAAATAAGGTGTTGAATAATCCTTAGAAATCAGTATTATACGCGCCACCACACAGCGGGTCGTTAGCTCAGTTGGTAGAGCAGTTGGCTTTTAACCAATTGGTCGTAGGTTCGAATCCCACACGACCCACCATTTTTGGCGGTTTAGAAAATCCGGAAGGCCCACGCAAGTGAGGATTTCCGGGTTTTTTTTTGCCCAACAAAAGCCGATCACTCTCATGGCAGAGAGTGATCGGCTTTTTTGTTAAAGCTAGCCGAACCGCCCGGTGATGTAGTCCTCGGTCTGCTTCATCTTCGGCTTGGTGAAGATCTCATCCGTATTGCCGTGCTCAATCAGCTCCCCCATGAACATGAACGCCGTGCTGTCGGACACCCGCGCGGCCTGCTGCATGTTGTGGGTCACGATGATCACCGTGTATTGCTCTTTCAGTTCGGTGATCAACTGTTCGATGCGCCCGGTGGAAATCGGGTCGAGTGCCGAGGTCGGTTCATCCAGCAGCAACACCTGCGGCCGCAGCGCAATGGTGCGGGCGATGCACAGGCGTTGCTGCTGCCCGCCTGAGAGACTCTGGGCGCTCTGCTTGAGTTTGTCTTTCACCTCATCCCACAGCGCGCCGCCGCGCAAGGCTTGCTCGACTCGATCATCCATTTCCCGGCGCGACAGCTTTTCATGGTGGCGCACGGCATAGGCGATGTTGTCGTAGATCGACATGGGGAACGGCACCGGCTTCTGGAAGACCATCCCGACATGACTGCGCAGGCGGTTCATCGAGTAGCCGGGGGCGAGGATGTTTTCGCCATTGAGCAGCACTTCACCGCGGGCTTCCTGCTTCGGGTACATCGAGTAGATACGGTTGAATACCCGCAGCAAGGTCGACTTCCCGCAACCCGATGGACCGATGATCGCGGTGATGCGTTTTTCCGGAATGTCGATGTCGATGGATTTCAGCGAACGTTGGTTGTTGTAGAAAAACTCCAACCCACGGACACGGATTTTGGTTTTTTCAGGATCAAGGCGGGTCGATTGCATCAGTGGGACCTATTGCGCAAAAGAATCAGGCGAGACAGCAAGCTCAGCACCAGCACGAACATCGTCAGTACCAAGGCGCCTGCCCATGCGAGGGAGTGCCAGTCATCGAAGGGGCTCATGGCGTACTGGAAAATAACCACCGGCACGCTGGCGATCGGTTTGAGCAGGTTGCTGCTCCAG
Source organism: Pseudomonas sp. Xaverov 83 (assembly GCF_019352905.1). NCBI lineage: Bacteria > Pseudomonadati > Pseudomonadota > Gammaproteobacteria > Pseudomonadales > Pseudomonadaceae > Pseudomonas > Pseudomonas sp. Xaverov 83. The sequence continues at coordinate 19,250 of NZ_JAAAFU010000074.1, read as the reverse complement.
AACTGGTTGCCGAAGGCGGTGAACAGCAGCGGGGCGGTTTCCCCGGTAATCCGGGCCAGCGCCAGCAGGATGCCGGTCACCACACCCGCCTTGGCCGCCCTCAACACGATCTGCAACGTCAGCTTCCATTGCGGCACGCCCAGGGCCAGGGCCGCCTCACGCATGGTGGAGGGCTGCAGTTGGAGCATCTCGTCGGTCGTCCTCACTACCACCGGAATCACCAGCAGTGCCAACGCCAGGGCGCCAGCAATGGCAGAGAAGCCGACCTGGTGATTGGTCAGCAGGTTCAGCGGCAGGATTACGCCGGTGTAGATGAACAAACCGAGGACGATCGAGGGCGCGGACAGCAGAATGTCGTTGATGAAACGCACTGTGGTACCCAGGCGCGAGTGCCGTGCGAATTCCGCCAGCCAGATACCGGCCATCAGCCCGATGGGCGTGCCAATCAGTAGCGCAATCCCGGACATCAGGGCGCTGCCGTAAAACGCGTTGGCCAGGCCGCCGTCTGTTCCGGGCGGCGGCGTCATCTCGGTAAACAGGCGCAGGTTGAGTGCCTGAAAACCGTTGATGATGGTAGTCAGCAGAATCCACGCCAGCCACAGCAGGCCAAAGACCGTCGCGCCACAACTGAGCAGCATGGCCACCCGGTTCTTGAAGGCACGCTTGCGGTACAGGCGGTCGTTGCTGTTCATAGGCCCTCCTTGCGTGACAGGCGCATGAGCATCAACCGCGCCAGTGCCAGCACCACGAATGTCACGATAAACAGCAGGAAGCCCAGGGCGATCAGCGCCGAACGATGCAGGTCGGTGTAGGCCTCGCTGAACTCGTTGGCGATGACCGATGCAATGGAACTGCTGGGCATCAGCAACGAGGCGGAGAACTGTTGCGCGTTACCCAGCACGAAGGTGACGGCCATGGTTTCACCCAGGGCGCGACCGAGGCCAAGAAAGATCCCGCCGACCACGGCCGAGCGGGTGTAGGGCAACACGATGTCCCACACCACTTCCCAGGTAGTACTACCGAGTGCGTAGGCCGACTCCTTCAATTGAGTCGGAACACTGCGGAAAACCTCATGCATCACCGACGTGATGAACGGCGTAATCATGATCGCCAGGACGATACCGGCGGTCAGCATCCCGATGCCCAGCGGCGGTCCCTGGAACAGCGAGCCAATAAACGGAAGTGCGCCCAGGTAGTCATTGATCCAGGGTGACAAGTGTTCTGCCATGAAGGGCCCGAAAACAAACAGGCCCCACATGCCGTAGATGATTGAGGGAATGCCCGCGAGCAATTCAACGGCGGAGGCGACTGGCATTCTCAGCCAGGGCGGCGCCACTTCGGTGAGGAAAATCGCGATGCCGAAACTCACGGGCACCGCAATCAGTAACGCGAGAAAAGAGGTGACCAAGGTGCCGTAAATCGGCACCAGGGCGCCGAAGTGGTTGTTGACCGCATCCCAGTCGGTGCTGGTAATGAAACCGAAACCAAAAGTCTTGAAGGCCAGGCCGCCGCCCCAAAGCGTTGAGGCAGCAATGCTGGCCAATAACAGCAAGACCAGCATGGCAGCGCCGAACATGGAGCGTTTGAACCACAGGTCATTGCGCTGATCGCGAGCAGCACGGTTGTCACCGCTCACATCGCCCGCGTGAGTAGTCATCACCATCGGTTGCACGGTTTCGTTCATATCAGATGTGCTCACCAGCGCCCCCTGGCATCAGGTTGCTTGAGGGCGCGGGTCTCAGGGACGGATCAGTGGGCGAAGTCGGACTTCCAGTAACCTTCGATCCGGGTCACGAGGGAATCAGGCAGCGCGACGTAGTCCAATGCCGCAGCCTGCTGTTGACCTTTCTCCAATGACCATTTGAAGAAGTTGAAAGCGGCCTGGCTTTGCTCGGCGTTCTTGGCCTGCTTGTACATGATGATCCAGGTGGTCGCCGTGATCGGCCACGCGTTCTCGCCCGGTGCGTTGGTCATGATCAGGTTGAAGTCCTTGGCGTTGGCCCAGTCGGCGGTATCCGCCGCTGCCTGGAAGGCCTTGGCGTTGGGCTCGACGAATTTGCCGGACGCGTTCTTCAGTGAGGCGTAAGTCATCTTGTTCTGCAGGGCGTAGGCGTATTCAACAAAGCCGATGGAATTCTTGATCTGCTTTACGTAGGCCGAAACACCTTCGTTACCCTTGCCGCCCACACCGACTGGCCACGGCACGGTGGTGCCGAAACCGATTTTGTTTTTCCAGCCATCACTGACTTTGGAGAGGTAGTTGGTGAAGTTGTACGAGGTGCCCGAGCCGTCCGAGCGGTGGACCACGGTGATATTCGCGCCGGGCAGCTTCAGGCCGGGGTTGAGCGCGGCAATCGCCGGGTCGTTCCAGGCCTTGATGTCACCGAGGAAAATCTTCGCCAGCACCTCGCCATCGAGTTTCAGCTGGCCTGCTGCAACGCCTTCGACGTTCATCACCGGCACGATACCGCCAATCACGCTGGGGAACTGGCCGAGGCCGCCGGCCTTCAGTTCATCCGCCGACAGCGGTGCGTCGGAAGCACCGAAATCCACGGTGGCCGCCTTGATCTGGGCGATGCCGCCGCCAGAACCGATGGACTGGTAGTTGATCCGGTCACTGGAGCTTTTGCTGTATTCCTGGGACCACTTGGACAGCACCGGGTAGACGAAACTGGAGCCTGCACCCGTGACGTCAGTGGCGTGAGCGACACCACTCAGGCACAGGGCAGTGAACAACACTGACAGACTCTTTTTGGTCAGCAACATCACGACGACACCTCAAAGGAAGGGGGTAGGTGGAGGGCTCCACCTGTCTGGGACGTGACGATTTAATTCCTGAAATGTGTCTGTTTAATGACGATTTGGCTTTATGAAGAAACATTTAGAAATGTTTGCTCCGATGAAAGCGGGCATGCCCGTCTCCACCGGAGCAGGGTTGCTTAGTGGGTGCCTTGATCAATCCCGGCCTGCAACTCCTGGCTATTACTGTGCCCGCCAACCCGCAGCGGTCCGAGGTTGATGGCTTGATCCTTACGCGTTGCGTCGTCCTGTTTGCGCGTCAGTTCATCCTTGGCGCCGAGCGCCAGATTGACCGGTGACTTCGAGACGTTCAGCCCGACATCCGCGCGATAATCGCTGCCCGTCAACGTGGTGGCGTTTACCGCAGAACCACCCAAATCGACTTTGCCTTCCGAAGCCCCGATGCGCGCACCGGTCAAGCGAGTCTCACCACCCACCTGCAAGTTCACGCCCTGGGTACCGCTGATGCCCGAGGCCTGAGTGACGCTGTCCTTGGCGACGTGGCTGACGTTCAGGTTCAAGGTCGGGGTGTAGGCGGTGGTGCCGCTCTTGTCGCCGAACAACACGCTTTCTGCGGTATTGGCCACCGAGCTGCCGGTGGTGTTCTTGCCGCTGACGGCGTAGCTGTCACTGGTTTTCGGCCAGAGCTTTTCCTTGACGCTGGACAGGCGCGTGCCCAGGGCGTCCTTCTTGTCGGCGAGGTAAGTCTTGGCCTGCTCCACGCGGGTGCCGAAGGCGCCACGGGGCTCGGGGTTCACGTCGTAGCTACCGCTGCGGGTGAGTTTTTCGCCCAAGCGTTCCTTGGCGTTGCCGACGCTATTAACCACGTTGTCCTTGGCCGAGGCCAGGTGCTCGGTGCCCTTGTCGACGGCGTTCTCGAGTTTTTCGCGGTGCTTGTCGAACGCGCCTTCCGCCTTGGCCTGCACTTTGTCCTTGAGGGGGCCGGTGGTCTTGGCGAGTTTGTTGACGACGCCGGGCTGGTTTTTTTCAACGTCCAGCTTGGCATCGACGTTGACCTGGGTGCTGCTGACGTGATCCTTGCGGCTCTCGACCACGAGGTCGCCGCCGATCTTGCCGCTCACCTGATTCGCGTCGATACGTGCCCCGGACAATCGGGTATCACCGGCACTGTTGATCACCACGGTGTCGGCCTTGATCTGGCTGTCGTGCTGAGTGGTGCCTTGCAGGTAATCGACGTCGACCTTGGCCCGGGCATTGATGCCGTGTTGGGTCTTTGGCGTGTCGTGTTCACCCGCGTTGGCCAGCGTGGTTTTGCCGCCGCTGCCGCCCGCGCCCAAGGTCACGCCCCAGCTGTCATGGGCCTGGGTCGATTGCGCCGACTCTTGCAGGATGCCGCCATTCACCGCGTCGAGGCTGACGTTGCTGGCCGCGATTTGCGTGCCTTGCAGGTGGATGGCATCGGCGCTGTTGCCGCCGCTGGCGAGCGCCACGTTGCCGTTGCTGTGCAGCTGTCCGACGCTGACGGCCTGGTCGTTTTCCGCGCCCTTGCCGATGTTGAAGTTGGCGCTGAGGCTCCCGGTCTTGCCGCTGCTTTCAGCGCTGCTGGTCTTGCCGGCGCCGACGTTCAGGCCGCCGCCCAGGTTGCTGGCGTTGCTGACGTGGTGATCGGTGGCGGCTTGCAGGTCCAGCTTTCCACCGGCGGCGAGGTTGATGTCGCCGGTCTTGGCGCTGCTGCTGCCAATCCGGGTGCCTTGCAGGGTCAGGTTGGCGCCGCTGTCGAGTTGCACCGGACCTTTGCCCTGGATGCTCGCGACCCGGGCCTGGCTGTCCTGGGTGTCCAGGTGCTTGTTGTCCAGTTGCACGCCGGCACCGAGGTTGACGTTATTACCGTTGGTGCCCGGCGCCGTGCCCACGGTCAACGAGCCGTTGCCGCGCAGGGTGCTGCTGGTTTTGCTCTGGGTGTCGTTGGCTTGATTCAGCGCCAACTCGCCGCCCGCCTTGAGGTCGACGCCGGCCTGGCCGCCGTTGAACTGGCTGCCTTCATAACGCGCATCGCCCTTGACGTCGATGCCCACGCCTTGGGCCCCGGCGTAGCTGCCGACCACTGCCGTGCTGGTGGATTCGCGTACGTCACTGCTGCCGCCGGCGCCGCTGCCGCGCACGTTCAAGTCTTCACCCGTGGTGGTGTAGACCCGCACGCCGGCCTTTGCGTCCACGCCTTGCTCGCTGCTGCTGTGGGTATTGGCGGCAGCGATGGCAAGGTGGCTGTCGGCGTCGATTTTCAGGCCGCCCTCGGTGGCATGGTATTGAGTGCCTTCATCCTGCAATTTGCCGGCGACGTTGACCTGCACCGTGCCGCCCGTGAACTGGCTGACCACTGCCGTGCTGTCCTGCTGTGTACGGGACTTATTGGCATGGCCGACTTCAACATCGAGCCCGACATTGGGTTGCTCGAACGCGTCCAGTAGCCCTGGCTGATGAAACTTGCTTTGGGCCACACCTTCGATGGCTTTTTCGATGGGCCGGGTGATGCCTTTGTATTCGATATTGGCGCCGGCATCGGCCGTCCAGCCATTCTCCTTGTGGGTGCTGGACTCGCTGTTATGCGCCGCCTGGTTGTCGACCTGCGCAGCGTTGACCTGCAACCCGGAACCGGCCTTGACCTGTGCGCCCTGGCTGGTGAGGGTGTTGCCGGCATTGATGGTCAGCTTGCCGGCCGCCGCAACGGTGCTGGTGTGCGCGGTGGTTTTGCTGTTGGTGTCGTGGCTGCTTTGATGGCTGAACTGCGCGCCGCTGCCGGCCCTGTCGAGGCCGCCGGTGTAGTAGACGCCGCCGCCAGTGGTAGTCTGCTCGGTGGTGTTGGCAGTGCTGTCATGGGTCGCCAGCAACTCGACATTTTTCCCGCTTAAGGTCGCATCACCCTGGGTGGCCTTGAGGCCTGAACCCTCGACGCTCAAATCGCCACCCGCGGCGACGGCCAGGGTACCGCCGCTGAGGCTGGAGGCTTGTTGGCGGGTGGTGTCGGTGTGGCTGGTTTTCTGCTGGTCTTCGTAGTTCACGCCTGCGCGGTACTGGCGCGTGCCGTCGGCGGTTTCCTTGGCGTAGCCATCAAAACCACGGGTGTGAGTGCGGGTGGTGTCGCTGGAAGTGTTTTCCGCCGAGGTGATCTTGATATCACCCTTGGCGTCAGCCGTCAGTTCGCCTGTGGCAGACACCTTGGAACCACTGACTTCGATGTCCTTGGCGCTGCGCAGTGCGAGGTTACTGTCCGAGCGCAGTTCGCTGGCGACCACGGTGCTGTCCTTGAGGTTCTTGCGGCTTTCGTCCTTGGAGATCCCGAAGAACTTGCTGTCCTTGCTGTAGCGGTTGTCGTGGGAGGTGTCGCGTACGCCATCGATCACCAGCGAACCCTTGTCGCTGATGACGCTGGCCTGCGTGCCGCCACGGGCCTGGCTGCCGCTGATGCGTACTTCATCGGCCTTCACGATCAGCTTGCCGTCGGCGTTGACCTTGCTGCCGGTATTCAGGGTTTTGCCCTTGTCGCCATCGCCCTTGGAGCCGAAGAAACTGCCGCCCACCAGGTCACCGGAGTAACCGTTATCCCGGCTGCTTTGGGTCCGGCTGGCGCTGGTGATTTCCACGTGCCGGGCGGCCAGTTGAATATCCCCCGGGGTTTTCAGTTCGGCGCCTTGCAATTGCAGGGCCTGCCCGCCGGTCAGCTCCAGGTTCTTGCCGGCCTTGAGGCTGCTGGTGATGCTGCGTTGTTCGCTGGCGGATTTGTCCCAATCGGCTTTCCACAGGTGCTTGCGGTGGTTGCCCTGGTCGCGGGTTTCATGGGTCTCGGTGGCGGCGGTCAGGCGCAGGTCTGCGCCACTGTTGACGCGCACGGTATCGCCGGCGTCGACACGGCTGGCCTTGATCTCGGTGTCGGCGCCGGAAGACAGCGCGGCGTTCTGCTGCGCGACGACGCTGTTGCCGTGCTGGCGCGAGTCCTTGTCGGTGGTGGTGCGGTCATAGGTTTCGTAGGTGAAGAGGAAGTTGCTGTTGTTCCACTGCTCACGCTTTTCCTGGAGCTTGCGGCTCTCCAGGCTACTCAAGGTCAGGTTGCGGCCAGCGTCGAGCTTGACGTTGCGCCCGCCAACATCGGTGGCGGCCAGGCTCAAGTCCTTGGCGCTGTGCAGGTCGACATCGCCCTGGCGGCTCTGCACCCCGGCGCGGGTTGCCTCAAGGCTATTGGCGTGCACCTGGCCGCTGATGTCGAGGTCGCCGGCCGAGCGGATGTTCACGCCGTCCCGCCCATCCACTTGCACGGCCCCCACGCGTACGCCGGCACCTTCGGCGGTACTGACGATATTGATCCGCCCGGCCTGCATCGCACCGAACAGGCTGGCGTCGATACGCTGGTCTTCGGTCTTGCTGGCCGGGTCTACCTGGCGCACCTGGCCGCTGGCAACGTCGACCTGATTGCGGCCGATGGTGAGGTTCAATTGATCACGAGCGCTGAGCCGACCTTCGCTGTCGATGCGCGGTGCGATCAGGTTGATCGAGCCGTCACGGTTTTGCAGGCCCTGGGCTTGCACCGTCAGTTGGCCGCTTGCATCACGGGTGTTCAAGCCTTGCAGCTTGCCGTCGCTGAGCTCGGGACGGCCGACGACCAGGCTGGCGTTGGGGGTGTTGATGAAGCTGCCACCGTTGACAGAAATCCCGTTCGGGTTGGCCAGCACATAATCCGCCGCCTGGCCAAAAATCTCCTGCGCACCGTTGAGAGCCGAGGCGTTACGGCTGACCACTTCATTGAGGATCACGCTCGCAGCCTGGCCCTGGAACTGCGGGTTGGCCGCCAGGTGCCCGGCGAGTTGGGATTGCCCCGCCTGCAAGGCGTTGTTCAACACCACGCCTTGGCGGTCGACGTTGTAGTCGAGAAATTGGTTGTGGGACAGGCCGCCGGCATTCGGCGCGACGATATTGACGATAGGCACGCCCGCCTGGTTTTGCAGTTGTGGGGTGCCGCCGGGCCCTTCGACGACGGTCAAGCCGCCGGCCAGTACGAGTTGAGGTAACAGGAACAGGCTGGCGATGGCCCAGCGCAGTTTGCCCTGTGGAGAGAGGTGAAAAGCATGAGTGTTAGTCGGCATAAATAGTCTCGCTCTGTTGGCTGATCGGTGAAGTGCGTCGTTCGGTGCAACGCTGCCGTGCTGATCAGGTGCTGCGGTTATTTCAGGCAAATCAGGTGTCGGCTCATATCTGCAAACTAAGGCGCGTCAGCCAGACCTCCGGCTCCTGGGCAAACCCCGCGGGGGTGTTCAAGTTGCGTTGGTAATCGAGGTCGAGTTGCACGTTCTTCCAGCTCAGGTTGAGCCCGGCACTGGCGCCGCTTAGGCGTTGGCTGCGGGCGCCGTATTCACGCTTGACCCAGCCGTTGTCCAGGCCCAGGCGCGGGGTGATCTTGAACGGCAGGTCGCTGTTGAGTGGCAGGCGCAGGGTGTTGCGCCACACCGCGCCGATGGCGCCGGACGCGCTGTTCTCGCGATAGCCACGCACCGCCGAATCGTCAGTCACCAGCAGTTGTTCGATGGCAGGCAATGCATCCGGGCTGTATTGCACCGACAGTTGGCTCTGCCACTGCCACGGTTGCCCGATGAGCTGGCCGTTGCGCCATTGGGTGAGGTTGGCGCGGTACTTGTGAAATTGCGCCTGGGGCAGGTTTTTCACTACCTGATCGGCATCGCGGTCGGCGCCGAACCAGGTCAGGCCCTGAGCGTAATTGACGTCCAGGTTCCACACCGCGCTGTTGAGCCAGAACAGATTCACACCGGCCTCGGCCACGGTCAGGGTTGGGCTCTGGATACCCAGCCGAACCTTTTGCAGGTAGCTGTCGACGTCCTTGTAAGCCAGTTGCAGGTTGGCGCTCAGTTGATGGCTTTGGTCGCGCCACAACACCCGGTCGGTGCGCAGGCTGACTTGATCGGTGCGGCCACTGTTATAGAGCGTGGTGCGGCTGAGCTTGAACGGCGAGCGGTACTCGGCATGGCTGGCGAACAGGCTGTAGGTCCAGTAACCGTAGGGGATGGAATAAAACAGGCTGTTGCTGCGGCTGTAACGCGGGCCGTGGTTGAGGGTGTCGCTGAAGCTCAGGTTGAGGGCGTCGTTGAGCTGCAACGGGCTGTCCAGGCTCAGGCTCACCGCATTGCGATCACGGCCGGTGCCGGCACTTCCCAGGTTGTCGACACCCAGTCCCAACGCCCACCGCGAGGCACTGCTGCGCGAGCGCAGGATGATCCGTGAGGCGCCCGGTGTGCTGCCGGGGGCGATGTCGGCGGTGAGGTCAACCGAGCGCAGGCGATTGAGTTGGTCCAGGCCCTGTTCCAGGTCCCGCAGGTTCAGCGGTTCGCCGAGCATTCCTGGGAATGCCCCGCGTAACGACACGGGGAGGCTCTGATCGGCCAGCTCGATGGCTTCGACGTAGCCTTCCTCGACGTGAATATCCAGCGGGTGCCCGGCGGCCGGGGTGCTGATCAGGTATGGGCGACTGGCGATATAGCCGGCCTCGACATACAGGCGGGTGATCTCGGCGAGCAGGCGGTTGATCTGCGCGACGCCCATGCACGGCGCCACATAGGGTTCGATGCGGGTGTTCAGTTCAGCCTTGTTGAACAGCGTGACACCGGCCACGCGCGTACCGCTCAAAGGCCAGCAGCGCTGGTCCTGGGCGGTGTCTGCCGGCAGTGCGGGTGTGGTCGGTGGTACTGCGAAACTGCCTCGCTGGATTTGCCGCTGACGCTGTTCCAGTTGTAATTGCTGCAGGTCGCGCTGCTGTTGCTGCTGCAAGCGCAATGCTTCCTGGCCAGGCAGCGGCCCATCGGCGGCGGCCGCCGGCAGCGTGCACAGGCAGAGCAGGGCAACGATCAGTCTGTTGCTACAACAGAGTCGCTCGGTTGAGGGCTGATTCGGCACTCGACATCCTTAACGTGAAATACGCACGATCCATGCCCCTGAGCCAAAACGGTGAACTCAGGGACTTTCCACAGTTGAGCCATCATTAAACGGTTTGTTACATCAGTGGCAGGATTTATTACGTAAAACGTGGGGAATGCCGCGTTATTCACAAAATAAATGCACAGAGGTGGTGCAGGGCGGGCAAGCGGGTGCCTAATGCAGGTTGGTTTTGCGGGCTTTTGTCAGGGGGGATGGTGCGAGGGGGCTTTTGGATTGTTGCAATACAGGTGCTTAATCGTTTTGTTTATACGTGACTGAAAAGGGCAGCCCCGGCCTTGGCAAGAGACCGGGGCTGCTTCGCTTCAACTCAGTTTTGGCCGCGCACCAGAATCGATTCATCGATTTGTGCAATCGACGTGACCCCGGTCAGCGTCATGGCCACGCGCATCTCCTTGGCGAAGATATCCAGCAGGTTTTCCACGCCACGCTGTCCGTCGGCGGCCAGTGCATAAGCTTGTGCACGGCCCAGCAATACGCCCTTGGCACCCAGCGCGAGCATGCGCACCACGTCCAGCCCCGAGCGTACGCCGGAGTCCACCAGCACCGTCAGATCGCTGCCCACGGCTTGTACGATAGGTGCCAGCGCCTTGGCCGTGGACAGCACGCCATCCAGCTGGCGGCCGCCGTGGTTGGAGACGACGATGCCGTCGGCGCCAAAGCTCACCGCGTCCTTGGCATCCTCGGGGTCGAGGATGCCTTTGATGATCATCGGGCCTTTCCAGAACTCGCGGATCCACTCCAGGTCTTTCCAGCTGATGGACGGGTCGAAGTTGTTCGCCAGCCAGCCGATGTAGTCCTTCAGTTGGGTGGGCTTGCCCAGGTATTTGGAGATGTTGCCCAGGTCGTGGGGGCGCCCCAGCAGACCCACATCGAAGGCCCAGGCCGGTTTGGTCATGGCCTGCAGGATTTGGCGTTGCGGCCCGTAGGCGCCGGACATCCCCGAATGAGCGTCGCGATAACGCGCGCCGGGGGTGGGCATGTCGACGGTGAACACGAGGTTTTTCACGCCCGCGGCCTGGGCTCGCTCCAGAGCATTTTTCATGAAGCCGCGATCTTTCAGCACATACAGCTGAAACCAGATGGATTGCGCGCTCTGGGACGCCACTTCCTCGATCGGGCACACAGACACCGTCGACAGGCAAAACGGAATGCCCTTGTTCGCTGCCGCCTTCGCCGCCTGGACTTCACCGCGCCGGGCAAACATGCCGGTCAGGCCCACCGGGCTGAGGACCACGGGCATCGCCAAGGGCTGGTCGAACAGCGTGGTTTCAAGGCTCAGGCTTTCGACGTTACGCAGGATGCGCTGGCGCAGGCTGATATCGGACAGGTCCGAGCTGTTGGCCCTGAGGGTGTGTTCGGCGTAGGCACCGCCGTCGATGTAGTCGAACAGGAAACGCGGCAGTTTGCGGCGGGCGGCTTCGCGGTAATCCGATGCGGACGAAATGATCATGAACAGTGATGCCCCGAGTGAAGAAAAACGGTGGGGTGAGCATAGACAAAGGCCTTTCATGGTAAAAACAACTTTTCCAACTTGAATCAAGTCGCAAATGGAATACTCATGAACCTTCGTACGTTGTTGGCCTTTGTCGAAGTGGTTCGCCAGGGCAGCTTCTCACAGGCGGCCGAGGTGGTTTCGCTCACCCAGTCTACCGTCAGTAAGGCGGTCAAGACCCTGGAAGATGAGTTGGGCACGCCGCTTTTCAATCGCATCGGTCACAAGAGCGAGCTGACGGCCGCTGGCGAAATTGCCTACCGCCGCGCTCTGGTGTTGCTGGCCGAGCGCAGTGACCTGGTGGCCGAGATCAATGATCTGCTGGGGCTCAAGCGCGGTGTCTTGCGCATCGGCTTGCCGCCGGTGGGCAGTGGCGTGCTGTTTGCGGCGATGTTTGCGTTATATCGACAGCGTTATCCGGAGATCGAGATCGAGCTGATCGAGCACGGCAGCAAGAAGTTGGGCGAATGCCTGGAGGCCGGGGAGGTGGACCTGGCCGCGTTGCTGGTACCGGTGGCGGGTGAATTTGAATATCAGGATGTACGCGTCGAGCCGCTGATGGTGGTGATGCCGATCGACCATCCATTGGCCGGGCGCAAAAGCGTCGATTTTTCCGATCTGGCCGACTCGCCCTTTATTCTGTTCGAAGCCGGGTTTGCGCTTAACCGGATTATTCTCACGGCCTGCGAGCGCAGAGGCGTAGTCCCACGCGTCACCGCCCGCAGCGCCCAGATCGACTTTATCGTCGACCTGGTTGCCGCAGGATTGGGAGTCGCGTTTTTGCCGAGCATGCTGGCTTACAAACACCTGCACGCCGGTATTGCTCTGATCCAGCTGGACGAGCCCCAGACCGATTGGCACATCGCCCTGGCCTGGCGGCGACAGGCGCATCTGCCCCCGGCAGCGCGGGCCTGGCTGGACTTGGCCCTGGAGATGGGCAATGTTCCAGACAGCGCGGCCCAGCCGGCGGTTTAGCCTTGTGCGATCAGGGTCAGGCGGCTCTTGACGACTTTTTGCAGCAGCAGGGCCAGTGCCTCGGTGGAGTACGGCTTCTGCAGCAAGACAAAACGGCTGGCCTCTTCCTGAGCGATACGCGCATACTCGTCGTTGTAGCCAGTGGTGAGCACCACCGGCAGCCAGGGATACAGGGCCTCGATTGCGTCCAGCAACTCCAGGCCGCTCATGCCGGGCATGGAGATGTCGGAGAACACCACCTGAAAGCTTTCCGGGTTGGGGGCCAGGGCTTCCAGTGCGCTGTTGGCATCCGGGACCCAGAGTACGTGAAAGCCCATCTGTTCCAGGGTTTGCGAGGTATACAGGCCGACATCGGCGTTGTCCTCGACCATCAGCACACACAAGCTTGAGACGATGGGCGTGGCGCTGGTGTCTTGAAGAACCGGTAGGGTACTTGGCTCGACCTTGGGCAGGTACAGGGTGAACTGGCTGCCGGTGCCGCACTCGCTCTGCACCAGGATTTCACCGCCCGACTGCTTGGCGAAGCCGTACACCTGAGACAAGCCCAGACCGGTGCCCTGGCCGATGCCCTTGGTGGTGTAGAAGGGCTCAAAGATCGCGTCGAGTTTTTCCGGCGGGATACCCGAGCCGGTGTCGGCCAACTCGATGGTTACGTATTCGGCGATGCGTACCGGATGGGCGCGAACCGAAGGCAACCAGTCTGCCGTCGAAACGGTGATCGTCAAATGCCCATGACCGGCCATGGCGTCCCGGGCGTTGACCACCATATTGACCAGCGCGGTATCGAACTGGCTTTCATCGGCGTTGATAAAGCAGGCGTCGTCAGGCACCTGGATGCTTACCTTGACCCGTGAACCGGTCAGGCTGTCCATCATCTCGCCCACCCGCTTCACACTTTCGCCGACGTTGAACACTTCTGGCCGCAGGGCCTGGCGGCGAGCGAACGTGAGCAACTGGGCGGTCAGGCGGGCTGCGCGGTCGACGGTGCTGGCGATGGCTTCCACGTATTTCACGCGCCGCGCTTCGCTGAGGGCGGGCGGCTTGAGCAAGTCGGCGCAGGACTTGATCACCGTCAGCAGGTTATTGAAATCGTGTGCGACACCACCAGTAAGCTGGCCGATGGCTTCCAGTTTCTGCGACTGGCGCCGGGCATCTTCCGACAGGCGCAAGGCTTCCTTGGCTTCTTCCTCGGCCTGGATGTCGCGGCCCACGGCATGGATGTAGTCGCTGTCGGGCACGGCCGTCCAGGCGATCATGCGGTAGCTGCCGTCCTGGTGGCGGTAACGGTTCTTGAAGTTGGGGAAGTTCTTGCCGTCCCCCAGACGGCTGACCGCCGAGGATGAGACGGCCAGGTCGTCGGGGTGAACCAGGGCCAGCAATTGGCTGCCCACCAGGTCGTTTTCGGTGTGGCCGAGCATGCGTGTCCACGCCGGGTTCACGGCGGAGATCACACCATCGAGTTGCGCCACCAGCATCAGGTCCGGCGACAGGCGCCAGATGCGGTCGCGGTCGCGGGTGCGTTCGATCACCCGCTGTTCCAGGGACTCGTTGAGTTTGCGCAGGGACTCTTCGGCTTCGCGCAGGGGCGTGATGTCCCGGGACACGCAGAGGATTTTTTCCGGCAGGCCGTCACTGCCCATGATCGGGCTGACGTTCACGTGCCACCATTTCAGGTTGCCGGCCAGGGTGTTGGCGGCGCCGACAAAGCTGGCGTTGCGACCGGCCTTGGCGGCATCCACGGCGGCCTTGGCGTCGAGATTGCCCTGGTCTTGCCAGAAGTCGGGCCAAGGACAGCCGCGAATCGCATTGAAGTCGCTGACTTCCATGATCTGCTTGCCGCCTTCGCTCATGAAGGTCAGGCGGGCGTCCAGGTCCAGCACCTTGATGCAGTCATTGATGCTGGCAAGCACGCGCTCAGTGAAGGCTTCACTGTGAGTGAGGCCCGCGGCGGACAAATCACTCTCGCCAGATTCAGGTGGGCTATTTGTATCGGAGCCCTTCCCGATAGTGCTATTCATTTGAGTGCGGCCGCGCGTGTTAAATGGCCGCCATCATGTCATTACGACACCTATATCACCAGCGACTTGACACTTATTCGGTGACCACCGCTCGCCATGCTGCAAGCGGAAGGACCAGGGTTAAAACCCATCAGTCATATTCGGGTTTTCAGGTCTGAATAAGTGCCGGGAAAACCGTCGAAGTCTTTGAAAAAACTAAGATTGTCGGACAATTTTTCCCATGAAAAACTCTTCATAATTTGCCCGCTCGAAGATTGGTAGCTTCCTCTCGCTGCCCAATAATTCGAGTTCTAATAATGAATAAAAAACTCTTCAAGAGCGCTTTGGCGCTGTCGATTTCGCTCGCCTCCACTTCCCTGCTTGCGGGCGGTTTCGCCCTCAATGAACAAAGCATCAGTTCAATGGGTACCGGTTACGCCGGGCGTTCCTCTTCCGCCGATGACGCCAGCACGGTGTACGGCAACCCGGCCGGCATGGCCCGCCTCAAGCAGAATGAAGTGAGCATCGGGGCGACCTACCTGGATGCCAGTTCGAATATCAAGAATGCCAGCTCCTCGCAATTTGGTGCCAACAACCCCGGCACCGACAAGGGCGACATGGTGCCAGGCATTGCCGTTCCGATGGGCTACCTGGTTACGCCGATTGATGAACACTGGGCGTTCGGCCTGGGGATCTACGCGCCGTTCGGCCTGGAAACCGACTATGAGCGCAGCTTTCAGGGCAATGGCTTTGGCAATAAAAGCCAGATCAAGGTCATTACCGTCCAGCCGACGGTCAGTTATGCCTTCAACGACAAGGTGTCGGTGGGTTTCGGTCCCACCTTCAACCGGATCTCGGGTGAACTGGATTCCAACGTGCCTCTCGGGGGTGGCGCCGGCGAGAAGGTCAAGGTCAAGGGTGACGACACCGCCACCGGTTTCAATGCCGGTATCCTTGTACAGCCGCTGGAAAGCACGCGCATCGGCCTGACTTATCACTCGCAAGTGGTCTACCACCTCAGCGGCAAGACCAACGCTTCCGGCCTGATTTCCGATGCCTTTGATGGCGGCCCGCAACGCTATGACGCCAGCCTCAATGTCACCACACCCTCGTCGGTGGACTTCTCGGTTACCCATCAACTGAACGATGACTGGACCTTGTACCTGGGCAGCACTTACACGCGCTGGAGCCAGTTGAAGAAGATCACCATCAACAACGACGGTGTGTCCGCTTTGGCCGCCCAGTTTGGCGGTTTGAATTCAATCACCGAACAGCAGAACTGGCATGACACCTGGTCCCACGCCATTGGCGCGGCGTATCGGGTCAACAAACAACTGGTGCTGCGTACCGGGTTCTCGGTGGACCAGACGCCAACCAACAACACCGACCGTTCCGTGCGGATTCCGACGGGTGACCGCACGGTGTTCAGCCTCGGTGCCGGGTGGACGCCAATTGAAAACGTAACGTTTGACGTGGCCTATTCCTACCTCAAGGAAGAACCGATCAAGGTGCATCAGAACCAGCCCGCCTTGGGCCTGACCTACGACGCCAAGTATGAAAACAGCGCCAACGGTTTTGGTGGTTCGGTCACTTACCGCTTCTGATGCACCGAAAGAGGGCAAAGAGTCATTTTTCTGACGTGGCTCTTTGCTATTAATTGTATCAATCGTGCTACCAAACCCTGCCTGTCTTGGTTAGATTAGGAGCAATCCAGCTCAAGACAGGGATCGTCATGACTACGCTTTCGCCGATCAGCTCCGCCATTCCCCTTATCAATCGACCCGCCGTTACGCCGCCAGCAACGCTGACGCCCGAAACGGACGCCACTGCCGTGCGTCCTTCCTCGGTGGTCAGCCTTGGTAATGTCACGGTGGAGGTTCAAGCCGAGACCTATTCCCGTAACGGCCAATTGCCCGGCCATGGGTCGATCAACGCCTGGGAAAGTGACAGCTACGATGCGGTCACTAAAGCGATCAACACGAATTTCTATGCGCTGCCCAGAGGCACGGGCTTCAGCGGCCTGGGCGCTACCCTGATCGAGCAATTTGCGAAGAGCGGTACCGACATTTCCCAGTCGGCGCTGACCACTACTTCGTCCAAGACCCAAAGCCCCGACGAGCTCAAGATTCAACAGGCGCTGCTCCACAGCAAGGCAGACAACCTGGTCAGCCTCACCGTCAAGACGGCCAGCGGCAAGACCGTCACCTTCAGCTTGGCCAGCCAGTCCGGTGGCCTGGCCGCGCAGGCCAAGGTGGACGGCGGCACCCTCAGCGCCGCCGAGCTCAAGGAAATCGCCAAGTTGGGCGAAGCCTTCCAGGGTGCTATTGACGGCCTGGCCGCCCAGCCGCCAAAACTCGAGCTGAGCAAGCTGACGCAGTTTGATTCCAGTGTGTTGTCCTCGGTGGACCTCAGCGGCAAATTGAAAGTACGCAATGCTGAGGACCTCACCCTTGCATTCCATGCGGACAACCAAAGCCGTACGACGCGGATGAGTGGCCCGGCGGGGGAGGTGAATCTCTCGGTCGACCTGAAAAACGCCGGCATCATCGGTAACGCCAAGCAACAGGCAATCGCGCTGAAAAGCTACCTGGCCCAATTCGACAAGGCCCAGGCGCGAGGCAAAGCCGATGCTGACCTGATGGCAATGTTCAAGGATGCGTTTACCGCCATGAACAGCAACTACCCGCAGGGCGTCAAAGCCCCTGCGGCGCTGACCCGGAGCGCGGCGGATCAAGGCCTGCTCACCGGTCTCGCAGATTTCAAGGCCTCCATCCGCCAGACGGCCACGTCCCCGAACCCGTCCCGCCTTACGGAAACCGACACGTTTGCCTATGAGGTGTCCCAGAAGACGCGTGTCGGTGGCAATGACCTCTCGAATCGCACGGTCGACCAGGTCCAGCAATCAAATCTCAAAGCCAGTTTTCATTTGGCGCTCAATAGCGGCAAGCCACCGTCTTTCGACACCCAGCGCGAGTCGCAGAACTACCTCTACGTGCAGGTCGACGACAAGGCCAGCAGCGCGGCGAATATCACCTACAAGGACGGACTCCTGACCAACGCCTCCGTGGACCAGAGCGCCAGCCAGAACACCCGCACCCAGCGCTATGAGATGGGGATATTGGTTAAAGACAGCGTGGCGCCGAACCAGGCCAGCAGCCATCGCGACTACCTGGTGTTGCTGGAGTATGCGGCGCGGGAAGGCAAGAAGGCCCAGGGCGCCGATCAAACCATCCTGAAGGATGCGCTGGCGAACATGCATCAGTGGGTGTTGCTGCAAGACGACCCCACCGTTTTGCCCCGTTAAACCGGTCGTTGTAAAAAAGGGAAACCCCTGGCCGGGTTTCCCTTTTTTATGCCTCGCCGAATCCCAGATTAGGCTTTTGAAACCATTCGATATTCTGTAGCCTTGCGCAGCTTCACCGTGCTTGATGAACACAATCACTTCGTCCGGCGGCGCCCGAAAGGCTCCAGAGCCGGTGGTACACTCGACTTTCGCGCAACTGCGCCTGCAGGTCTTGCGAACATGACGCAAATTTCCGAACGCCTTCTGGTCCAAGCCCACCTCGACGCTAAGCAGCCCAAGGTGCTGAGCGCCGAAGAAGAGGCGGGCTACCGTGCCGCCATCGCCGCCGAGCTCAAGGCTCAGGACGCGGTGCTGGTGGCGCACTTCTACTGCGATCCGGTGATTCAGGCCCTGGCCGAAGAAACCGGTGGCTGTGTCTCCGACTCCCTGGAAATGGCCCGCTTCGGCGCGGCGCACCCGGCCAAGACCGTATTGGTGGCGGGCGTGCGCTTCATGGGCGAAACGGCCAAGATCCTTACCCCTGAAAAACGCATCCTGATGCCAACCCTGGAAGCCACGTGCTCTCTGGACCTTGGTTGCCCGGTGGATGAGTTCTCGGCGTTCTGTGATCAGCACCCCGAGCGCACGGTGGTGGTTTATGCCAACACGTCGGCGGCGGTGAAAGCTCGGGCTGATTGGGTGGTCACCTCCAGTTGTGCGTTGGAGATTGTCGAAAGCCTGATGGATAACGGCGAGACCATTATCTGGGGGCCGGATAAGCATCTGGGTACCTATATCCAGCGTCAGACGGGGGCGGACATGCTGCTGTGGGACGGTGCGTGCATCGTTCACGAGGAGTTCAAGTCCAAGCAGTTGGAGGACATGAAGGCGTTGTACCCGGACGCAGCGATTCTGGTGCACCCGGAGTCGCCGACGTCGGTGATCGAGTTGGCGGATGCGGTGGGGTCGACCAGCCAGTTGATCGCGGCGGCGCAGCGGTTGCCGAACAAGACGTTTATCGTGGCTACCGATCGGGGCATCTTCTACAAGATGCAGCAGCTGTGCCCGGACAAGGTGTTTGTCGAGGCGCCGACGGCCGGGAATGGGGCGGCGTGTCGCAGTTGTGCGCATTGTCCCTGGATGGCGATGAATACCCTGGAGCGTACGCTGCAGTGTTTGCGTGAGGGGAGTAATGAGATTTTTGTTGAGCCTTCGGTGATTCCGCAGGCGGTTAGGCCGCTGAAGCGGATGTTGGATTTTACTCAGGCGGCTCGGTTGAGGTTAGCGGGGAACGCTTGATTTTGCGGTGGGTTGGTTTGTGTACATATCCGTTGCTGCGGTAACGGCGGCTTATGGTTCCGCTCTTACAGCGGGTCACTTTTGGCAAACGCCCCAAAAGTAACCAAAAGGTCTTTGCCCCACCACTCGGTGCCTCGCCTAGGCTCGGCATGCCCGCACTCCGGCACGGCTCCGCGGGCCGCCGCGACGGGCCATCCATGGCCCGGCGCGGCTAAATCGGCATCCCTGCCGATTTACCCGCTCCACCGTGCCTGCTTGCGGCCATCGTGGTTGACGGGGCCCGCAGATCAAGATCAAAAGCAGATCAAAAGCAGAGCACAGCGGCCTACCGGCCGGCTTGAGTGTTAGAAGCCAGATCAAAAGCCAGAGCGAAAGCAGAGCTGCTTTTCTGTGGGAGCTGGCTTGCCTGCGATGCAGACACCTCGGTGCATCAGGTACACCCAGTTGA
>NZ_JAAAFU010000073.1:0-352 GCF_019352905.1 Pseudomonas sp. Xaverov 83 | reverse complement strand
CCCTGTTACCGCCGTGAAAGGGCGGTGTCCTAGGCCACTAGACGAAGGGGACACAAACCTTCTATACAACTGATCAGCGCTGAGACCTGATCGAATTCAAGGATGGTGTGGCCAGACCTTGAACCTGTAAATTGGTGGAGCTAAACGGGATCGAACCGTTGACCTCTTGCATGCCATGCAAGCGCTCTCCCAGCTGAGCTATAGCCCCGGATTTTTCGCCTCGCGGCGCAGCAGACCTTTCGAACTGCTTGTTGAAACTGGCGTCCCCTAGGGGACTCGAACCCCTGTTACCGCCGTGAAAGGGCGGTGTCCTAGGCCACTAGACGAAGGGGACACAAACCTTCTATACAAC
>NZ_JAAAFU010000072.1:0-157153 GCF_019352905.1 Pseudomonas sp. Xaverov 83 | reverse complement strand
CCCAATAAGCCCGAGGCCGAACGCAGGTATTGCGGAGCGGGTAAACCGGCAGGACGCCGGTTTAGCCGCGACGGGCCATGGATGGCCCGTCGCGGCGGCCCGCGGAGTAATGCCGGAGTGAACACCGAGCCTAGGCGAGGTGCCGACAGGCGGGGCAGAGCCCTTTGCTTACTTTGGGGCTTTTCCAAAGTGAGTCGCTGTAAGAGCGAAACCATAGGTAGCCGTTACCTAAATAACGGATATACACCCAGAGCCCCCCTCACCCCTCCTTCAACTCTTCAATCATAATTTCCCGCATCCGAAACTTCTGAATCTTCCCCGTCACCGTCATCGGAAACTCATCCACAAATTTAAAATGCTTGGGCATCTTGAAGTGCGCAATCCGCCCCTTGCACCACGTCTGCAGCTCAAGCTCATTAGCCACATGCCCCGGATGAAACTTGATCCACGCCACAATCGCCTCACCATAGCGCTCATCCGGAATCCCGATCACCTGCACATCCGCCACCGCCGGATGAGTAAAGAAAAACTCCTCCAACTCCCGCGGGTAAACGTTCTCGCCACCACGAATGATCATGTCCTTGTTACGCCCGGCGATGCACACATACCCATGTTCATCCATGGTCGCCAGGTCGCCGGTGTGCATCCAGCCCGCCTCGTCGATAGCCTCACGAGTGCTGTCAGGATTGTTCCAGTAACCCAGCATCACACTGTAGCCACGGGTACACAGCTCACCTATCTGGCCCCGCGCAACCGTGTTACCCGCCTCGTCGATGATCTTGCTTTCCAGCTGTGGCTGGGTACGACCGACGGTGGTCACCCGCCGCTCAAGGTCGTCATCCGGCCCGGTCTGCAACGACACCGGGCTGGTTTCAGTCATGCCATAGGCAATCTGCACCTCACTCATGTGCATCTCGCTGATGACCCGGCGCATCACTTCGATCGGGCAGGTGGCGCCGGCCATGATCCCGGTACGCAGGTGCGACAGATCGAATTCAGCGCGGCGCGGGTGATCAAGCATGGCGATAAACATCGTGGGCACGCCGTAAAGCCCGGTGGCCTGTTCTTCGGCGACGGCGCTCAGGGTCAGCAGGGGGTCGAAACCGTCATTCGGGTAGATCATTGTGGTGCCATGGGTGATACAGCCCAGGTTGCCCATCACCATGCCGAAGCAGTGGTACAGCGGCACCGGGATCACCAGGCGGTCTTGGGCGGTCAGGCCCAGACTTTCGCCAACCATGTAGCCGTTATTGAGGATGTTGTGGTGACTGAGGGTGGCGCCTTTGGGAAAGCCGGTGGTGCCGGAGGTGTACTGGATGTTGACGGGTTGATCGAAGTGCAGGCTGGCCTGGCGGGTTTGCAGTTGCTCGGGCGGAGTGCCAGCGCCGAGCGCCGCCAATTGCGACCAGGGCGTGAACCCTGGGGGCGGGCTGGGATCGAGGCTGACGATGCCGCGCAGGTCGGGCTTCAATTCCTGCAGCATGCCGTGGTAATCGGAGGCCTTGAACGACTCGGCGCACACCAGCCACTGGCAACCGGACTGCTTGAGTACGTACTCCAGTTCACTGCTGCGATACGCCGGGTTGATGTTGACCAGAATCACGCCGAGCTTGGCGCTGGCGATCTGGCTGATGCACCACTCGGCGCAATTCGGGGCCCAGATGCCCAGGCGGTCGCCGGCTTGCATCCCCATGGCCAGGAACGCACGTGCATGCAAATCAACCGTCTCTGCCAGTTGCCGCCAAGTATAGCGACGCTGTTGATGGCGCACGACCAACGCTTCGCCGTCGGGGTAGCGCGAAACCGTTTGATCAAAGGCTTGGCCGATAGTCATGGCCAGCAAGGCCTTGTCCTGAGAGCCACGGCTGTAGCTCTGATTCGATTGATCCATAACGACCCCTGTTGTCTTTTTTGTAGGTTGACGTAAACGTAAACTACGATTGACAGGCCTGCAACGCAAGCTTACGTTAACGTAAAGGTGATCGCCCTCCCCGGGCGCATTGGCCACACAAAAACAACGTTAGAAGGTGCCCGTCCATGAGTTACCCCTCCCTGAACTTCGCCCTCGGTGAAACCATCGACATGCTGCGCGACCAGGTGCAGTCCTTCGTGGCCAAGGAGCTGGCGCCACGGGCTACGCAGATCGATATCGACAACCTGTTCCCCGCCGACATGTGGCGCAAATTCGGCGACATGGGCCTGCTGGGCATCACCGTGCCGGAAGAATACGGCGGCGCCGGCCTGGGCTACCTGGCCCACGTGGTGGCCATGGAAGAGATCAGCCGGGGTTCGGCTTCGGTGGCGTTGTCCTACGGCGCCCACTCCAACCTCTGCGTCAACCAGATCAACCGCAACGGCACCCACGAACAAAAACTCAAGTACCTGCCCAAGCTGATCAGCGGTGAACACATCGGCGCCCTGGCCATGAGCGAACCGAACGCCGGTTCCGACGTGGTCTCCATGAAGCTGCGCGCCGACAAACGCGGCAGTATGTATGTGCTCAACGGCAGCAAGACCTGGATCACCAACGGCCCCGACGCCAACACCTACGTGATCTACGCCAAGACGGACCTCGAAAAAGGTGCCCACGGCATCACCGCGTTTATCGTCGAGCGCGACTCGAAAGGCTTCAGCCGCAGCAACAAGTTCGACAAGCTCGGCATGCGCGGCTCCAACACCTGTGAGCTGTTTTTCGATGACGTCGAAGTGCCGGAAGAAAACATCCTCGGCGCGCTGAATGGCGGCGTGAAAGTGCTGATGAGCGGCCTTGATTACGAACGCGTGGTGCTCTCCGGGGGCCCGACCGGGATCATGCAGGCGTGCATGGATTTGATCGTGCCCTACATCCACGACCGCAAGCAGTTCGGCCAGAGCATCGGCGAGTTCCAGCTGATCCAGGGCAAGGTCGCCGACATGTACACCCAACTCAACGCCAGCCGCGCCTACCTGTACGCGGTGGCCCAGGCCTGCGAACGCGGCGAAACCACGCGCAAGGACGCCGCCGGGGTGATCCTGTACAGCGCCGAACGTGCTACCCAGATGGCCCTCGACGCGATCCAGATTCTCGGCGGCAATGGCTATATCAATGAATTCCCGGCGGGCCGCCTGCTGCGTGACGCCAAGCTGTATGAAATCGGCGCCGGCACCAGTGAGATCCGGCGCATGTTGATCGGTCGCGAACTGTTTAACGAAACCCGCTGAACGGAGCGCGCACCATGGCTACCCTGCACACCCAGCTCAACCCGCGCTCGGCGGAATTCGCCGCCAACAGCGCGGCGATGCTCCAACAGGTCGACGCCCTGCACAGCCTGCTCGCCCAAGTGCAGCAAGGCGGCGGCGCCAAGGCTCAGGAGCGGCATACATCCCGAGGCAAACTGTTGCCCCGCGAGCGGATCAATCGCTTGCTCGATCCTGGCTCGCCGTTCCTTGAACTCAGCCAACTGGCCGCTTACCAGGTGTATGGCGAAGACGTGCCGGCGGCCGGGGTGATTGCCGGGATTGGTCGGGTGGAAGGCGTCGAGTGCATGATCGTCGCCAACGACGCCACGGTGAAAGGCGGTTCGTACTACCCGCTGACAGTCAAAAAACACCTGCGCGCCCAGACCATCGCCGAGCAGAACCGTTTGCCGTGCATCTACCTGGTGGACTCCGGCGGCGCCAACCTGCCGCGCCAGGATGAAGTGTTCCCGGACCGCGAGCACTTCGGGCGGATCTTCTTCAACCAGGCCAACATGAGCGCCCAGGGCATCCCGCAGATCGCGGTGGTGATGGGTTCCTGCACCGCCGGTGGCGCCTATGTGCCGGCGATGGCGGACGAAGCAATCATGGTTCGCCAGCAAGCCACCATCTTCCTCGCCGGCCCGCCGCTGGTGAAGGCGGCGACCGGTGAAGTGGTCAGCGCCGAAGACCTGGGCGGTGCCGATGTGCACTGCAAGATTTCCGGGGTGGCCGACCACTATGCCGACAGCGACGAACATGCGCTGGCCCTGGCCCGGCGCAGTGTGGCCAACCTCAACTGGCGCAAGCTGGGGCACTTGCAACAACGCACGCCGCTGGCGCCGCTTTATAGCAGCGAAGAGCTGTACGGCGTGATCCCGGCCGACGCCAAGCAACCGTTCGACGTGCGCGAAGTGATCGCGCGGCTGGTGGACGGCTCGGTGTTCGATGAATTCAAGGCACTGTTCGGCACCACCCTGGTGTGCGGCTTTGCGCACCTGCACGGCTACCCGATTGCGATCCTGGCCAACAACGGCATTCTCTTCGCCGAGGCTGCGCAAAAAGGAGCGCACTTTATCGAGCTGGCCTGTCAACGCGGGATTCCGCTGCTGTTCCTGCAAAACATCACCGGTTTCATGGTCGGCCAGAAATACGAAGCCGGCGGCATTGCCAAGCACGGCGCCAAACTGGTCACGGCGGTGGCCTGCGCCAAGGTGCCGAAATTCACCGTGATCATCGGCGGCAGCTTCGGCGCCGGTAATTACGGCATGTGTGGCCGCGCCTACGACCCGCGCTTCTTGTGGATGTGGCCCAACGCACGCATCGGCGTAATGGGCGCCGAACAGGCGGCCGGCGTGCTGGTACAGGTCAAGCGTGAGCAGGCCGAGCGCACGGGCCAGGGTTTCAGCAGCGACGAGGAAACGGCGATCAAGCAGCCGATACTCGACCAGTACGAAACTCAGGGCCACCCCTACTACTCCAGCGCACGACTGTGGGACGACGGCGTCATCGATCCGTTGCAGACCCGCTACGTGCTGGCCCTGGCCTTGTCCGCTTCGCTGAACGCCCCCATCGAGCCGAGCCGCTTCGGCGTGTTCCGCATGTAAATGGAGCTGCACCCCATGACCGATTTCAACACCCTCGAACTGATCACCGACCCCCGTGGTTTTGCCACCCTGTGGCTCAGTCGTGAAGCCAAGAACAACGCGTTCAACGCCGAAATGATCCGCGAATTGATCATTGCCCTGGACCAGGTGCAAGGCGACCCGGCCCTGCGCTTCCTGGTACTGCGCGGGCGCGGCAAACACTTCAGCGCCGGTGCCGACCTGGCCTGGATGCAGCAGTCGGCCGAGCTGGATTACCACACCAACCTGGACGATGCCCGTGAACTGGCGGAGCTGATGTACAACCTCGCCAAGCTGAAGATCCCGACGCTGGCGGTGGTTCAGGGCGCGGCCTACGGCGGGGCCCTCGGGTTGATCAGTTGCTGCGACATGGCAATTGGTGCCGATGATGCGCAATTCTGCCTGTCGGAAGTACGCATTGGTCTGGCGCCGGCGGTGATCAGCCCATTCGTGGTACAGGCGATCGGTGAGCGGGCTGCCCGCCGCTATGCCCTGACGGCGGAGCGCTTTGGCGGTCAGCGGGCGCGGGAAATCGGTTTGCTGGCGGAAAGTTATCCCGCTGATGATTTGGACGTACACGTCGAATTGTGGATTGCCAATCTGCTGCTCAACAGCCCGGCGGCCATGCGCGCCAGCAAGGACCTGCTACGGGAAGTCGGCCATGGCGCCCTGACGCCGGCGTTGCGTCGCTATTGCGAAAACTCCATCGCCCGGATCCGCGTCAGCGCCGAAGGCCAGGAAGGCCTGCGCGCCTTTCTGCAAAAACGCGCGCCCAACTGGCAGCCTCAGGAGCCGCGTTCATGAAGACGCTTACCACTGTATTGGTGGCCAATCGCGGTGAAATCGCTTGCCGTGTCATGCGCACCGCCAAGGCCATGGGCTTGACCACCGTGGCCGTGCACAGCGCCACGGACCGCGACGCACGGCATGCCCGCGAGGCGGATATTCGTGTGGACCTGGGCGGCAGCAAGGCCGCCGACAGTTACCTGCAAATCGACAAGCTGATCGCCGCAGCCCAGTCCAGCGGCGCCCAGGCAATTCACCCGGGTTATGGGTTTCTCTCCGAGAATGCCGGTTTCGCCCGCGCCATCGAAGCGGCCGGGCTGATCTTCCTCGGGCCGCCCGCCTCGGCCATTGATGCCATGGGCAGCAAGTCTGCAGCCAAGGCGTTGATGGAGACCGCCGGCGTACCGCTGGTACCCGGTTACCACGGCGACGCCCAGGACCTGGAGACCTTCCGTCAGGCGGCCGAGCGCATCGGTTACCCGGTGCTGCTCAAGGCGACGGCGGGCGGTGGCGGCAAGGGCATGAAAGTGGTCGAAGACGTCAGTCAGTTGGCCGAAGCGTTGGCCTCGGCACAGCGTGAAGCACTTTCATCCTTTGGCAACGCGCAGATGCTGGTGGAGAAGTACCTGCTCAAGCCGCGCCACGTGGAAATCCAGGTGTTCGCCGACCAGCACGGTCATTGCCTGTACCTCAACGAACGCGATTGTTCGATCCAGCGCCGCCATCAAAAAGTCGTGGAAGAAGCCCCGGCGCCCGGCCTGAGCGCCGAACAGCGCAAGGCCATGGGCGAAGCAGCGGTGCGGGCCGCCCAGGCCATCGGATACGTGGGCGCGGGCACCGTGGAGTTTCTGCTGGACGCACGGGGCGAGTTTTTCTTCATGGAAATGAATACCCGGCTGCAGGTGGAACACCCGGTGACCGAAGCCATCACCGGCCTGGACCTGGTGGCCTGGCAGATCCGCGTGGCCCAGGGCGAGCCGCTGCCAATGACTCAGGAGCAAGTGCCGCTGCTGGGGCATGCGATAGAAGTGCGCCTGTACGCCGAAGACCCGGCCAACGATTTCCTGCCGGCCACCGGGCACCTGGCGCTGTACCGCGAATCCACGCCAGGTCCGGGGCGACGAGTGGACAGCGGTGTCGAGCAAGGCGACAGCGTCTCACCGTTCTACGACCCGATGCTGGGCAAGCTGATTGCCTGGGGCGAGGACCGCGAGCAAGCGCGCCTGCGGCTGCTGGGCATGCTCGATGAGTTTGCCGTGGGCGGGCTGAAAACCAATCTGGGCTTTTTGCGGCGCATCATCGGCCATCCGGCGTTTGCCGCTGCCGAGCTGGATACCGGGTTTATCCCGCGTTATCAGGATGAGCTGCTACCTGTGCCAGGCGAGTTGAGCGATGAGTTCTGGCAAGCAGCCGGCCAGGCGTTCATGCAGACCCAACCGCTCAATGACGCCCGTTCACCGTGGGCAGATACCCACGGCTTTCGCGCCGGTTTGCCGGCCGAGGTTTCCCTGCATTTGAGCTGCAGCGGCCAGGATCGCCTGGTGACGTTGCAAGCTGGCGTCAACCCGCCACAGTTGCATGGCGAACAGTTGCTGATCGACCAGCAAGGTGTGCGCCGTTCCCATCTGGCGGTACGCGAGGGCGGCAGTGTGTTTTTGCGTTGGGATGGCGAGGTGCATAGCGTCAGCCTGTTCGACCCGATTGCCGTCGTAGACGCCAGCCAGTCCCATCAGGGCGGCCTGACCGCACCGATGAATGGCAGCATCGTGCGGGTGCTGGTGGAGGTCGGGCAATCGGTTGAAGCCGGTACGCAGTTGGTGGTGCTGGAAGCCATGAAGATGGAACACAGCATCCGCGCGCCCCATGCCGGAGTGGTCAAGGCGCTGTATTGCCAGGAAGGGGAAATGGTCGGCGAAGGCAGCGCACTGGTGGAGCTGGAAGCCGCGAGCTAAAACCTCGTGACCGCCTGCACCACCACGCCGATGATCCGGCATTCTTCGCTGAAGAGCATTTTCGGGTAGGTCGGGTTGAGCGGTACCAGGTAAAGCTGGCCGCTTTGCTTCACCAGTTTGCGCAAGGTCGCCTGGGGATTGAATGCCCATTGGGCCACCACCAATTTTCCGGGCTCGGCCTTGATGCCCGGGTCCACGAGAACCATCATGCCCTCGATGATGCTCAAGCCGCTGGGGGCAGCCATGGCATCGCCAATCACCCGCATCCAGAATGCCTTGCCACGGGCGTGGTAGT
The DNA here is from genome assembly GCF_019352905.1 of Pseudomonas sp. Xaverov 83. Classification (NCBI taxonomy): domain Bacteria; kingdom Pseudomonadati; phylum Pseudomonadota; class Gammaproteobacteria; order Pseudomonadales; family Pseudomonadaceae; genus Pseudomonas; species Pseudomonas sp. Xaverov 83. The sequence continues at coordinate 149,279 of NZ_JAAAFU010000072.1, read as the reverse complement.
CGCTCATCTGGAAACGAGTCGCGCCATATGGCCGAGGTTCTTCCTGCAAGGGGTACCCTCCCTTCCCTTCGCTCACCGGGTAACGGTAATTCGGGTTGTAGTGCGGCGTCAGTTCCAGTTCCTCAGGAGATGGCGCAACCGCCTTTTCGCGGACCACCAGCGCCACCTCGAGGTCATCCAGGCCCAGCTCCTGCATCACCCGGTTCATGTCAGCCAGGCTCGGCACCCGACGCTTGTTCAGCCAATGGCCGACCCCGCCCTGGGACATGCCCAAGCGCGACGCCAGTTGATCCTGTGTGACCTTGCGGTCTTTCATGCTGGCCTTGACCAACGCTATCCACTTATCCATGGGGCCTGACAATACGTTGTGTACTCCCAACGACAATAAACAGTTTGTAGTAATCAATAAAACGCCATAAATACGATTAGTACTAATATCGGTTGCAGGCTTTCGACATCCACCCAGAGCACCGACCTTTATGACGACAACCCCATATTCCCTGCCCGAAATCTGCGATGAAGACGAGCTGCTGTTCATGCGCAGCAGTGGCGCCGCCCAACGCGCGCTGGACTATTACCTGAAAGAGGACGGTACGCCGCCCTCCGTTGACGACACCTTGTTCGAGGTCAAGCCCGGCATCAGCGACGAGGAAGCCCTGGTCCACGCTTCCGACCTGCTGCGTAGCGCGGCGGCCACTGCGTACGAATCGGCAAACAGCGCCCACGGCAATAGCCGGGACCTGGCATTTTCAGTGGTCTATTTGATTGATATGGCGAAGGTGATGGTGGAGCGGTCGCTGCGGCTTTCGGCAAGGGACACCGAACACCCGGCCAGGATGTAGCAGACACAAAGGAAAAATATTTCTATCGGACGGATAAAAACATTTGACTTGCAAATGATAATGATTATTATTGGACCCAGCTGATCGCGAGATCAGTCGATAGACCAAGAGACCTTAGGTCGGACTCTTGGAATATCTCCTCATCAGGCTAATCACGGTTTTTGACCCGGCTCTTTGGCCGGGTCTTTTTTTTGCCAGTTTTTCCTGGCGTGGCTTCAGGCTAATGAAGACTGTGTGTTGCTTGATGGCGCGCATGGTAGCAAAAGACTATCGCCCAATGAAAGTCGATCGAGCGCTCTAGGCCGGTTCTTTCAAAAATAGCACTTGAGAATCAATCTCATAGATCCTAAGCTGCTGCAGCGTCAAGGAGGACGCCCCCTCTTTCCCCTGCAAAAATTGCATCCAGGCTTTACCCCGCTCCGGTGTAAAATGCCCGCCACAACACTCATATTCAGGCAACCAGACTATGACCGTGGCCTTGACCTCTATCAAGATCAGCACCGACTTCGACAGCGGCAATATTCAGGTACTCGATGCCAGTGATGCCCACCAGTTGCTGCTGGCCATCAAGCCCGATACGCGCAGCCAGCACTTCCAGTGGTTCCACTTCAAGGCCGAAGGCATGCATGTGGGGCACACCCACACTTTCCGCCTGAGCAACGCGGGCCATTCTTCCTACAAGCACGCCTGGAGCGGCTACAACGCAGTGGTGTCCTACGACCATATCAACTGGTTCCGGGTGCCCACCCGCTTTGATGGCGAGACGCTGCACATCACCCTCGAAACCCGCGAAAAACAAGCCTGGTTCGCCTACTTCGAACCCTACAGCCGCGAGCGCCACAACTGGCTGATCGACCAGGCGCTGAACCGCGCTGGCACGCAATTGCTGGCCACCGGCAAAAGTGCCGAAGGCCGGGATATCCAACTGCTGCGCCGTGGCAAAGGCGAGGCCAATAAGCGCAAGGTCTGGATCATCGCCCAGCAACATCCCGGCGAGCATATGGCCGAATGGTTTATGGAAGGCATCATCGAGCGCCTGCAGCAGGACGGAGACGCCGAGCTGAAAAAGCTCCTGGCCGCCGCTGACCTGTACCTGGTGCCGAACATGAATCCCGATGGCGCCTTCCATGGCCATCTGCGCACCAACGCCATGGGCCAGGACCTCAACCGCGCCTGGCAGAACGCTAGCCAGGAGATCAGTCCCGAAGTGCTGTTCGTCCAGGAGCAAATGGAAAAATACGGCGTTGACCTGTTCCTGGATATCCACGGCGACGAGGAAATCCCCTACGTGTTCACCGCCGGTTGTGAAGGTAACCCCGGCTACACGCCGCGCATCGAGCAGTTGGAGAAACACTTCCGCAGCCACTTGAGCGGCCTCACCCGGGACTTCCAGACCGTTCACGGCTACACCCGCGACCTGCCGGGCGAAGCCAACATGACCTTGGCGTGCAACAGCGTCGGCGAGAAGTTCGATTGCCTGTCCCTGACCCTGGAAATGCCCTTCAAGGACAACGACGACGCGCCCAACCCGCACACTGGCTGGTCGGGTAAACGCTCGATGCAGTTGGGCAAGGATGTGTTGAGCAGCGTGGCGGATATCGTCAGCGTACTGCGCTAGGAATCCACCCTCCCGGCGACGGCTGCACCACGGCAGTCGTCGCCGGGCAAGGCTTCAGTCCTTGCTGCCGGTCATGCTTTGCAGCACGCCGTCACGCCGGATCAAACCGTGGAACAGCGCCGCCGCCAGGTGCAGCAGCACCGTCAGAAACAGCAAATACGCCAGATAACCGTGAGCCTTGCGCAACACCGCAAACAGTGGCGCATTCGCCCCCACCAGCGCCGGCAACTGCACCGAACTGCTGAGCATCACCGGATCGCCGGCCGCCGAAATCATCGCCCAACCCAGCAGCGGCAACACCAGCATCAACGCATACAGCACCACATGGGAGGCCTTGGCCGCCAACGCTTGCCACAGCGGCAAGTCCGCCGGAAGCGGCGGCTGACGGGTTGAAAACCGTACCACCAAGCGCACGATCACCAGTGCCAGGATCGCAATCCCCAGCGGCTTGTGCAGGTGGATCAGCCACTCATGACGTTCCGATACCGAGGCCACCATGCCCGCGCCGATAAACAGCATGGCGATGATCATCAACGCCATCAGCCAGTGCAGCAGGCGCGCCAGCGGGGCGAAAAACCGAGGTTGGACATTCATGGCTTCGACTCCTGAGGGGCGCTGTGCAACTGGCTGACTTCGCTGGTGCGACGCAGGTAGGAACTGGCGTACGCCGCCGAACGGGCGGCCAGCAGTGGGTCATTCGAAGCTTCAATACCGCTCGGCAAAACCAGTGGATCAAAGTTGATGTCGCGGCAATCACCGTCCATTTGCGGCTCGCTGCTTTCCAGCACTAGCGTCCCGGCATTCAGCACCTTGTGCTCGCCGGCCCAGGTCTTGCTGGCATCATCCACCGGGTCTCCCGGGTTGGCCAGGGTGACGTTCAACTGCCAGCGCAACGGCCCGGCCACCAGACGCTGGGCCAGGTCTTTTTCGAGGAAATCGCTGCCGGCAGGCGCCGTGGCCCCCGCGGCATCCTGGCTTTGTGGCACGACGCCCCAGCGCACGGCCTGGCGTTGACCGCTGGCGTTTACCAGGTAGAACGCGTTGATGCCGTTATAGGTTTCGGTGGCGTAGCTGGCAGACGGCTTGGCAGTCTTCACCCAGGCCAGGAACGGCGCGGTCTCGGGGTGCGAAGCGAAGAACGCCGGCATACCCGCCGGGTTCGGCTTGCCGGTGGCCGGGTCAGGTGCGCCGGCCTTGAGCATCTCAAAGAAGGCCTCGGGCGTGCCCACCGGGAACACCGGCATGCTGTTCATCCCGGTGCGCCATTGCTGGCCGTTTGCCAAGCTGAATTGCAAGGCAAAGCTGCGGATCGGCACGCTGCTGTCCGGTGCATACGGGTTGCCGCTGGGCAGCGCAAAACGCCCGATGATCGGTGTACGCGCCTCGCTGAATACCTGGGCACTGGAGTACTGGCGCGCCTCGGGGCTGCTCTCGAAATAACCGGCCACGCACACGCCCTTGGCATGGTTGCGACGGTAGCCAGGGTGCAAACCATTGTTGGTTTCCAGGGCGTTGACCAAGGTTTTGGGGCGCAACCGCTGTGGGTCGAGGCTACCGTTGACGTAGGCAAACGCCCCGGCCACAACCGCAACCACCACGCCGATGCTGGCCAACCGAATTATCAGGCTTGCGGTGCTCAGCGGCGGACGGGGCGGTGATGAGTGATCTACCATGAAATAACTCCAGGGCCAGGGGCCTTGAGTGGGTGAAACATAAGGTCGGAACACTTGGGACGAACGCCAGCGCACTCTATTCCCTGGCCTGCTGTTTATTTTTATCGGCCTGGAATAACCTTCAACGCCGGACGTCTTCCTAGTCCCAGCGTAGTGACTAGCCAGAATCCCATGCACGAACTCGACGAACAGTTACGTGAACTCATCCCCAGACTGCGGCGATTTGCCGTGTCCCTGACGCGTAACAGCAGCAGCGCCGATGACCTGGTGCAGGCGAGCCTTGAACGGGCGATCATCAGTTGGGCCGACAAACGCCTCGAAGGCGACTTGCGCGCCTGGCTGTTCTCGATCCTCTACCGGCAGTTTCTCGATGCCCATCGACGCTCCCGGCGGTACACGCGCATGTTGGAATTTTTCACCGGCCGCGATGATTCGCAGCCGTCGGTCGAGCGCACGGTCATCGCGCAATCGACCCTGCAAGCCTTCGATAAGTTGAACACCGAACAGCGCGCCCTGCTGCTGTGGGTTTCGGTGGAAGGCTTGAGCTACAAAGAAGTCGCCGACATCCTTGAGGTGCCCCTGGGCACCGTGATGTCTCGCCTGTCCCGTGCGCGCCAGGCCCTGCGCCAGCTCAGCGACGGCGAAATCACCAGCCCTGCCCTGCGGATACTCAAATGATCAGCCTGCCTCCCAGCGAACGCGATTTGCATGCCTACGTCGATCACCAGCTCTTGGACGCTGACCGCCGCCAACTCGAAACCTGGCTGGCGGCCCACCCGGACGTCGCCGCCCAGGTGCACGCCTGGCAACAGGACGCGCAGCATCTGCGGGCATCGTTGAGCGGCGCACTGCAACAGCCCGCCAACCCCGAGCTGGACCCTGCCCTGATTCGCCAGCGGGTCAAGCGCCAGTCACGCCGCCATCTCGCAACCGCCGCCATGCTGTTGATTGCTGTCAGTGTCGGCGGCCTCGGTGGCTGGCAGGCCCGCCAGGCCACCCTTCTCGAGAGCATGGCGCCCATGAGCGACGCGATGCAGGCCTACCGCCTGTTTGCCCAGGACGGCATCTTGCCCGCCGACTACCACGTGCAAAGCGGTGGCGACATGCAAGGCTGGCTCGACCGTTACTTCAACCAGGCCTACCGCCTGCCGGACCTGAGCCAGGCCGGGTTCAAGGCGGTCAGCGGGCGCCTGCTCAGCACCGAACAGGGTGCAGCGGCCATGGTGCTGTATGAAGACCCTCAAGGGCGACGCATCAGTTTCTATATCCGTCCGCCAGGCCCGGAAAACAAATTCCTGCCCCGTGGCAGCCGCAGTGCTGACGGGCTGCAGGCCGAATACTGGTCAGGCGCGGGCTACAACTATGCGATGGTCAGCCCGCAAGACCCGTCGACCACGCAAATGCTCAAGCAGACGATGCGGTTCTAGAAGGCCACATCCAGCACCACGTTATCGACGTAGGTGCCGGCCGGCGGTGTGGTCTGGTTGGTATAGATCGCGGCGTTGTAGTTGAACACCTGGCTACCGGTACCCAAGCCATTCCCGGGATTCACCTCAGCCGTGGAGCTGGCGCGCCGGGCGGTGCTCACGCTGCCCCAACGGGTGGTGGTGGCGCTTTTGAAAATGTCGTAATTCAGGAAATTGCTGCCAGACACCATCCGCCGCTGCCCACCCACACTCACCGGGTTCTGGCCATCGCTGATGCCCACGGTGTAGGCGCTGCCCTTGGTGCAGGCAATGGTGGCCTGCCCGTTCACGCTGGAAAAACCACTGACTACCGGCGCACTGCCGAAGGCGATGTTGGGTGCAGAGATTGTGCAGTCGTTGGCCACGGTCATGCTGACGGTCAGGGAAGCCGTGCCACTGCCGGTGTCCCGTATGACACAGAGAGAACCCACACCGAGGACCGAGCAATAATTCCAGGTCCAGGCAATGCTTAGTGTCTCAGTGTAAAGGCCGGCCGCCACATTGCTGCCGATGATGGAACTCAGATAAAGCGGCACGGTTTTCGTGCCTGGCCCGGATACCAGGCCCAGGCTTTGGGCGATGCCGGTGGCGCCGAAATCGAATTGGGTACCACGGGTGATCGGGTAACTGGTGCTGTTATTGCCGTAGATCGTATAGCTGATGATATCCCCAGTGGGGCCGACCATGCCGCTGGTGGCCGACGTGATGGTTGCATAGAAGTGATCATTGGCTGCCAGCAACGAGATCAGCGTGGCCCCACAATTCAAGCCGGCATTGGTGGTGGAACTGGTCTGGGGAGCGGTGCGCACCGTCATCGAACTGATCGAGCCAAAGCCGGCCGGCGAGGTGGTTCCCGGCACCGAGCACGCGGCCATCACCTGTGTCGAAAAGCCCAGCCCCGCCAGCACCAGCAGCCCCACTATGCATTCCTTGCCCCGCACACCCACACTCCTTATCTCATTGGCAAACCAGCGGCCCGATCAGCGGCACCTGTGCTTCGTTGATATCCAGATCGAACGTTGCCTGGCAGGAACGGCCCTCACCCACAGTGACTTGCAAGGTGTTGTGGGCCGCCAGGTTCTCCAGGTACACCAGGCCATCCCAACCCACCACTGCCCGCGCCCCGGTTTGCTCGTGGCGCACCTGGCTGCCCAGGGGCAACTCCTGATGCTGGGCATCCACCAGGGTGATACTGGCCGCGATCACCCGGCGCACCGGGAACTCCAGCAAATAGCCGCTGCCGCGACGTACCGCCACCCGCTGCTCGACATTCGGGGTCTGCACGTCGACCGGCAGGTTCAGCGGGTCGATTTCATACTTGCCGCGGTAATAAGCGCTGCTCCACGGCACCAGCAGATGCCCGTTGCGATCGGTTTCACCCACTAGCTGGTTTTCGTAAAGCACCGGCACCCCGGCATAACCGTCAGTGCTCACCACCACAAACGCGTCATTCACCCGATTAGCCGCGAACACTTGCTTGTCCATCCACACCAACGAGCCACTGGCATCCGCCCAGCGTGTCTCGGCGTCGCTGCTGCCATAGACGCCCGCCTGCAATTGCACCGACTGCATGCGCCAGGTCAGGTCAGCCTGGCGGTAAGCCGGCCCGTCGCCGCTGGCATACCCCAGGTTGTAGCCCACGCCGCCCTCGGACGGCACCGCCCGGCTGTAGTTGACCCGCTGGCGACTCTCGCCCGCCTGGCTGCGCTCGTTGCTCAGGGCCAGGCTGCCGTAGACGTCGAACGGAATCACCAACTGCGCCTGCATGGCCCAGTTGCTGTCGCCGACCTCACGGTTGGCCGACAGGTAGAAACTGGTGTTGCGCCACAACTGCTTGCTCCACGTCAGGTTCAACAGCCGGGTGCGGGAGTCATCGGCCGCCTGCACATCGAAATAGCCAGCACCGATGCTGCCGAAATCGTTGAGGTTCAGGCTCAGGGTCACCTGCTCGCTGCGCTTGCTAAGGCTCGCATAAGGAGTGTCGACCAGGGTCAGGTCGGCGTACTGGTCGCGGCGCTCTACCCGTTGGTAAGACAGGCTATAGCGCTGGTTGCTGTATTGATAACCGAAGCTCAGTTGCTGGCCGGTCTCGCCGTCAAACTGGCTTTGGCTGAGGGCCGTGTTGAGCACCCCGAAGTTGCCCAGCCGCACGTTGCCGCCGAGCCCGCCCAGGGTCAGGTCGCCTGCGGCTTCGGCATGGCTTTCCAGGGTGAAGTAGTCCGATACCCCGTAACGAAACGTGCCGCTGGCCACACCGGCGCCGTAGCCAAAATCCCGAAGGGTGTAGTCCCGGCGCAAATTACCGGCCGCTACCGAAAAGTCCGACAGGCCTTTTTGCAATAACGTACTGGTGACGTAGAACGGCACCGTGGTTGAAACCTGCCGACCCAACGCATCGGTGGTGACTACCACGGCTTCGCCGGCACCGTTGATAAACGGCACGTTGGTCAGGGTGTAAGGGCCCGGCTGCAGGTCGGCACTGCTGGATTTGTAGCCGTTGATAAACAGGTCCACCGACGACGGCACCGCCGCCTCCCCGGCAAACTGCGGCAAGGGGTAAGTCACCAGGTCCGGGCGTACGCCGAAATCTCGCGATACCTGCACCCCGCCCAGGCGCACCGAGCTGCTCCACGGCAACGCGCCGCTGATCACATCGCCCGCCTCGTAGGTCAGCAGGCGTTCATCGTCGGAAAAGCGCCAGGTGGTGTCATAGCGCCGGTAGCCATTGTCCAGGGTACTGCCGCTGGTCTGGCCACCAAAGGTGGTGCGGTACTGGCCGGTATTGGACAGCGTGCCCCACGTGTCGAACAGCCGCACTTCGTTGAAGATCCCCAGGTAAGTGCCGGCATCGTCGGTGTCATTCAAGTAGGCATCGTAGTTGAGCAACGCACCAAAACTGGTGAGCGCCTGGGTGCGCGGGTAGTTATCGCGGTTGCCGATGAACTGCGCCGGCAACCATGCCGGCGGTACCGTCAGCATCAGGCGCTGGCCCTGGCTGTCGTAATCGGTGTGCAGGCCGGGCACGTGGTCCAGCGCGACTTCGCTGGTGATGTCGGCCGGCAGTTTCATGCCGATATCCCGCAAGGTGGCCGCCGGCACAAACAGGCCGCCGGCACGCTGATCCACGGCGACCACCCGGCCGGTGTCCATCTGGTTGACCACCAATTCAAGGAACAACTGTGCATCGGCCACAGCCTCCATGTTGCTGGGGGGCGGCGGCAACGGAGCGGCCACGCCAAGCGGCGCAAGCGCCAGGCCAGACAGGCCGCCCACCACCCACACCGATCGCCATCGACTACGAGCCTGCTCAAGGCTCACCAAGGCATTGTGTCCATCAATGGACATCTCCATCCGTTAAGACCAAGGGCGACTCCATGCCCTATTCCATTGCGTTACCGTCCCGGTGCAAGGTTCTCCAGTTGCGTTGCGCCATTGACTCGTACCTGCAACGGCTGGTCGCCGGCTACACCTTCCGGCACCGGCCAACGCATGGTTGCGCCCGGCAGCACGTAGCCCAGCAAGCCGTCCACCAGCGGCCGGGTTTGCCCGCCCTGCTTGAACGCCACGTCGGTCAGCCGCGCATGCACTGCGCCCTGGTTGCGCATCTCCACATAGTTGCGCCCGCCCACCGTGACTTTCTTCCAGCTCAGGTCAGGTTTGCCCGCGCCCTTGGGGTCGCGCTGGCGGGTCGCGTCGTCCTTGCTCCACAGGCCTGCGCCGTAGGCGAACAAGGGCACCGAATAGCGCATTTGAAAGCGGATCGCGGCGGCCGTCTTGCCATCGGCGGCAGGCGTTTCAGGAACGGCGCCAGGAATTTCGTCGATGATGATTCGATACGCCAGCTCCTGGCCCGGCGGTATTTCGCGGGTGCGGGTCAGGCGCACCAGTTGCTTCTGCCCCGGCTCGATCTTCGCCACCGGCGGGCTGCCGATCACGTCACGCTGGTTCTGGTACTGCTCGTCAAACCCGCCCTGGCTCCAGGCAAATACCCGGATCTGCAAATTGGCGGTCTCCGTACCGCGATTCTCCAACCACAAGGCGCTGGCCTGTTGATCGGCCTCCAGTACCGGATCAATGGGCCAGATCAGCACCGAGCTGGCCGCCTGGGCCTGCCCCGCGCCCAACGCCGCCAAGCCAATAACACCCGCAACCCAATACCACCGGGAAGCTGCAAACATAGAGTCCACTCCTCATGCCAATCGCCTTACCAGGACAGCTGCACCTGCAGCACGTCGCTGTACGTCCCCCCAGGCTGGTTACCCGGTAACACCACCCGGCCGTAAATCGGCAGGGTTATATTGTTTGCGTTGCTATAGGCCACGCTGACGCTCTGGCTGATCCCCAGGCTCTGACTGAACGCCGCGTCCCGAAACAGCTGATACGCGACTTGGGCACTGCCGCTATTGAGCTGCATGTGCCGCCCACTGACGTTGTGCAAACCACCATCCACGGTCATGTTCAAGGTGACTCCCGGCGTGCACTGCAGCGTCACCCCGCCGCTCAGCGCCACCGACACCGTGCTGGTGGACAACGATGAGTAGCTGCCGAACGCCAGGCTGCCGTAATTCGTGCCACCGCCCACCACCAGGCAGCCTGCGGCAATCGTCGCGCTGACCTGGATGGTCTGGCTGGTCACGGCCAGCAACGACAACGGCATTCCCCAACCCGTAATGACCGCCAGCGCCGCCCAGCAGGCCCGTTTCATGGCATTAGAACGTCAGTTGCACGGACACCGTATCGGTATAGGTACCCGCCGGCAGTCCCGCCTTGCCCACGGCCTGGCCGTAGATATTCACGGTTTGCGCAACGCCCGTGCTCGCGCCCACGTTGATGGTGCCGTTGATGGCCAGGAGCGTTGAATGCCCGGAGTCGGTGTAAAAGTCATACGGCACATAATTGGCCACGCCGTCATACAGCGCCCGGGTGCCGCCGGTGGACTGGCCGTCATGGGACCCGGCGCCCACGGTGATCACCGGCGAGGTACCCGAAGAACACTGGATCGACAGTGCGCCGCCGCCGCCGCCCAGCACTTGGCCGGACTGGGTGGTGAACTGGCTGTTGGTGGTGCCGAAATTGATCGTACCGAAGTTCAAACCGGTGGTACCGCCCACGCCGTTGACCAGGCAGCTGTTGGTCAGGATCAGCGTGGAGCTGATCTGCCCGGTCACGGTGGTGGCTGCCTGGATGCCCGATACCCACACCAGCGCCACCAATGGAAAAACTGCTTTCGATACAAGTGCATGCATGATGTCCATCCTCATGTTTTACCAATCCAGAGTCACCGTCAGGGTGTCTGTGTAGATGCCGGCCGGTAAGGCCCTGGTATTCGCCACCACCGAGCCGAATACCGGGATCGGTACCTGAGCGCCCTTGGTCACGACGAAATTGCGTTGCTGGCCGATGCTGTAGGTGCTCCGGCCTGCGGGGTCGGCCGACAGCCGATACGGTATGGTTTGCCGGCCATTGCTCAAGCGCCGGGTGACGCCGTCACCATGGGCGCCGCCGTCGATGGTCACGGTGAAACTGCTCACCACCGACGGGTTGCAGGACACCGCCAGCGCCGCCTTGTCGCCATCGCTGATGCCGGCGCCCAGGCCCTTGTCCCAGGTGGGCCCGTGGCTGCCGAAATCCAGCAAGGCCGAGCCGCCATCCGGGCTCACCGGCGCGCTTTCGGTGCCCTTGCTTACCTGGCAACTGGCGGTGATCACCAGCCGTGCATGAATCTGCCCGGCCACCGCCGCCTGGGCGTCCTCGGCCAGCAGCAACAGGCCGCCCAGCGCGATGCAGGCCAGGGCGCGGCTTACCATGTCACCGTCACTTTGAGCAGGTCGGAATAACGCCCTACGGCGGGAATGTCCTTGAGCGGTTCGATGCGCCCGTAAAGTGGCAAGTCCACCGTGCCGGAGTCGGGCACGCGGCCGCTCACCGGCACGTCCACGGCCAAGGGGATGCGGCGCGCGGCGTCGGCATAAATTCGGTAGGGAATGGGTTTGATCGAAGGGGCGGCGGCGCCCAGGTAACGCACTTCGCCGACGCCGCCATGCAGGCCGCCGTCGACGCGCATCTGATACGGCGTGTCCGGGTTGCACTCCAGGCGTGGCTGGCGCTGGCTGATCAAGGCTGCACTCAACGGGCCAGCCGGGTCATCCAGGCGGGAGCCGCTGCCAAAATCCAGCACGCCGAGCTGCTCGATACCGGCCTCACGCGTGGTGCCGACCAACTGGCAACCGCGCTGCACGTCGATGCGCACCTCAACCTGGAGCTGTGCACCATAAACCGTGTTGCAGAGCATCGCGCTCATGATTGCCAAGACTGCTTGTCCCTTCACTGCCCCAAATCCTTATACAGGGGTGACCGCTGTGTATGAGGTTAGTCACTTGAGGGGAATCCGCCAGTCAAGCCGTTGTTTTGGATCCATTCAGCCATGCCGTTTCCAGATAGCTGGCGGTGTGCTTCTCTATTGGTCAAACCGTAACCGGCGCTCTAAAGTGAGCGACCACCGACATACAGAGTGACTGACATTGGCTGCTTTACCGCCCCTGCTCAAACGGTTGCTGGGTAAACCTGCGGCGACCGACGCCGACCCCGGCATCGCGGCTTTTTTTCAAGGCAAGGCCCGGCAACAGGGCTATACCCTCAGCCCCAGCCAGTTGCAGGTCATCGAGGACATGGCCCGACAAACCGCCCACCTGCTGGCCGGGCGCCCCACCCGCAGCCTGTACCTGCACGGCGCCGTAGGCCGGGGCAAAAGCTGGCTGCTGGACGGTTTTTTCCAGGCACTGCCGGTTGCCGAGAAACAGCGCGTGCACTTCCACGACTTTTTCGCCCGCCTGCACCAGGGGATGTTTACCCATCGCCAGCAGCGCGATGCGCTGGCCGTGACCCTGGACAAGCTGCTCGAGGGTTGCCGCGTGCTGTGCTTCGACGAGTTTCATGTGCACGACATCGGCGACGCGATGCTGATCAGCCGCCTGTTCAAGGCGCTGTTCCGGCGCGGGGTGTGGGTGCTGGTGACCTCCAATTACCCGCCTGCCGGGTTGTTGCCGAATCCGTTGTACCACCAGCGATTCAAGCCGGTGATCGAGCTGATCAGTGCGCGCATGGACGTGATGGAAGTCAGTGCACCCCAGGATTATCGCGGCATGGCTCAGGCCCATGGCGATCAGCGCTTTACGGCAGGCCAGTTCGTCTGGCCCGGCACATCTGCGCAGCGCGAGGCCCTGGGCCTGCCGTCAGTGGATCACCCACCACTGAACCTGGCGGTGGGTGCCCGGCAACTGATTGCCCGCAGGCATCAGGGTCGCAGCATCGCCTTCAGCTTCAGCGACCTGTGCGAACAACCGACCGCGGTCATGGACTACCTGCAACTGTGCCGCGACTATGACCATTGGATCATCGATGGCCTGCCGCATCTGGCGGAGTGCCCGATTGCCACCCAGCAACGGTTCATCAATCTGGTAGACGTGCTCTACGACCAAGACAAACACTTAGTGCTGATCGGCGAACAGCCGCTGGAAAAATCCCTCAGTGGCCAGGCCATCGATTTGGCCCGCACCGCCAGCCGCCTCGGGCAGTTGCAGAAGATCGGCCCGCAACCCGCTATCATGAGCGCCATTCACGCCCCTATTGCCGAGTGACGCGCTGTTCATGGATACCCTTGCCCAACTCAAGGCCGGCCAATTGGCCGGCATCAAACGCCTGGACCTGCGCTGCGGGCTGACGGAGTTCCCCCGGGAAATCTTCGACCTGGCCGACTCCCTGGAAATCCTCAACCTCACCGGCAATGCCCTCAGTAGCCTGCCGGACGACCTGCACCGCCTGCCCCATTTGCGCGTGTTGTTCTGTTCGGAAAACGCTTTTACCGAACTGCCGGAATGCCTGGGCCAGTGTGCGCAGTTGAGCATGATCGGCTTCAAGTCGAACCAGATCAGCAGCGTCCCGGCGGCATCGCTGCCGCCCCTGCTGCGCTGGCTGATCCTCACCGATAACCGCATCAGCCAGTTGCCGAGGGAGCTGGGTGAACGGCCCTTGCTGCAAAAGCTGATGCTGGCCGGCAACCACCTGGAGCAGTTGCCGCAAAGCCTGGCCCAGTGCAAAAACCTCGAACTGATCCGCATCGCCTCCAACCGCCTGACCCGCTTGCCGGACTGGCTGCTGACCTTGCCGAGCCTGACCTGGCTGGCCTACGCCGGCAACCCGGTAGAGATGGCCGTGGAAGAGGCCCGGCATGACGCGACGCCAAACATTCCCTGGTCCGAGCTGGAATTGGGCGAAGTGTTGGGGGAAGGCGCTTCCGGAATCATCCGCAAAGCGTCCTGGACCTCGCCAAACGGGGCGGCCAAGGCGGTGGCGGTGAAACTCTATAAAGGCAGCATTACCAGTGACGGCTCGCCCCTGCACGAAATGCACGCCTGCATCGCCGCCGGGTTGCACGCCAACCTGATCAAGGTGGAAGGCCGAGTGGTCGAGCACCCCCAAGGCCAGGCGGCGCTGGTGATGCAATTGATCGAACCGAGCTACCGCAACCTCGCGGCCCTGCCGAGCCTGGCATCGTGCACCCGGGATATCTACGAGCCCACCACCCGTTTCAGCGCGGAGGTGGCGCTGCGCATGGCCCGGGGCATCGCTTCGGTGGCGGCGCACCTGCACGAGCAAGGCATCACCCACGGCGATCTGTACGGCCATAACATTCTGTGGAATGAAGCCGGTGAATGTTTGCTGGGGGACTTTGGTGCCGCGTCGTTTCACGCCACGGTCGACAGCCAGGAAACCCGCGCGTTGCAGCGTATAGAAGTGCGCGCGTTCGGCGTGTTGCTGGAGGAGTTGCTGGAAAGGATTGATACGGGATTGAGCGAGGAAAAGCGCGTGGCGCTGGAAGCCTTGCGGGATAACTGCTGCCAGCCGGAGGTGCTGGCCCGGCCTGGGTTCGAGGCAATCACAACCCTGTTGCAGTCTTCCACACTCCGCTAAACCCAATGTGGGAGCGGGCTTGCTCGCGAATACGGTGTGTCAGTCAATACATACTTGGCTGGTACACCGTATTCGCGAGCAAGCCCGCTCCCACATTTGGGCCGAGTTCACATCCGGTTAGAATTAACCCGCCAACCCGACGAACATGTCCTGCACGTCATCATGGTTGTCCAAGCCTTCCAGGAAGGCTTCGACTTCAGCCATCTGCTCATCGCTCAAACCGCTCACCGGGTTCTTCGCGATGTAGCCCAGCTTGGCCGACAACACGGTGAAACCCTGCTCCGGCAAGGCTTTCTGCACGGCGTCCAGGTCGGTGGTCTCGGTGATGAACAGGGTGGTGCCCTCTTCTTCGCCTTCTTCGAAATCCTGGGCACCGGCTTCAATCGCGGCCATTTCCGGATCGGCGTCCGGGCTGTCCGGCGACGCTTCGATCAGGCCCACATGGTTGAAGTCCCAGGCCACAGAGCCCGAAGCACCCAGTTGCCCCTTGCGGAACGCCACACGGATTTCCGCCACGGTGCGGTTGATGTTGTCGGTCACGCATTCAACGATCAGCGGCACCTGGTGCGGGGCAAAACCTTCGTAGGTCACACGGTGGTATTGCACGGTCTCACCGAGCAGACCGGCGCCTTTCTTGATCGCGCGTTCCAGGGTTTCCTTGGGCATCGAGGCCTTTTTGGCCTGCTCCACCACCAGGCGCAAATGTGCGTTGGTGGCAGTGTCGGCACCGTTGCGGGCGGCAATGGTGATCTCTTTCACCAGCTTGCCGAAGATCTTGCCCTTGGCATTGGATGCCGCTTCTTTATGTTTGACTTTCCACTGTGCGCCCATGACTCACTCTCTTCTGTCCATCGCGCCGAGACGTCTACTGGCCGGCGCTTTGGGGGCAGAGTTTATAGCGCTGAAACACTCTAATCCACCAAAAAACCGGCCATGCCCCTCAGGTCCGCAAGGGATTGATGGCGCGCTCACGGTCGGGCACGAAGTCGCCCACCTGCGCCAGCACCGCGGGCCTGGCGTTCCAGTACGGCATCAACACCAGCGAGGAAAACAGCGCGGCGCCGGCAAACACGATAAACACCGTGACCGTGTCGAAGTAGCCTGGCAACAAGCCGCCAAGAATCGCCCCCACCGAACCGCAGCCGTTGACGAACCCCGCCGCCGTCGCGCCGGCCTTGGCGGTGCCGAAGTCGATGGCGGCGGTGCTGCTGATCATCGAGTCCGGCCCATACAGGGTCAGGCCCATCACAAACAGCAACGCCATCACCAGCACCACGCTGCCGGTGTGCAAGGCGCCCATGAACAACGCCAGCGCCACCGTCAGCGCCAACAGGCTGAGGACACAGGCCGGCATGCGCCGGGCGCCGAACAGTTTGTCGGACGCCATCCCGATCATGATCGGCCCCAGCAACCCCGCCAGTTCGAACGCCGTGGGCACAATCGCTGCGCCGACCTTGCCCACCGAGGGCATCTGCTCATACACAATCACCGGCCCCCACAACAGGATCGCGTAACGCGCCGGTTTCAACAGAAAGTACGCCAGCCCCAGGGTCAACACCGTGCGGTTGCGCAAGATGGCCCGCAACGGCTCCAGCACACTGGCACTCTTTTCGGCAGCGGTCTGCTCCGGCTCGGGTTCCACCGCTGGCAATCCCACATCCTGTGGCGTGTTGCGCTGGAAAATGAAGAACAGCACCGCCACCACCGCGACCACGGCCGCACTTGAGATAAACGCTGCATGCCAGGTGCCGATCAGCGTATACGCCCACCAGCCGGCAAACGGCGACGCCACCAGGCCGCCGAAGGCGTAGCACGAACTCCATAGCCCCAGCACCCGCCCACGCTGCTGTGCCGGGAAGAAACTGCCAAGGTTCTTGCACAGCCCCGACCAGCCGGTGGACTGGGCCAGGCCCTGGATCAACATGCAGGTGACAAAGATCGGCAAGGTGGCAAACGTGCCCATCACCAGGGCGGCGGCGGCGGAAATCAGCAACCCGCCGAGTACCACCACACGCGGCCCGAAACGGTCGGCGAGCATGCCCCAGGTGAACTGGCCAACGGCGTAGGCCGCCAGGTAGATGCCATCCAGGTTGGCCATCATCATCTTGTCCAGCGGAAAACTCGGGTCGTCGACGATCCCCAGTTTGGCCACCGAAAAAGCTTTGCGGGTGAAATAGAAGGCCGCGTACGCCAGCCAGGTGATGGCGAAAATCTGCACGCGCCAACGCTTGATGTTACTCAAGGGAGTATTCATGGTGGTTCTGACCTCGGGTGTGAGTGTGCCGGCAGAATGAAAAGCAAACGCCTGTATTTTTATTGTTGAGCACTGCAGTACCGGCGCTTGGAAAGGCGCGGTATTGGTCAGATGAGTCCCGCTGGTAAGCACGGAGAAGACCCATGGCCGCCGAAGGTGTAGGACTCGACTTACGGCGACTGGGGGCTATCAAAGCAATGGCTGACTAATAGGTAAAATCGATTTATCGTATTTCAAATATAAGCTGAGCTTGTAAGAGGATTCGCGATGTCGGTGTCCCACGCCCAACTCAAAGCCTTCCATGCGGTGGCCGTCCACGGCAGCTTTACCCACGCCGCCGAGCGCTTGTTCCTCAGCCAGCCGGCCATTTCCGACCAGGTGCGCAAGCTCGAAGAACGCTTCGGCGTGCTGCTGTTTCATCGCAACAAACGCTCAGTACGGTTGACCGACCTTGGCGAGCGCCTGTTGAGCATCACCCAGCGCTTGTTTGCGGTCGCGGCGGAAGCCGAAGAGCTGTTACAGGATTCCCGGGCATTGCAAACCGGCACCCTGACACTCGCGGTCGATGCGCCCGTGCATGTGCTGCCGCAGATCGCGCGCTTTTGCCAGCTGTACCCGGGCATCAGCGTGAAGATCGAAACCGGCAACACCGATGAATCGCTGTTTCGCCTCTACAACTACCAGGCCGACCTGGCGCTGCTGGGGCGCGATGTGGACGACGAGCGGCTGCTGTCATTGCCATTGCCGGATGATCAATTGCTCGCGTTTGTCGCCCGCAACCACCCGTGGGCGGGCCGTGAGTCGATCTGCCTGGCGGACCTGGACGATACGCCGCTGGTGTTGCGGGAAATCGGCTCGGTGACCCGCCAGACCCTGGAGCAGGAAATGCACCAGGCCGGGCTGCGGATTCGCCCGGCAATTCAGGTGGAAGGCCGCGAAGCCGCACGGGAGGCGGTGGTGGTGGGGATTGGCGTGGGGGTGGTGTCGGCTGCGGAGTTTGGGGCCGATTCGCGGGTGTATGCGATGCCGATCCGTGACTGTACGCAGCGGATGAAGGAAACCCTGGTGTGTTTGAAAGAGCAGAGTTCGCGGCGGGTGGTGGCGACTTTTCTGGAGATTGTGCGGGAAAGTTTGCGGTGAACTCAGGGGCCTCATCGCGGGCAAGCCCGGCTCCCACATTAGACCGCGTATTCCAGAACAACTCGGTCAACTGTGGGAGCCGGGCTTGCCCGCGATGGCGCCAACTCGGTCTTCAGCCAACCCCCCTCAGGGCGCCAACTCGAAAAACGCCTGAATCAACCGCAACTCCCGCCGCCGCTCCATGCACCCGATCACATGCCGGTTCACCAGCCCCTCACCCTGGATCGGAATCGCATGCACCCGCGGGTCCCGGCTGACTTCCATCGACGACACCACACCAACCCCCAATTCAGCCGCCACTGCTTCCGTCACCGCCTCACGGCTGTCCAGCTCGAGCAACACCTTGGGCTGCACACCGGCCTGGGCGCAGGCATCGTCGAAGGTCCGCCGCGTAATCGAGCTGGGTTCACGCAACACCATGATCACCTGATCCAACTGCTCCAGCCGAATCCCCGCAGGCTCCGCCAACCACGGATGCCCGGCAGGCACCAACGCGCAAATCCGGGACTCGATCAACGGCTGCAAATGCAGGCCCTTTCGTGGCTCCACCTCCGTCAACACCGCCACATCGGCGCGCTCCGACAGCAACGCCGCGAGGGTTTCCTGAGCGTTGCCCAGGCGCAAATTGACGGTAATCCCCGGATACCGCTGCCTCAGGCTGGCCAGCATCGGCATGACCATGTGCGGCCCGTCCGCCGCCACTTCCAGGCGCCCGGTAAGCAATTGCCGGTTGGCCTCCAGCAAGGTCTGCGCCTCCTCCACCAGGCCGAAGATCGCCCGGGTGATCGCCGCCAGCTTGGTGCCCTCTTCGGTCAACTCCACCCGCCGCGCGGTACGCCGCAGCAGGGCAATCTGGTAGTGCTCCTCCAGCGCCTTGATATGCCCGGTTACCGCCGGCTGGCTGATGAACAGGCGCTCGGCCGCCCGGGTAAAACTGCCCTCGCGGGCTACGGCATCAAACGCACGCAGTTGAAACAGGTTCATAGCTATCGGCCTCACTGATAGCTCGCATAACAACAAACAATTTGATTGATGACAAGCCAAACTGCAATTTAGGCGCCGTAACTTCATCCCATTGTTTTGCGAGGACACACGAATGAGCACTGCCGCGCCGATCCTGCTGACCCCCGGGCCCTTGACCACCTCGGACCGTACCCGCCAGGCCATGATGGTCGACTGGGGTTCATGGGATGACCGCTTCAACCAACTGACCGCCAGCCTCTGCGAGCAACTGCTGGTGATCGTCAACGGCACCGCCAGTCACCATTGCGTGCCGTTGCAAGGCAGCGGCACCTTTGCCGTGGAAGCGGCCATCGGCACCCTGGTGCCACGGGACGGCAAGGTGCTGGTGCTGATCAACGGTGCCTACGGCAAACGCCTGGCGAAGATCTGCGAAGTGCTCGGCCGCGAGTTCAGTACCTTTGAAACCGCCGAAGACGAACCCACTACCGCCGCCGACGTCGACCGCCTGCTGCACGCCGACAAGGGCATCACCCACGTTGCACTGATCCATTGCGAAACCAGCACCGGGATTCTGAACCCGCTGCCCGAGATCGCCCAGGTCATCGCACGCCACGGCAAGCGCCTGATCATCGACGCCATGAGTTCCTTCGGCGCGCTGCCGATCGATGCCCGTGAAGTGCCGTTCGACGCGCTGATCGCCGCCTCCGGCAAGTGCCTGGAAGGCGTACCGGGGATGGGGTTTGTGTTCGCTGAAAAGCGGGCGCTGGCCGCTGCCCAAGGCAACAGCCATTCCCTGGCGATGGACCTGTTCGACCAGCACAGCTACATGGCCAAGACCGGCCAGTGGCGCTTCACACCGCCAACCCACGTGGTGGCTGCGCTGCACGAAGCGCTGCTGCAATACAACGAAGAAGGCGGCCTGCCCGCCCGGCACCAGCGCTACGCCGACAACTGCCAGGCGCTGCTGGATGGCATGGCCGAACTGGGCCTGCGCAGCTTCCTGCCTGCCGCGATCCAGGCACCGATCATCGTCACCTTCCATGCGCCGAAAGACCCGCGCTACCAGTTCAAAGAGTTCTACGAACGGGTCAAGGCCAAGGGTTTCATTCTGTATCCGGGCAAATTGACCCAGGTGGAAACCTTCCGCGTGGGCTGCATCGGCCATGTAAACCAGGCCGAGATGCAAGCCGCCGTCGCCGCGGTGGCCGAGGTGCTGCAAGAAATGAACGTGCTCGACATCTGACTGCCCACTACTCACAGGATCTGAACCATGAACTACGCAAACCCAACCCAGCTTCAAGCCGCGATCCTCGACTGGGCCGGCACTGTGGTCGATTTCGGCTCGTTCGCCCCCACGCAGATTTTTGTCGAAGCCTTCGCTGAATTCGACGTGCAGGTCTCCATCGAAGAAGCCCGCGGCCCGATGGGCATGGGCAAGTGGGACCACATCCGCACCCTGTGTGACCAGCCGCAAGTGGCCGAGCGCTATCGCAAGGCCTTTGGCCGCACACCAACCGACGATGACGTGACCGCCATCTACCAGCGCTTCATGCCGCTGCAGATCGAGAAAATCGCCGAGCACTCGGCGTTGATCCCCGGCGCCCTGGACACCATCGCCAACCTGCGCACGCAAGGGATCAAGATCGGCTCGTGCTCCGGCTACCCCAAGCAGGTGATGGACAAAGTCGTCGAACTGGCCGCCACCAACGGCTACGTCGCCGACCACGTGGTCGCCACCGACGAAGTACCCAACGGCCGCCCATGGCCAGCCCAGGCCCTGGCCAACGTGATCGCCCTCGGAATTGATGATGTCGCGGCCTGCGTGAAGATCGACGACACCGTGCCGGGCATTCTCGAAGGCCGTCGCGCCGGCATGTGGACCGTGGCGCTGACCTGCTCAGGCAACGCTCTGGGCCTGACCTACGAGCAGTTCCGCGCCCTGGACGCCGACACACTCGCCAGCGAACGCACGCGCATCGAGGCCATGTTCGAAGGCTCGCGCCCGCACTACATGATCGACACCATCACCGACCTGCCTGCGGTGATCGCCGACATCAACCAGCGCCTGGCACGGGGTGAAATGCCACAGGGCTACTGATCGAGATCAAAAGATCGCCTATACACCCTTCTCTCACGGGCAAACCTTCTAAAACAGGCTTACATTGAAAGGACTCCGTCGCGAAAGAACGGAGGTTTGCCCTGATGAGTGAGGAAGAAAGCGATGCCCTGGAAGAATTCCGATACGCGTTACAGCACCATGTCGATTGCGTTGCACTGGCTGATGGTGGTGCTGCTGGCGGTGGTTTACGCCTGCATTGAATTACGCGGGCAGTTTCCCAAAGGCAGCGGCGGCCGTACGTTGATTGTGGAAATGCACTTCATGTTCGGCCTGACCGTATTTGTACTGGTGTGGCTACGGTTGTTCGCCCGCAGCCTGGGCGTGGCGCCGAAGATCGTGCCGGCCCCGCCGCAATGGCAATCCTTCCTGGCCACCCTGATGCACATGGCGCTGTATGCCTTGATGATCGGCATGCCCATCGCCGGCTGGCTGATCGTCAGCGCGGAGGGGCATTCAGTGATGTTCTACGGCATCGAGCTGCCGCCGTTGATTGCCGAAAACAAGGCGTTGGCCAAAGAGATTGAAAGCTGGCATGTGCTGTTCGGCAAGGTCGGTTACTGGCTGATCGGCCTGCATGCGTTGGCGGGGTTGGGCCATCACTATGTGCTGCGGGACAATACTGCATTACGGATGATGCCCGGCAAGAGAGGGAACCTTCAGTAACCGTGGGAGCTGTCGAGCCCCAGCGAGGCTGCGATGGGATCACCGCGCAGTACCTGCCAGACCGCAGCGCCTGCATCGCAGCCTCGCTAAAGCTCGACAGCTCCTACAGGGAATCCTCGGCGGCCTTGCAGGCCACCGGTGTGGACAAAGATCAGACGGGTGCCGGGGGAAAATCTCCCGGCTTCAATCTGCTGCTTCAACGCCAATAACGCCTTGCCGGTGTACAGCGGCTCCAGGGGCAGGCCACAGGCTTGCTCGGTGGCGTCGATAAAGGCCAGCAACTCCGGATCAACCTTGCCAAAGCCGCCCCGGCTGGCCTCCAGCAATTCATAACCCTCTTGCACAAGCGCCCGTACCTGCTGCGCCACGCCGTGGTCGTCGGGCACCGCCAGCGCACCATATACCGGATGCGCGCCCGCCTCGGCCAACACCAATCCCGCCAGGGTGGTGCCGGTGCCTGCTGCCAGCCACCAACCGTGATAGTCCGCCCAGCCCAGGCCGCCTAACTGCGCCTGCGCCTGACTGACCAACACCCCACAGCCCAACGCACCGGCCAAGCCACCACCGCCCTCAGGCACCGGGTGCAGGTGCGGATACTGCTCGCGCCACGGTAGCCAGAAGTCCGGCTCATTGCGCGCGCGATAGCCGCCATACCCCAGCCAGTGCAGTTGCATGCCGAAGGCCTTGAGGTCGAGCACCGTGGGCGTGTCTTGAGGATGGCCACGCAGCAAGCCAACGGTAGGAAAACCGAAGCGTTTCCCGGCCGCCGCCAGTGCATGCAAATGATTGGAGTAAGCCCCGCCCAGGCTGATGATCCCGCTGGCACCCGCCGCCCGGCCTTGCGCCAGGTGTTCGGTGAGCTTGAACCACTTGTTGCCGCTGATCAGCGGGTCGATGCGATCCAGGCGCAGCACGGTCACTTCCACCGGCCCCATCCAGTCCAGCTTCAGGGGTTCAAGGGGCGCGTGGGGAAGCCAGTCGAAAGGACCCATAAGGGCGGTTCTGCACAAGAAAAGGGGCGGTAGTCTACCACCGCCCCTTTGGCGTGTTTACAGCTCGGCCGCCAGGCGCGAACCCTGGTTGATGGCGCGCTTGGCATCCAGTTCGGCCGCCACGTCCGCACCGCCGATCAGGTGCACGTTCTGCCCGGCTGCGACCAGGCCATCCTGCAATTCCCGCAGCGGATCCTGGCCGGCACAGATGACGATATTGTCCACCGCCAGCACCTGCGGCTCACCCTCGGCGCCAATGCGGATATGCAGGCCCTCATCGTCGATCTTCAGGTACCCGACGCTGTTGAGCATCTGCACCTGTTTGTTCTTCAGACCGGTGCGATGAATCCAGCCGGTGGTCTTGCCCAGGCCGTCGCCGACCTTGGAAGTCTTGCGCTGCAGCAGGAACACTTCACGCGCCGGCGCATGGCGCTCGGGCTTGATCCCGGCCACACCGCCGCGGGCTTCAAGCTGGGTATCGATGCCCCACTCTTTCCAGAATGCCTCGCGGTCCAGGCTGGTGGACACGCCCTGGTGCACGAGGAATTCCGACACGTCAAAGCCGATACCGCCGGCACCGATCACCGCCACGCGACGGCCCACAGGCTTGCGCTCCAGGATCACGTCCAGGTAGCTCAATACCTTGGCGTTTTCCACGCCCGGGATGGCCGGTGTGCGCGGCGCGATGCCGGTGGCGAGGATGATCTCGTCGTAACCGCCCGCAACAAGCTGCTCAACGTCGACCCGAGTGTTCAGGCACAGCTCGACGTGGGTGGTCTGCAACTTGCGCTTGAAGTAGCGCAGGGTTTCAAAGAACTCTTCCTTACCCGGCACGCGCTTGGCGATGTTGAACTGGCCACCGATCTCGCTGGCCGAATCAAACAGCGTCACCTGATGCCCGCGCTCGGCAGCGACGGTGGCGGCCGCCAGGCCCGCAGGCCCGGCACCGACCACGGCGATTTTCTTGATCTGCTTGACCGGCAGGTAGTTGAGCTCGGTCTCGTAGCACGCACGCGGGTTGACCAGGCAGGTGGTCAGCTTGCCGCCGAAGGTGTGGTCCAGGCACGCCTGGTTGCAGCCGATGCAGGTGTTGATCTCATCGGCGCGGCCTTCGGCGGCCTTGTTGACGAAGTCCGGGTCGGCGAGGAATGGGCGGGCCATTGAGACCATGTCGGCGTCGCCTTCGGCCAGGATCTGCTCAGCGACTTCCGGGGTGTTGATCCGGTTGGTGGTGATCAACGGAATCTGCACCGAACCGCGCAACTTGGCGGTGACCTTGCTGAACGCACCGCGTGGCACTTTGGTAGCGATGGTCGGGATCCGCGCTTCGTGCCAGCCGATGCCGGTGTTGATGATCGTTGCACCGGCCTGCTCGATGGCCTTGGCCAACTGCACGATTTCTTCCCAGGTGCTGCCGCCTTCCACCAGGTCGAGCATCGACAGGCGGAAGATGATAATGAAATTCGGGCCTACGGCTTCGCGCACCCGGCGCACGATTTCCACCGGCAGGCGCATGCGATTTTCATAGCTGCCACCCCAGCGGTCGGTGCGATGGTTGGTGTGAGCGGCGAGGAACTGGTTAATGAAGTAGCCTTCGGAGCCCATGATCTCCACGCCGTCGTACTCGGCGACCTGGGCCAGCAGCGAACAGGTGACGAAATCGCTGATCTGCTTTTCGATGCCTTCTTCGTCCAGCTCTTTGGGCTTGAACGGGTTGATGGGCGCCTGGATTGCGCTTGGCGCGACCTGTTTCGGGCTATAGGCATAACGCCCGGCGTGGAGGATCTGCATGCAGATCTTGCCGCCCGCCTCGTGCACCGCTTTCGTGACGATCTTGTGCTTTTGCGCCTCTTCGTCGGTGGTCAGCTTGGCTGCACCGCCATACACCCCGCCTTCATCGTTCGGGCCAATGCCGCCGGTGACCATCAGGCCCACGCCGCCACGGGCGCGCTCGGCAAAATAGGCCGCCATGCGCTCGAAGCCGCCGGGTTTCTCTTCAAGGCCGGTGTGCATCGAGCCCATCAGGGTGCGGTTACGCAGGGTGGTAAAACCCAGGTCCAACGGGGCCAGCAGGTGCGGGTAGGCAGCAGCGGTCATGGTACAGCTCCACAACGGATCATCACGGGACGTGGAGCGCTCGAATGGCACTCCATCGGTTTATGTCCCACAGCCTAAGAGGCTGCCGGTTGCCGCTCAATGACTGTAACTGACAAGTTATTGATCCAAATGCGCAGCGCCCCTTGGCAACCGCGTACATGAGCCCTACCCTAGGTACCGAACCCTGCACCCGGTCCGTTGTCTTTTTCCCATGCGTAAACTTCTTGGATTCACCCTCATCATGGCCCTGGTCGCCGCCGTTTCCGCCTATCTGGTCTGGACCCAGGAGCGCCCCGTGGGCCATTACCTGTCCGACCTGCGGATCAACCTGGCCGTCGACCAAGGCGTGCCCGCCGACCGCGGTAACCTGCTGGGCATCCAGCCGGAACTGTTCCCCGCCGACTACCAGAGCCTGGAACGCCTGCACCTGAAGCTGGCGGCCTATCTGCAAAAGGCCCGCGACCAGGGCTTGATCAACGACAAGACCATCGTGGTGCTGCCGGAACATATCGGCACCTGGCTGATGGTCAGCGGCGAAAAGAACGAGCTGTATCAGGCCACCAACCTCAAGGACGCGATGAACTGGCTGTCGGCGAGCAACCCGCTGCTGTTCCTGCGGGCATTGATCAGCGCCAAGGGTGATGACCGTATTGACGACGCCTACCTGCGCATGAAGGCTCCGGCCATGGCCCGCGACTATCAGGTGCTGTTCGGCGGTCTGGCCAAGGAATTCGGCGTGACCCTGGTAGCCGGCTCCATTGCCCTGCCCAACCCGAGCGTCAGCCAGGGCCAGCTGCAGATCGGCCATGGCGCGCTGTACAACACCAGCGTGGTATTCGACCGTGATGGCTTGGCGGTGGGCCAGCCGCAACGCCAGCTGTATCCGATTTTCGATGAGCGCGGTTTTATCGAACCCGGCGACGAAAACACCGTCAGCGTGGTCGACACCCCGGCCGGGCGCCTGGGCATTCTGATCGGCAGCGACAGCTGGTACCCGGACAATTACCGCAAGCTCAACGAGCAAGGCGCCCAGTTGGTGGCCGTCCCGGCCTTCGTGATTGGCCGCGAGACCTGGGACAAGCCGTGGCGCGGCTTCAAAAGCGTGTCGACGCCGCCGGAAATCAGCCTCAAGCCCGAAGAACTCAGCGAAGGCGAAGCCTGGCACCGCCTGACTCTGATCAGCCAACAACCCATCAGCCAGGCGACTGCCGGCATGAGCGTGTTCCTGCGCGGGCAGTTCTTTGACATGGGCAGCGCCGGGCAAAGCTTCCTCAGCAGCAACGGCCAGGTGTTCGCCGACGGCAATGCCCGTGGCGCGCGCCTGCTGAACGTGTGGCTGTAACACGATGAAACCGGTGCGGCTTGGGGATTTGTCGGTGGGCTTCGTCCACACCTTGGCCGATGCGATCCACAGCCATGGCCTGGACCCGCAACCGTTGCTGCTGCAATACGGCCTTGACCCGGCCCGCCTGGCCGAGGCCGGCGCGCGCTTGTCGATCCCGCGCTATATGCGCCTGGGCCACGCCGCCATCCAGCTGACCGGCGACGCCAGTCTGGGGCTGCGCATGGGCCAGCTCAGCCGCTTGAGCCAGGCCGGCCTCGCCGGTGTCACCGCCGCCCAGGCCCCTACCGTGCGCGAAGCCGCCCGCACCCTGACACGCTTCGAAGCCTTGTACGGCTCCAACTATCGCGGCCAGTCGAGCTTTCACGAGGATACGGACGGGGCCTGGTTGCGCTTCTATTCCATCAGCCCGTACAACGCCTATAACCGCTTTGTGGTGGACTCGATCATCGCCGGGTGGCTGCATCAGTTGTCGAGCCTGAGCCTGCAACCGGTGCAGGCGCAGCGCATCGAAATCGAATTCGAGGCACCGGACTATAGCGAGCGCTACAGCGTGCTGGGGGACTGCCCGATCCAGTTTGGCGCCGAGCACAATCAACTGCGCCTGAGCCAGCAAACCCTGGCCATGCGCAACCCGGAACATTGCCCGAGTACCTGGCAATTACTGGTGCAATTGTGTGAACGGGAACTGGAGCAGTTGACGCGCACCCGCAGCCTGCGCGAGCGCATTACCCGGTTGCTCGGGCCGATGCTCAATGGTGGCCGGGAACCCGACCTGGAAGAAGTGGCGTCACGCTTGAAACTGCCGACCTGGACCTTGCGGCGCAAGCTGGCGGAAGAAGGGACTCAGTTCCGGGCGATTCTCAATGACACTCGCCGCGACCTGGCCATGACCTACATTCGCGATACCGAACTGGCGTTCGGTGAAATTGCCTATTTGCTCGGCTTTGCTTCAGCAGAAGCCTTTCAACGCGCCTTCAAACGCTGGAACAGCCAGACCCCAGGGGAATTTCGCCGCAGTCAGCGGCATTCCGCCTGACGTCTGTCTTACAGCTCGGTGGCATCATCGACCGGATCCAGCGGATCCAGTTCAAAGGCCTGGTACTCCAACAGTTCTTCCTGGTAATCGTCCATGGTTGACTCCTTGTTTTATGAAAAGGGGTTGCTTAATGACCTGCACAACCAGCCTAAAGTGCCGCCATGACGAAAAAATGTCCGTGGCATGACGTTCCTGCACTTCAAGATTAAACGTAGCAGTGTTGCGTTGATTTAGCCGGATGAATTTTAGATGCAACTGCAATCATTGCAATTGCAATCAAAAGCGGAATTCCATTAGGGTATGGGCACCCGTTGCCAAGCGACCCTGCTCATGACTGCCAGCACCGAACGCTCTGCCCTGATCTGTATCGACGCCCTGAATGCAATGCAGCAGCCCCGCTGCTCGCCCCTGTATAGCGTGATGACCATGGCCAACACCCTGGAGTCCAGCCGGCAGGCGTGGGTGATTCGCGGCCAGTCGCGCTCGCGCCGGGTGATGAGCTGGCCCACGTGGTTTGCGCGCAACACCGGGGAAAAGCCCATGTTGTACCTGCACACGGCCGCGTCATCGGCGCAGTTGCGCGCATTGTCCAGCGAGACCCGCCAGCGAGGCATCTTGTGCAACGACAATGAAACCCGGCCCTCCCCATCACTGCCCTTGTGGTTGGCCAGTAATCCCCACTGCACACCTTATGACCCGGCCTCCGGCGAGGAAGCGCGGGCGGTAGTGCTGGCGGCTTTGCAGGCGCTGTATGTCGACGGAGAGCCGGGGTTTTATTACCTGGCATTGCACGATCAATACGACGGGCCAGGGCTGAGCCCGCAGGATCGTGACCATGCACTCAGGGGCATGTACCGGGTCCGGCGCTCATACACGAGTGAATTGAAGGTGCGGTTGCTGGGCGCGGGTCGAGCGTTTGAAGAAGTCGTGCACGCCGCGCAGTTGCTCGAAACGGATTGGAATGTCGCGGCACAACTGTGGAGCTGCCCCAGCTACACACGGCTGGCCCGTGAGGCGGATGCGGCGCAACGCTGGAACCGCCTGCATACGTTGGCACCGAAGCGCAGTTGTCATTTAAGGGATTGCCTGGCTGGGGATGGCGCGCCGGTGGTCGCGGTTACCGGGTATCCGCAGCCGATCGTTGATCAGTTGGCGGGGTATGTGGATGCGCGGTTTGTAGCCTTGGGCGCGGGCTCGGTGGAAACGTCACCACCCAGTCGATATTGGGTAGCGGTGCTGGCATTGAAGGCGCTGGCGGATGACGGCCGTATCGAAGTAGAACAGGTAGAAGCCGCCCTGCATCGATATCACCTTAGATGAATGGAATGCGATCAAATGTGGGAGCTGGCTTGCCTGCGATAGCGGGGTGCCAGGCGCCGATACTTTGGCAGACCGTCCGCTATCGCAGGCAAGCCAGCTCCCACCCTGGATCTCGGTGCTATCTGATATTTGCTTCAGGTCTTACGCCGCCCACGGGTCTGCACGCCCGCCTCCATCGCCAGCCCCGCCGTGCGTTCCAGCGCCTCGGCAAAGCCCCGGCGTTGCTCGCTGTCGAGCTGCGACAAAAACAACTCATCCACGCTGCTTTCGTAGATTTTCCACATCTTTTTGCGCAACACCCGGCCCGCGTCGGTGATTGAGACAAAGGCAGCACGCCCGTCACCGTCGGAGCGCGAACGCACCACCAGGCCGTCCTTTTCCAGACGGTCCACCAGGCGCGTCAAGTTGTAGCGCTCGATGGCCAGTACATCGGCCAATTCGTGCATGCGCCGGGTGCCATCGGGGCCACTTTCCAGGCCCCACAAAGCGTCGTACCAGGCATACGGCGGCAGACCGGCATCGGCCAGGCGCCGTTCGATTTCACGGATGACCGTCCTGTGGGCCCGAACAAAACGAAACCAGACATCAGGCTCTTTCGACGACATGCAATACCAATCCGGGGAATTTCAAGAAGGTTGCAATAGTAGCTCATCCCGCGCTAGATTCAGTCATGTAGTTGCAATTGCAACTACATTCGCAAAGCTCCCACAAGGAGCCCACACGCTGAAACCCGTCCACCCTGGAGCCTGACATGACCCCGAACACTGCAGTACGCCTCGACGACGATCCACAGGAAACCCGCGAATGGCTGGAGTCCATCGAATCGGTGCTGACCACCGAAGGCCGCCCGCGTGCGCATTACCTGATTGATCAGTTGCTGGATTTCGATGTGGCGCGGCATGGCGACTTCTACGGGCGGGTGACCACGCCTTACGTAAACACCATCCCCGTGGACCGCCAACTGCCCTACCCCGGGAACCTGGCCACCGAGCGCCGGCTGAATGCGTTTATCCGCTGGAACGCCATGGCCATGGTGCTGCGCGCTGGCAAACATTCCGGCGTGGGTGGGCATATCGCGACCTACGCGTCGGCTGCCGTGCTGTATGACGTAGGCTTCGACCACTTCTTCCGTGGCCGAACTGACAGTTTCGATGGCGACCTGGTGTACATCCAGGGCCACTCGGCACCGGGCATTTACGGGCGGGCGTACCTCGAAGGCCGAATCAGCGAAGCGCAACTGGACAATTTCCGTCGGGAAGCCGGCGGCGACGGCTTATCGTCCTATCCGCACCCACGGCTGATGCCGGACTTCTGGCAATTTCCTACGGTGTCCATGGGTCTCGGACCAATCACCGCCGCCTATCAGGCGCGCTTCATGCGCTACCTGGAGTTCCGCGACCTCAAGCAGCACCAGGGCCGCAAGGTGTGGGCGTTCCTCGGTGATGGCGAGATGGATCAGCCGGAATCCCTGGCGGCCATTTCCCTGGCCGGGCGCGAGAAACTCGACAACCTGATCTTCGTGGTCAACTGCAACCTGCAACGCCTCGATGGTCCGGTGCGCGGCAACGCGAAGGTGATCCAGGAATTCGAAAGCCTGTACCGCGCCGCCGGCTGGAACGTGATCAAGGTGATCTGGGGTGGCGGCTGGGATGCGCTGCTGGAAAAGGACAAAAGCGGCTTGCTGCGCCAGCGCATGATGGAATGTGTGGACGGCGACTATCAGAACTACAAATCGCAAAACGGCGCCTACGTGCGGGAACACTTCTTCGGCAAATACCCCCGAGTTGCTGGCGCTGGTGGCGGACATGTCCGACGACGATATCTGGAAACTCTCACGGGGCGGCCATGACCCGGACAAAGTCTACAACGCCTATGCCGCCGCAGTGCGCCACAGCGGCCAGCCGACGGTGATCCTGGCGAAAACCGTCAAGGGCTTCGGCATGGGCGAGGCCGGCGAAGGCCAGAACATCAACCACCAGTTGAAAAAGATGGGCGCTGATGCCGTCAAAGCCTTCCGTGATCGCTTCGGGCTGGAAGTGGCCGACGATCAACTGGCCGAAATCCCGTATCTCAAACCGGCCGCCGACAGTGAAGAAGCGCGCTATTTCGCCGCTCGCCGCCAGTCGCTGGGGGGTTACGTACCGGCTCGCCACAGCGCGGTCGAGTCGTTGAAGATCCCCGAACTGGAGGCCTTCGCCACCCAACTCAAGGACACTGGCGAGCGCGCGATTTCCACCACCATGGCCTTTGTGCGCATCCTCGGCACGCTGCTCAAGGACCCGAACCTGGGCAAGTTGATCGTGCCCATCGTGCCGGACGAGTCCCGCACCTTCGGCATGGAAAGCCTGTTCCGCCAGATCGGCATTCACTCCGCTGTCGGCCAGCTCTACACCCCACAGGATGCCGGCCAGCTGTCCTACTACAAGGAGAGCAAGGACGGACAGATCATGCAGGAAGGCCTGAATGAATCCGGTGCCATTTCCTCGTGGATCGCCGCGAGTACGTCTTACGCCAACCACGGGTTGATGACCGTGCCGTTCTACATCTTCTACTCGATGTTCGGCTTCCAGCGGGTCGGCGACCTGGCCTGGGCCGCAGGCGATGCGCGGGCACGGGGCTTCCTGCTGGGGGCGACCGCCGGACGCACCACACTGATGGGCGAAGGCCTGCAGCATGACGATGGCCACAGCCATGTGCTGTCATCGGTGATCCCGTGCTGCGTTTCCTACGACCCGACCTTTGCCTTCGAGCTGGCAGTGATCATTCGCGAGGGCATGCGCCGGATGTATGTCGAGCAAGAGGACATCTACTACTACATTACCCTGCTCAACGAAAACTACCCGCACCCGGCGATGCCCGACGGCGTCGAGGATGGGATTCTCAAGGGCATGTATCGGTTGAAGGCGGCTGAAGACACCGTGCAACCACGGGTACAACTGATGGGCAGCGGTTCGATCCTGCGGGAAGTCATCGCCGCTGCTGATTTGCTGCGGGATGACTTCGCCGTGGCCAGCGACGTGTGGAGCGTCACCAGCCTCACCGAGCTGCGCCGGGAAGGCCATGCCGTGGAACGCTGGAACCTGCTGCACCCGGAAAGCGAACCGCGTGCCAGCTATGTCGAGCAGTGCCTTGAGGGCCAGGGCGGGCCCGTGGTGGTCGCCACCGACTACATGAAAATCTTTGCCGACCAGATCCGCCCGTTCGTGCCGGGTCGACGCTTTGTGGCGCTGGGCACTGATGGCTTCGGGCAATCGGATACCCGCGAAGCCTTGCGCGAGTTCTTTGAGGTGGACCGTTACTTCATTGCACTGGCGGCCTTGAAGGCGCTGGCGGATGACGGCCTGATCAGCCGCGCCAGGGTGGCGGAGGCGATCAGCCGCTACGGGATCAACGTCGACAAGGCCAACCCCGTAGCGGTGTAGTTACTGCGCAGGCGTCGGCAGGGGCGGAATCGCTTCGGTCGGCGCCGGCAGCGTCGGGGTGGTTGCCTCTGGGGCTGGTGCCGGGGTTTCCTTGGGAGCAATCGGCGCAGGTTCTGCCGGCGGCACAACCGGCTCCGATGCCGCAGGCACAACCGCCGGCGTCACCGGGGCTGCCGGTGCGGCCGGTGCGTCTTTCGGTACTTCTTTCGAGGATTCTTTAGGCGCCTCAACCTTATCGGCCGCCGGAGCTGCCTTTGGTTCCGGAATGCCCAGGTCAGCCTTGGGCTTCTCTGGAATATGCGCAGCCTTTTTCACTTCCTGGGGCAGGAAAACATCCACCAGCGCGAAATAACGCTCATAGAACTTTGGCGCAGACACCGTCTCGCTGGCCACCTTGACCATCGAATCATCGGTGGAGCCAATCGGCATCGACACCGAACCCAATACCCCCACACCCAGGCTGGCGGAGTTATTGACCTTCTTCAGCGCGTAGCGGTCCTGCAAGGCGTTGGCGAACATCGTCGAGTGATGATTGCCACTGCCATCGTCGGCACAGACCACGTTGAAGCTGATCTGCAGGTGAGTTTCGCCGGTCTGCTGGAAGCTCTTGTTACCCGCCACCAGCTTTGGATCGCTGCTGGTAATGATGTAACCCTGGCTCAACAGCGCACGCCGCGCCGCTTCACAGGCCGCGGTGTCACTGACCGGGTAATCACGGGAAAACGTACCGGAGTCGTCGAAATTCTCATGTTCATAAATAGCGGTCTTGGGTGACGAGCAGCCCGCAGCGCCCGCCAGCACCAGCGCCAACCCGAGGCTACGCAAGTGAAATGATGTCGACATCGAAAATCCTGAGGAAAACAGTCAGGGCGGTATTGTGCAACAGAACGTGGCCTTGGCGCGCGAATTCCTGTCGGTAAAACGTCACAGCCTTACGGGACGGTGTCTGCAGGAAAAAGCCGCTCGCCCATATGGTCGATAAACACGCGCAATTTCGCCGACGCATGGCGACTTGATGGCCAGAGCATCCAGAAACTGCCGCTGTGGTCCAGGTAATAGTCCAGCACCCGCTGCAACCGGCCCTGCTCCACCGATTCGCGGACCATGAAGTCCGGCAGGCAGGCAATCCCCAGGCCTGCATGGGCCACATGCATCAACGATTCGATGGTGGTGGAGACGAGCGGCGCACGCAGGACCGGCTCCGGCACGCCCGGTTCCGGGCGCAGTGGCCAGGCTTCCAGCTTGCCGGTGGCGCAGAACTTGTGGCGCAGGCAGGCGTGGTCGTTCAAGTCCCGAGGCTGACGCGGCGTGCCCTGCAAGCGCAGGTATTCCGGGGAGGCCACCAGCACCAGCCGGTAATACCCGAGGTGGCGTGCCATCAAGCGCGAATCCTCGGGTTTGCCGGTGCGGATCACCGCGTCGAACCCTTCCTCGATCACGTCCACCATGCGGTCGGAGAAGTCCACATCCAGCTCGATCTCGGGATAGGCCCGCATGAAATCCGTCAGCACCGGCATCAACAGGCCGCGCACTTGGGGCAGGCTCACACGCAGCTTGCCTCTGGGTGTGGCGGATGCCTGGCTCAGTTCCTGTTCTGCAGCCTCGACTTCGGCCAGGATCCGTCGGGAGCGTTCGAGAAACAGCGCGCCCTCGCTGGTCAACGTGATACTGCGGGTGCTGCGATGGAACAGCCGAACACCCAGGCGCTCTTCAATGCGCGCGATGCTTTTGCCAATCGCCGAGGACGACACCCCCAGCAAACGCCCGGCCTCGGTAAAGCTGCGGGTTTCCGCCACCTGCACAAACACTGAAATACTGCCGAGGCTGTCCATCGTCTCGCTCCCGAGGATTGCGGACGTTGGCGTCCGATAAGTTCGGAACCTTAGCCTGTTTTTCTCCAGCGTGCAGCACCCTACTCTGGCTCCCTGCCCCTACATCTGAACACCGGAGCCACCCAACATGAGCGACAGCGCCTTACCTTCCCCGCCCCTTGCGGCCAGCCGTGAACGCTTGCCCCTGGGCGGTCTGCTGGCATTGGCTACCGCCGGCTTCATCACCATCCTCACCGAAGCCATGCCCGCGGGCCTGCTCCCGCAAATGGGCGCTGGCCTCGGGGTGTCCGACGCCTTGGTGGGCCAGTTGGTGACCCTTTACGCCCTTGGTTCGCTGCTGGCGGCGATTCCCCTGACCATCGCCACCCGGGGCTGGCGCAGGCGGCCGTTGCTGATGATTGCCATCGGCGGGTTTGCCTTGGTCAACAGTGTGACGGCGTTTTCCAGCGATTACCTGCTGACCCTGGTGGCGAGGTTCTTCGCCGGAGTGTTCGCCGGATTGCTTTGGGCGCTGCTCGCCGGTTACGCCAGCCGCATGGTCGCACCGCACTTGCAAGGGAGGGCAATTGCCGTGGCCATGCTCGGCGCGCCATTGGCGCTGTCACTTGGCGTGCCAGCCGGGACATTCCTGGGCACCACGGTAGGCTGGCGCCTGAGCTTTGCAATCATGACCGGCCTGACGGTTGTGCTGCTGGCCTGGGTGCGCTGGCAGGTCCCGGACTTTGCCGGGCAGCGAGCGGAAAAACGCCTGGGACTGCGCCAGGTGCTGGTACTGCCGGGGATTCGTCCGGTGCTGTTTGTGACCTTCACCTACGTGCTGGCCCATAACATTCTCTACACCTATATCGCGCCGTTCCTGGTACCCGCCGGGATGGCAGCGGACATTGATCAGGTACTGCTGGTGTTTGGTCTGGCAGCGCTGTTGGGCATCTGGGTGGTCGGCGCGCTGATTGATCAGCGGCTGCGGGCCTTGTTGGTGATCAGTTGCGGGATGTTCGCACTCTCAGCATTGGCGCTGGCGTTCTGGATTACCTCGCCGGCCGTGATCTACACCACCGTGACGTTATGGGGGCTGGCGTTTGGCGGCCTCCCGGCATTGCTGCAAACGGCGCTGGCCAAGTCAGCCGGAGATTCAGCCGATGCCGCACAGTCGATGCTGGTGACGGTATGGAACCTGGGCATCGCCGGCGGCGGGCTGCTCGGCGGCATGTTGCTGCAAGGTTGGGGAGTGACGTCGTTTCCGTGGGCGGTCGCCGCGTTGGTCGTGCTGGCCCTGATGGCAACGTTGCGTTTAACCGATGTTTAAACGAAACGTGACGTGATGTTTCTTAACTCTTATGATCGCCCTGGGTGCGCTGCTGCATACGGCACAGCGCAGGTTAAAGGATAAGCATTGGTCGGGCCGCCAATGGAGACTTGTCGTGCCTGATAAACACCCTGCTATTCCTCGCCCCCAGGTTTTGGTCGAAGGCGCCCTGTCTGCATTGGAGCGGTTTTCACGCATCGAGGCCGTCAGCGGCATCGTGTTGCTGCTGGCGGCGATTGTCGCGCTGATCTGGGCCAACAGCCCGATCGCCGATTCCTACGAACACTTCTGGAACACCCCACTCACCATCGGGCTGGGAGCCTTCACGGTCTCGCGCTCGTTGCACTTCCTGGTGAACGACGGGTTGATGACCATCTTCTTCCTGGTGGTGGGCGCCGAGATTCGCCAGGAGATCAGGGACGGCGCACTCGCCAACCTGAAACTCGCTACCCTGCCCTTGGGCGCTGCGCTGGGTGGCGTGCTGATGCCGGCCCTGATTTACACCCTGCTCAATCATGGCACCGAAGCGGCCAGCGGCTGGGCCGTGCCCACCGCCACCGACATCGCGTTTGCCGTAGGCGTGCTGGCGCTGCTGGGTAAATCGATTCCGGCTGGCGTGCGCATCTTGCTCCTGGCGCTGGCGATCATTGATGACATCGTCGCCATCCTGATCATCGCGATCTTCTACACCGCAAGCCTTGACTACATGGGCCTGGTGATCGCGGCCTGTGGGTTGGCGCTGGTGCTGATTTTCCAGCGGATGGGCATCGGCAAGGCCGTTGTGTACCTGTTGCCAGGGGCGATTGTCTGGTTTGGCTTGCTTAAGACCGGCGTCCATCCGACGCTCGCGGGCGTCATGCTTGGCCTGATAACGCCCGTCACTTCCAGACCGACTCGGGAACGCCCTCTGGACACCATCGGGCGCACATTTAACGAACTGATGGACCGGCTTTCGCATCCGTCAGAAAGTGCCCATCAGGTCGCCAAGCCATTGAAGCAATTGAGACAGGCCCAACGGGAAATGTTGCCGCCGGTGCAGCGGATTCAAGCCGGGTTACACCCATGGGTGGCCTTCGGCGTCATGCCACTGTTTGCCCTGGCCAACGCGGGGGTGAGCCTGCAAGGGTTCAACCTGAACGACCCGCTGCCCCACGGGGTGTTCATGGGGGTCATCCTGGCATTGGTGCTCGGCAAGCCGCTGGGAGTGATGCTGGCGAGTTTCGTGCTGGTCAAGTTGAATATCTGCAAACTGCCAGAGGGCGTGACCTGGAACGGCGTCGCCCTGGTGGGCCTGCTGGCGGGAATTGGTTTCACCATGTCGATTTTCATCTCGTCGCTGGCCTTCTCCGATCCGACGCTGCTGTCGGCTGCCAAGCTGAGTGTGCTGAGCGCTTCAACCCTGGCGGCTGTGATTGGCCTGAGTTGGGGCAAGTTCAAGTTTGCGCGTTGAATCAACGGCTCGTTGAGTCAGCTGCTTGAGTGGATAAAAAAAGACCCCGGTCTCTTCAGGCCGGGGTCTTTTTATTCAGGCGGTAACGCGATCAGAACTTCTTGATCTCAGCCTTGGTTTCCAGCTGCTTGCGATAGGCAGCGAAGTCTTGCTGACCGATACGCGAAGCGAGGAAGCGGCGGTACTGAGCCTTCTCGTCATCGGTCGGGGCAGCGGCTTCGTTGACCGCGTTCAAGCGCACGATCACCAGGCTACCGTCTGGCAGGGTCACGCTGGTGAAGGTCGGCTTGTCCTTGGCCGCAGGCTTTGGCATGCGGAACAGGGCTTGCAGCACGGCAGGCTCGACGCCTTCCTGGCCACGGGTGGCCGCTTCGGTGACTTTCCAGGCCTGGCCATCCACCGGCTGGTTCAGCGGTGTCTTGCCATCACGCAGGTTGGCAATCAGCTCGTCCGCGTGAGTCTTCGCCGCAGCGCTTGCGCGCTCCTTGGTCAACTGGGCACGGATGGCCGTGGCAACGCTTTCCAGCGGCAGCTGGGTAGGCTTCAGGTGCTCTTTGGCACGCAGCACCACGATGGTTTCCGGATCCAGCTCGATGGCGGTGCTGTTGGCACCTTCATCCAGTACTTCAGGGCTGAATGCAGCGGTCACCACGGCACGATTGGCAGCAATGCCTTCACCACCTTCACGGCCAAACGGCGCGGAGGTGTGCACGGTCAGCTTCAGGTCCGACGCCGGCTGGGCCAGGTCGGAAGCTTCGAATGCAGCGTCTTCCAGTTGCTTGGTCGCGTCGACGAAACGCTGTTCAACCTGCTGGGTCTTGAGCTCGCGGGTCAGCTTGTCTTTCAGGCTGGCGAACGATGGCACTTCTGGTGCTTCAACGCCCAACAGCTTAATCAGGTGCCAGCCGAAGCTCGAACGCACCGGTGCCGAGACCTGGTCCTTGTTCAACGCGTACAGCGCTGTTTCGAAGGCAGGGTCGTAGACGCCAGGACCGGCGAAACCGAGGTCACCGCCGTTGTTCGCAGAACCTGGATCCTGGGAGAACTCTTTGGCCAGGGCTTCGAATTTCTCGCCTTTGGCCAGGCGTGCCTGGATCTCTTCGATCTTGGCCTTGGCTTGCTCGTCAGTGGTCTTGTCGTTGACTTCAATCAGGATGTGCGCCGCGCGACGCTGTTCAGCGAGGTTGGCGGTTTCTTTCTGATAGAGGGCTTGCAGCTCATCGTCCTTGACCGCGACCTGGTCGAAGAAGGAAGCCTTCTTCAGCTCCAGATAGTCGATGACCACCTGGTCCGGGGTCATGAACTCTTTGGCGTGCTGGTCGTAGTAAGCCTTGACCTCGTCGTCGGTGATCTTCACTGCCGCAGGGTCGGCCTTGATGCTGACGGTGGCGAAGTCGCGGGTCTGTTTTTCCAGACGGGCGAAAGCGAGCACTTCGGCATCAGTCACAAAACCGCTACCGGCAATACCAGCACGCACCTGGCCGATCAGCATTTCCTGGCTCAGCATCTGACGGAATTGCATACGGCTGTAGCCCAGCTGACGGATCACCTGGTCGAAACGCTCAGCGTTGAACTGGCCATCCACCTGGAATTCCGGCGTCTGCAGGATCACTTGATCCAGCGCAGCTTCGGAGAAAGCGAATTTCGAATCGGCAGCGCCTTGCAGCAGCAGCTTGCGGTCGATCAGGCTTTTAAGAGCGGCGTCGCGCAGCAGCTTTTCGTCCAACAAGGAAGCATCGAAGTCCTTGCCCAGCTGTTGCATCAGCTGACGACGTTGCATGTCGACGGCCTGGCCCAGTTCGCTTTGGGTGATTTCTTCACCGTTGACCTTGGCCACGTCCTGCTTGTTGTTGGTCGAAGCCTGAAAAATGGCCTCGATACCGGTGAACGCCATCAATGCGACGATGATCCCGATAATAGTTTTGGCAATCCAGCCTTGTGAATTGTCCCTGATATTCTGCAGCATGCGTCCCCCAGAAACGGTTGAACTTCAAAATTAGGCAACCGTGGAGCGTGGGTAGAGTCCGGATAGAAGAAAGGCGCATCCGAGGATGCGCCTTCTCGTAACTGGCGGAGCGGACGGGGGTTTGAACCCACACCCCCGGCGTGGCGACCCGATGGATACTTGGGTCAGCTGCCGCTCCGCTGCCAGGTCAGACCTTCGTCCGACCCGGATGGGTAAGGCTTGAGCGAAGCTTAGTTAACGGCTTCTTTCAGGGCTTTACCGGCTTTGAAACCTGGTTTTTTGGCAGCGGCGATTTGCAGAGCCTTGCCAGTCTGTGGGTTACGGCCAGTGCGAGCTGGACGATCGGTCACAGAGAAAGTACCGAAACCAACCAGTACCACAGAGTCGCCGGCCTTGAGAGCGCCAGTGACGGATTCGATTACTGCGTCCAGCGCACGGCCAGCAGCGGCTTTCGGGATATCAGCAGATGCAGCGATAGCATCAATCAGTTCCGACTTGTTCACTCTAAGTCCCCTTTTATCTATTGAGTATGATTCTAAGTTTTTTGGTGAAAGCAAAAACCAGTGCTGAATGGCCTACAGACACTTAAGAGCCGCTTTATAACAAGGGCTCTAAAAAGCTGTCAAGGAAGCCCCCAGGCTTAAACGTATTAATGCGTGCTAATTCTTTCCTTAGAGTCAGACTCGCGTTTTTCATCCTTTGCAACTATCTCCGGAGCCACATCCGGCAAGGGCTCCGGCGCGTATTGCAGCGCAATTTGCAGGACCTCGTCAATCCATTTAACCGGTTTAATCTGCAGATCCTGCTTGATATTGTCAGGAATCTCCTTCAAGTCGCGAACATTCTCTTCAGGAATGATCACGGTCTTGATACCACCACGGTGTGCAGCCAGCAATTTCTCTTTGAGGCCACCAATGGCCAGTACCTGACCACGCAGGGTGATTTCCCCGGTCATGGCGACATCGGCGCGCACCGGAATGCCGGTCAGTGCTGATACCAGTGCCGTGCACATGCCTACGCCTGCGCTAGGGCCGTCTTTCGGGGTCGCCCCTTCCGGCATGTGGATGTGGGTGTCGTGCTTCTCGTGGAAGTCCAGGGGGATCCCCAGGCTCTTGGCGCGGCTGCGCACCACGGTCTGCGCGGCAGTGATGGATTCGACCATCACGTCCCCCAGGGAACCGGTCTTGATCAGTTGCCCTTTGCCCGGGATAACGGCGGCCTCGATGGTCAGCAATTCGCCGCCCACTTGAGTCCACGCCAGGCCAGTGACCTGACCCACCTGGTCCTGCTGCTCAGCCAGGCCGTAGCGGAATTTACGCACGCCCAGGAAGTGTTCCAGCAGGTCAGCGGTGACCTTCACCGAGAAGCGTTTTTCCAGCGCATGTTCCTTCACGGCCTTGCGGCAGATCTTCGCCAGTTGACGCTCAAGGCCCCGCACACCGGCCTCGCGGGTGTAGAAACGAATGATGTCGCGGATCGCGTCGGCATCAAATTCGATCTCGCCTTTTTTCAGGCCGTTGGCCGCAATCTGCTTGGGCGAGAGGTATTTGACAGCGATGTTGATCTTCTCGTCCTCGGTGTAACCCGGCAGACGAATCACCTCCATCCGGTCCAGCAAGGCTGGCGGAATATTCATCGAGTTGGAGGTGCACAGGAACATTACGTCGGACAGGTCGTAGTCGACTTCCAGGTAATGGTCGTTGAAATTGTGGTTCTGCTCAGGGTCGAGCACTTCCAGCAAAGCCGATGCCGGATCGCCACGCATGTCGCTGCC
The DNA here is from genome assembly GCF_019352905.1 of Pseudomonas sp. Xaverov 83. Classification (NCBI taxonomy): domain Bacteria; kingdom Pseudomonadati; phylum Pseudomonadota; class Gammaproteobacteria; order Pseudomonadales; family Pseudomonadaceae; genus Pseudomonas; species Pseudomonas sp. Xaverov 83. The sequence continues at coordinate 109,031 of NZ_JAAAFU010000072.1, read as the reverse complement.
CATTTTGTCGATTTCATCGAGCAGGAACAGCGGGTTGCGCACCCCCACCTTTGTCATCTTTTGAATCAATCTTCCTGGCATCGAACCGATATAAGTCCGGCGATGACCACGGATTTCCGCTTCATCACGCACGCCACCCAAGGCCATGCGTACGAATTTACGGTTTGTTGCGTGAGCAATCGACTCGGCCAGCGAGGTTTTACCCACGCCAGGAGGACCAACCAGGCACAACACCGGGCCGCGAATCTTCTTCACGCGCTTTTGCACGGCAAGGTATTCGAGGATGCGTTCTTTGACTTCTTCGAGACCGTAGTGATCGGCGTCCAGAATATCTTCGGCGCGAGCCAGGTCCAGGCGCACCTTGGTCTGGGCCTTCCACGGCACCTGCACGAGCCAGTCGATATACGAGCGAACCACGGTGGCTTCGGCCGACATCGGCGACATCTGCTTGAGCTTGTTCAGCTCGGCGGTGGCCTTGGTCAAGGCGTCTTTCGGCAGGCCGGCGGCGTCGATGCGCTTTTTCAGCTCTTCGATTTCGTTATGGCCCTCCTCGCTGTCGCCGAGCTCTTTCTGAATGGCCTTCATCTGCTCATTCAGGTAGTACTCGCGCTGGCTGCGCTCCATTTGCTTTTTGACACGGCCGCGAATGCGCTTCTCAACCTGCAGCAGGTCAATTTCGGCATCCAGCAGCGCCAGGACGTGTTCGACCCGGGCCGACAAATCGATGATTTCGAGAATGTCCTGCTTCTGCTCGATTTTCAGCGCCATGTGCGCGGCCATGGTGTCGACCAGGCGACTTGGCTCATCAATGCTGTTGAGGGAAGAGAGGACTTCTGCAGGAACTTTCTTGCCCAGCTGCACGTATTGCTCAAACTGGGACAGCAAGCTGCGCACGAACACTTCGGATTCGCGCTCAGGGGCGTCGACTTCGTCGATCAGCGCCACTTCGGCGCGCAGGTGGCCGTCCACTTCCATGAAGCGCTCGACCGCACCGCGCTGCTCACCTTCCACCAGCACCTTGACGGTGCCATCAGGCAGCTTGAGCAGTTGCAGGACCGTTGCAACGGTACCAACGCGATACAGGGCGTCTTCGCCCGGATCATCGTCAGCAGGATTTCTTTGGGCCAACAGCAGGATCTGCTTGTCGCCCGTCATCGCGGCCTCGAGGGCTTCGATAGACTTCTCGCGCCCCACGAACAGCGGGATAACCATGTGCGGATAGACGACGACATCACGCAACGGCAGGAGAGGCAATTCGATGGTTGTCTTCATGATTTCGCCTCTATGACAGATGAAAGTAAGCTTGAAACCAAGATGGGGGCTGCCTGCAAAAAAAACAAGCGTAATGGCATCAGTTAAACGCAGTAAAAACAAAGGGGCCCGTCAAGGCCCCTTTATTTTGTACAGCTCGGCGGCGCAACGCTTACGCGTCTGGCGCAGCCTTGGCAGCCGGCTCACTGTTTTCGTAGATATACAGTGGCTTGGACTTACCTTCTATAACGCTTTCGTCGATCACCACTTTACTCACCTCGGACTGCGAGGGGATTTCGTACATGGTGTCGAGCAGTACGCCTTCGAGGATCGAGCGCAAACCACGGGCGCCGGTCTTGCGCTCCAGTGCCCGCTTGGCCACCGATTTGAGCGCGTCCGCACGGAACTCGAGGTCCACACCTTCCATCTCGAACAGCTTGGCATATTGCTTGGTCAGGGCGTTTTTCGGCTCGGTGAGGATCTGCATCAACGCAGCCTCATCCAACTCGTCCAACGTCGCCAGCACCGGCAGACGACCAACGAATTCCGGGATCAGACCGAACTTGACCAAATCGTCAGGCTCGACTTCACGCAGGGATTCACCGACTTTCTTGCCTTCTTCCTTGCTGCGTACTTCTGCACTGAAGCCAATGCCACCGCGGGTGGAACGGTTTTGAATAACCTTTTCCAGACCGGAGAACGCACCGCCACAGATGAACAGGATGTTGCGCGTATCAACCTGAAGGAATTCCTGCTGTGGATGCTTGCGGCCGCCTTGTGGCGGTACGGAAGCAACAGTACCTTCGATCAGTTTCAACAGCGCTTGCTGCACGCCTTCACCGGAAACGTCCCGGGTGATCGACGGGTTGTCGGATTTGCGCGAAATCTTGTCGATTTCATCGATGTAGACAATGCCCATTTGGGCCTTTTCCACGTCGTAGTCGCATTTCTGCAGCAGCTTCTGAATGATGTTCTCGACGTCTTCACCTACGTAACCGGCCTCGGTAAGAGTGGTTGCGTCGGCGATGGTGAAGGGAACGTTCAGCAGGCGAGCCAGGGTTTCTGCAAGCAGGGTTTTACCCGAACCTGTAGGACCGATCAGCAAGATGTTGCTTTTGCCGAGCTCGACATCGTCACTTTTCTTGTCACGCTGGTTCAGGCGCTTGTAGTGGTTGTACACCGCTACGGCCAGAACCTTCTTTGCACGCTCTTGACCAATCACATACTGATCAAGGATGCCGCTGATTTCTTTAGGCGAAGGCAATTTATGCGCGCTGCTTTCGGCCTGAGCTTCCTGCACCTCCTCACGGATGATGTCATTGCACAGGTCGACGCACTCGTCGCAGATAAAGACCGAGGGGCCGGCAATCAACTTGCGTACTTCATGCTGGCTTTTGCCACAGAAGGAGCAATAGAGCAGCTTGCCGTTGTCCTCGCCGTTGCGGGTGTCAGTCATTCGTTCGATCCAAATCCGATAGGCTTGCAACACAAGATGAAGGCTATTGAGGGCTTTTTCAAGCCCACTGGTGGTCGGACCTGCCGACCAGCCCTATTTTGAGCTGCTTATATTAAGCGGGGCGCTTTTCGATCACTGCGTCGATCAACCCGTATTCACGCGCGGCTTCGGCGCTCATGAAATTGTCACGGTTGGTGTCGCGCTCGATCTCTTCCAGGGTATGCCCGCTATGTTTGGCCATCAGCGTGTTGAGACGCTCACGAATAAAGAGGATTTCCTTGGCATGGATTTCGATGTCCGATGCCTGGCCCTGGAAACCGCCCAGTGGCTGGTGAATCATCACACGCGAGTTCGGCAGGCAGTAACGCTTGCCCTCAGCACCAGCGGTCAGCAGGAAAGCACCCATGCTGCACGCCTGACCGATACAGGTGGTCGATACGTTCGGCTTGATGAACTGCATGGTGTCGTAGATCGACATGCCAGCTGTTACCGAACCGCCCGGGGAGTTGATGTAGAGATGGATGTCCTTGTCCGGGTTTTCCGCTTCAAGGAACAGCAGCTGCGCACAGATCAGGTTGGCCATGTAGTCCTCTACCGGACCAACCAGAAAGATCACTCGCTCCTTGAGCAGGCGCGAGTAGATGTCATAGGCGCGTTCGCCACGAGCAGATTGCTCGACAACCATCGGGACCAGGCCGCCAGCGGCCTGGATATCAGAGTTCTGCTGAATATACGAATTACGGAACATGCTCTGCAGTTACTCCCAAATAGTCATGTCTTGAATACGCATAAGCCAGCGCGAGGCTGGCTTATGGGTGTATTTTCAAACGAGTTGAGCGATCAGTCGGCTTGTGCTGCTTCAGCCGGCTTGACTGCTTCTTCGTAAGAGACCGCTTTATCGGTCACCTTAGCCTTCTGCAGAACAGTATCCACAACTTGCTCTTCCAGCACAACCGAACGCACTTCGTTCAGCTGCTGGTCGTTCTTGTAGTACCAGGACACGACAGCCTCAGGCTCCTGGTAGGCCGAAGCCATTTCCTGGATCATTTCGCGAACGCGGGTTTCGTCTGGCTTGAGGTCGAATTGCTTGACCACTTCAGCCACGATCAGACCCAGTACAACGCGGCGCTTGGCTTGTTCTTCGAACAGCTCGGCAGGCAGTTGGTCAGGCTTGATGTTGCCACCGAACTGCTGAACAGCCTGCACACGCAGACGATCAACTTCGTTGGACAGCAGGGCCTTCGGCACTTCGATCGGGTTGGCGGCCAGCAGACCGTCCATCACCTGGTTCTTGACCTTGGATTTGATGGCCTGACGCAGCTCACGCTCCATGTTCTTGCGAACTTCGGTGCGGAAACCTTCGATGCCGGTTTCCTTGATACCGAACTGGTTGAAGAACTCTTCGTTCAGTTCTGGCAGCTTAGGCTCGGAAACGGTGTTGACAGTCACGGTGAACTCAGCGGCTTTGCCAGCCAGGTCCAGGTTCTGGTAGTCAGCCGGGAAAGTCAGGTTCAGAACGCGCTCTTCGCCGGCTTTGGCGCCAACCAGGCCGTCTTCGAAACCAGGGATCATGCGGTTGGAGCCCAGTACCAGCTGGGTGCCCTTGGCGGAGCCGCCAGCGAATGCTTCGCCGTCAACCTTGCCAACGAAATCGATGTTCAGCTGGTCTTCGTTCTGGGCAGCGCGATCGGCCACTTCAAAACGAGTGTTCTGCTTGCGCAGGATTTCCAGCATGTTGTCCAGATCGGAGTCAGCAACATCAGCGCTCAGGCGCTCGATGGCGATCGAATCGAAACCGGCAACTTCGAATTCAGGGAACACTTCGAAGATTGCAACGTATTCCAGATCCTTGCCTGCTTCCAGGGACTTAGGCTCGATGGAAGGCGAGCCAGCCGGGTTCAGCTTTTGCTCGACAACGGCTTCGTAGAAGGAAGCCTGGATCACGTCACCTACAGCTTCCTGACGTGCATCAGCACCGAAGCGGCGCTTGATTTCGCTCATTGGCACTTTGCCTGGACGGAAACCAGCGATCTTGGCCTTTTGGGCAGTCTGCTGCAGACGCTTGTTGACCTGGGTCTCGATGCGCTCGGCCGGCACGGTGATGCTCATGCGGCGCTCAAGAGCAGAAGTATTTTCAACAGAAACTTGCATGGATATTCCTCGTTGCACAGACGTTAGCTGGCCGTTTCCGACCCCAGAATCAAGGGCATGCATTCTAGTGGGTCAAACTCAAGAAGTCACCCTACTGAAAACGGGTAAAAAAACAGCAGGCAATTTATAGGTACGAATGCACGAGTGCAGCTCGCCCCGGTAGCAAATACATCCCATCACGCCAGGGCTCTGCGCCAACCCTTCTATATATAGAAGCAGCTGCCAATCATCTCCCTGACAACCGACCCTGCGGACAAGGCCAGCGAGCAGTGCGGCATCATCGCGAAACATAAATACGACGAAACGCCCTGCCCCTGCAGCCCAGCACCTGCGACTGCGTTGAAACTCAAACCGCTGAAACAAAAAAGGCGCCAGACTATTAATCTGGCGCCTTTCGAAATATGGGGTGGACGAAGGGGATCGAACCCTCGACAACGGGAGTCACAATCCCGTGCTCTACCAACTGAGCTACGCCCACCATATTGCGTGACCAAAAAGCCCGTCAAAATGGCTATTTGTTGAGCCTCGCGACGACCATACGGCCTTCACGAAACTTTATTTGGTGCGGATGAAGAGACTCGAACTCTTACACCTTGCGGCGCTGGAACCTAAATCCAGTGTGTCTACCAATTCCACCACATCCGCATGAAGCTCTTAAAGCAAAGGCGCCAGACTGTTAATCTGGCGCCCTTTAAATATGGGGTGGACGAAGGGGATCGAACCCTCGACAACGGGAGTCACAATCCCGTGCTCTACCAACTGAGCTACGCCCACCATATTGCGCTACTTGTGCCAAAGCTGCCTAATGGCGCACCCGGCAGGACTCGAACCTGCGACCATCCGCTTAGAAGGCGGATGCTCTATCCAGCTGAGCTACGGGCGCCTTATTAATCTGTACTCTTGGAGGATTACAAACTAACCAGTGCTAGGCTGTGCCCGACAAGTGCGACGAATAGTATAGATGCACCCGAAACCCGTCAAATCCTTTTTATAAAAAATTCATTTTATTTAAGGGGTTAGGGGAATTTGCAGACCAAGCGCCTTTGCCCTCGCGCCATGGCATGCGAGAATGCGCGCACTTTTCTTCCCCCTCTCGATGGTTAATCACGCGTAATGACTGCACAACTTATCGACGGCAAATCAATCGCCGCCAGCCTGCGCCAGCAGATCGCCAAACGAGTCGCCGAGCGCAGCCAACAAGGCCTGCGCACGCCGGGCCTCGCGGTGATCCTGGTCGGCAGCGATCCTGCCTCTCAGGTTTATGTCTCGCACAAGCGTAAAGACTGTGAAGAGGTCGGCTTTATTTCAAAAGCCTACGACTTGGATTCCGACACCACCCAGCAGGCCCTCACCGACCTGATCGACAGCCTCAACGACGATCCGGCCATCGACGGCATCCTGCTGCAGCTGCCCTTGCCCGAGCACCTGGACGCGTCGAAACTGCTCGAACGCATCCGCCCGGACAAAGACGTCGACGGCTTCCACCCTTATAACGTCGGTCGCCTGGCCCAGCGTATCCCGCTGCTGCGCCCGTGCACCCCGAAGGGCATCATGACCCTGCTGGAAAGCACCGGCGTCGACCTGTATGGCCTGGATGCAGTCGTTGTCGGCGCATCAAACATCGTCGGTCGCCCGATGGCCATGGAACTGCTGCTGGCCGGCTGCACCGTGACCGTCACCCACCGCTTCACCAAGGACCTGGCGGGCCACGTTGGCCGCGCCGACCTGGTGGTAGTCGCCGCCGGCAAGCCGGGCCTGGTCAAGGGTGAATGGATCAAGGAAGGCGCCATCGTCATCGACGTAGGCATCAACCGCCAGGACGACGGCAAGCTGGTGGGCGACGTGGTGTACGAAACCGCCCTGCCCCGCGCTGGCTGGATCACCCCGGTCCCGGGCGGCGTTGGCCCGATGACCCGTGCCTGCCTGCTGGAAAATACCCTGTACGCAGCCGAAACCCTGCACGGCTAATAACCAGCCGCTCTGAAAAAGCCCTGCCTTATCGCAGGGCTTTTTATTGGCCGGATAAAAAGTACTTTTTTCTTTGTTTTTAAGGGCTTTCATCTGTTTTCAGAAGAACATTCGACAGTTTCTGATCCATACTCCTAAAATGTAACGGCATTTATCAGAAAGTCCGTGCAGAACGGTATATCCCTACTTTTTTAGCGAGTTCATCCGCGTGAAAATTCATCTTTCCATCATCAGCCTATTTTTTGCATTTACAGGCACCTTCGCGAGCGCCAGTGAAACCACCATGGCTCCCCGCGACATGTCCACCCTGCACATCGCTTCCGGCAGTGCGATGGTGGTAGACCTGCAGACCAACAAAGTCATCTATGCCAGCAACCCGGATGTCATCGTGCCGATCGCCTCAGTGAGCAAACTGATGACCGGCCTGATCGTGCTGGAAGCCAAGCAAAACATGGACGAGTACATCGACATCAACATCAAGGACACGCCAGAGATGAAAGGCGTGTTCTCCCGGGTCAAGATCGGCAGCGAGATGCCGCGTAAAGAGATGTTGCTGATTGCCCTGATGTCCTCGGAAAACCGCGCCGCCGCCAGCCTGGCCCACCACTACCCGGGCGGCTACCCGGCGTTTATTGCGGCGATGAACGCCAAGGCCAAGGCGCTGGGCATGACCAGCACCCACTATGTAGAGCCCACCGGCCTGTCGATCCACAACGTGTCCACCGCCCGTGACTTGAGCAAACTGCTGGCCGCTGCACGCAAGTACCCGATGCTCAGCCAGTTGAGTACCACCAAGGAAAAGACCGTCTCGTTCCGCAAACCCAACTACACCCTGGGTTTCTCCAACACTGACCACCTGATCAACCGCGCCAACTGGGACATCAAGCTGACCAAGACCGGCTTCACCAACCAGGCCGGCCACTGCCTGGTGCTGGTGACCAGCATGGGCAATCGCCCGGTGTCGCTGGTGATCCTCGATGCCTTCGGCAAATTCACCCACTTTGCCGATGCCGGGCGCATCCGCAGCTGGGTCGAAACCGGCAAGAGCGGCTCGGTGCCAGACGTCGCATTGCGCTACAAGGCTGACAAAAACCTGAAGAACCGCCCACGGGCGAATGTTCAGGTCACCGAATCCCGCTGATTGGTAAACACACACATAAAAAACGGCGCCCTTGAGCGCCGTTTTTTTATTTGGCCTGACTGGCCAGTGTCTTGACTGCTTGGGCCGCCGCCTGTTCCTGGCCCGCCTGGGCCGTGGCGCTGGCAGCCTGCTGCCAGCGCTGGGCGTCGACCTTGACCGGCAACTGGGTGGGCCGCTGAATCAGTACCGCCCACTTGCCGCCGTCTTTCCACGCCGACTCAAACGCGCTGAAATCCATCGGCATGCGTCGCGCCAAGCCTGAACGCAGCAACACCATGCTCTTCTGCTTGTTGTACCCCACCACCACGACATACCGCGGCCCGGCCCAGAAGGTCGAGCCCTGGGTGATACGCGCCATCACCGGGTACCCGGCCGCGACCTGTGCCAGCAGCGCCGGCAACTGATCTTCCAGCGGGTACACCAACATCCCGTATTCACGGGCCAGCACCTGCATGTTGCGCTCAAGGTCCGCTTCAGCGCCCGGCAAATGCAGTGGCTTATCCAATAGCCCCGGTGTAATCACAATGCCTTGTTGGGACAGCATGCTGGCCAGAGCGGCCGGGCCACCGAGGTAAGTCTCACCGCGAAACGCCGGCACGCCCTTGAGCTCGACGCTCTCCGGCACGCCCGGGATGCTCGTGGGTTTTGGATGCGAGGTGCAGGCCGCCAGCCCCATGAAACAGGCTGCGACCCACCAGGAGATTTTAATGTTCGAGGGAAACCGCAACTTCTTCACTCACTTGATCAACTGCCGACGTGGGCCCTGATCATAGGACGCTCCGGGGCGCGGGTATAGCCTTGTGCCGCAGTAAAAGGCCCGCCATAGAGCAAACAAGTTGGACGCACACGACCATTGGTCAATAGCAGGCAACCTGCGGATAGCTAGACTGTCCATTGAGAAGAGAGTGTGTGCCCGGTACCGGGCGAAAGGAGGCACTTATGAGCCTGACAACAACGATTCTGCTTTTGATCTGTGGCTGGTTGGCCGTCGCCGCCGCCATGCTTTGGGGCGTGATGCGCGTGACCCGCCGGCACCATCACCCACAGGTAAAACCCGCAGCACCCGGCAAGCTGCACAAACCCGCCGGGCACCACGCCTGACGCCTTAGCCAGGCATGCAACTGAAGTCATCGGTCTGCGCCAATTCCTTGCCGTGGCTATCCTTCAACTCGGCACGCACCGTCGTACCCAGGCTGGATTCCACCAGGGTGTAATGCTCGCCGGCCTTGAAGTTGCCGTAGGTCACATGCCCGCGACAATCCTGCTGGTTATCATCCCCCGCCTCTTCTTCAAACAAGGTGACATCCAGGCGATGCGCGCCGGGTTTCACTTCGAAGTAGCGGCCATCATTAATGTTTTTACCGTCTACCCGCTCGGCCATCAGGTCGTTGGGTGCCTCCTCTTGCAGGCCGATCCAGGCTTCGCTCGGGTCCGCCTTAGGCATCGGGCCGGCACACGCCGACAACAGCAGGACCGCACTCAAGGCCGGGATCAACAACAAGGGTTTAAGAGACATGGCAGAACTCCAAATGGATAAAGAGTGAACAGGCGAAACAGCTCCCGTTCGATCGGTATCCAGCTTGGTACTGTCACCATTGTTGAACAAATGAATACATATGAAAGGATCTTCAGCCGTTAACTAAATCTTCCTTCACCTGGCTGAAAGGTGCGTGTTAGGTGGGTCGGGCAAGACTGCCGGGGTTTGCAATCCCACTCCTTTGGAGGTTACGGCATGCTCGGGCTGGTAAAGACCGCACTGCTCAAGCCCTACACGTTTATCGTGCTGGCAATATTCATCTGCATCATTGGGCCCATGGCGGCCTTGCGTACCCCCACTGACGTATTTCCCGATATTGGCATCCCGGTCGTCGCGGTGGTGTGGCAGTACAACGGCCTGTCTCCGGACGCCATGGCCGGTCGGGTGATCTACACCTACGAACGCTCTCTGAGTACCACCGTCAACGACATCGAACACATTGAATCGCAGTCGTTACCCGGCATGGGCATCGTGAAGATTTTCTTCCAGCCCGGTGTGGATATCCGCACCGCCAACGCCCAGGTAACAGCGGTGTCACAAACCGTGCTCAAGCAGATGCCACCGGGCATCACCCCACCACTGATCCTCAACTACAGCGCCTCCACGGTGCCGATCCTGCAGATGGCGTTCTCCAGCCCCAGCCTGTCGGAAGCGAAAATCCGCGACCTGGTGCAGAACAATATCCGCCTGCCCCTGAGTGCCCTGCCCGGCCTGGCCATGCCCACGCCAATGGGCGGCAAGCAACGCCAGATCACCCTCGACCTCGACCCGCAGGCGCTGGCCGCCAAAGGCCTCTCGGCACAGGACGTGGGCAACGCCCTGGCCCTGCAAAACCAGATTATCCCGGTGGGTACCGCCAAACTCGGCCCCAACGAATACACGATCTTGCTCAACAACAGCCCCAAGGCGATTGATGAGCTCAACGACCTGCCGATCAAGACGGTCGACGGCGCGATCATTACCATCGGCCAGGTGGCCCACGTGCGTGACGGCTCGCCGCCGCAGACCAACATCGTGCGCGTCGACGGCCACCGTGCGGTGCTGATGCCGGCCCTGAAAAACGGCAGCATCTCCACCCTGTCGATCATCGACGGCATCCGCCAGATGCTGCCGCGCATCAATGAAACGTTGCCGCCTTCATTGAAGACCTCACTGCTCGGCGACGCCTCGGTGTTCGTTAAGCAGTCGGTGGGCAGCGTGGCCCAGGAAGGCATCATCGCCGCCTTGCTCACCAGTGCGATGATCCTGCTGTTTCTCGGCAGCTGGCGCTCGACCCTCATCATCGCCGCCTCGATTCCCCTGGCGGTGCTCTCGGCCATCGCACTGTTGGCGGCCACCGGGCAAACCCTCAACGTCATGACCCTCGGCGGGCTGGCGTTGGCGGTGGGGATCCTGGTGGACGACGCCACGGTGACCATCGAGAACATCAACTGGCACCTGGAGCAAGGCAAGGCGGTGAAGGACGCGATCCTCGACGGCGCCAAGCAAATCGTCGGCCCGGCATTCGTGTCCCTGCTGTGTATCTGCATCGTGTTTGTGCCGATGTTCATGCTCCAAGGCATCGCCGGCTATCTGTTCCGTCCGATGGCGTTGGCGGTGATTTTCGCCATGGCCAGCTCGTTCATTCTGTCGCGAACGCTGGTGCCGACCCTGGCGATGTTCCTGCTCAAGCCACACGTACCGGAGCAAGGCCAGGGCCATCACCCGGAAGACGAATTCATCAACCATCACGAGGGCGACCAGCACCAACCCCAGCGCAACGCCGTACTGCAATCAGTGCTGAATTTCCAGCAGGGTTTCGAGCGTCACTTCTCCAACGTGCGCGACGTTTACCACAGCCTGCTGACCCTTGCCCTGGGTGCACGCAAGCGATTCATCGTGGGTTTTCTGGCGTGCATCCTCGCCTCGTTCCTGCTGCTGCCAAGCCTGGGCCAGGACTTCTTCCCGGCCACCGACGCCGGGGCCATGGCCCTGCACGTGCGCTTGCCGTTGGGCACGCGGATCGAAGAAAGCGCCGCCGCGTTTGACCGGATCGAAGCGCGGATTCGCGAGATCGTTCCGGCCGATGAACTCGACACCATCGTCGACAACATCGGCATCCCGCTAAGCGGCATCGACATGGCCTACAGCAGCAGCGGCACCATCGGCCCACAGGACGGTGATATCCAGGTCACCCTGAAAAAAGACCACGCGCCGACCGCCGACTACGTGAAAAAACTGCGTGAAGCCCTGCCCGAAAGTTTCCCCGGCAGCCAGTTCGCCTTCCTGCCGGCGGACATCAGCAGCCAGATCCTCAACTTCGGTTCACCGGCCCCGCTGGACGTGAAAATCTCCGGGCGCAGCGATGAAGAAAACCGCGCCTACGCCGTGGAACTGGAACGTCGCCTGAAACACGTACCGGGCATTGCCGACCTGCGTATCCAGCAGTCCACCGGCTACCCGTCTCTGCAAGTCAACGTGGACCGGATGCGCGCCAACGGCCTGGGCATCACCGAGCGTGACGTGACCAACAGCATGGTTGCGTCCCTGGCCGGCAGTTCGCAAACCGCACCGACGTTCTGGCTGAACCCGGCCAACGGCGTGTCGTATTCAATCGTGGCTGCAACCCCCCAGTACCGCCTCGACAGCCTGCCGTCCCTGGAAGCGCTGCCGGTGACCGGTGCCGATGGCCAGTCGCAAATCCTCGGCGGCGTAGCGACCATTTCTCGCGTGCAAAGCCCGGCGGTGGTCACCCACTACAATATCGAACCGACCCTGGACCTGTACGCCAACGTGCAAGGCCGCGACCTCGGTGGCGTCGCCAGCGATGTGCAAAAAGTGCTGAATGACATGGCCCCGATGCGTCCCAAAGGCGCGACCATCAGCCTGCACGGGCAGATCGATGCGCTGCATGAAGCGTTCAACGGCTTGAGCTTCGGCCTGCTCGGCGCGGTGGTGCTGATCTACCTGCTGATCGTGGTCAACTTCCAGTCCTGGACCGACCCGTTCGTGATCATCACCGCGCTGCCGGCGGCCCTGGCGGGCATCGTGTGGATGCTGTTCCTCAGCGGCACCTCGTTGTCGGTGCCCGCACTCACGGGGGCCATCCTCTGTATGGGCGTGGCCACCGCCAACTCGATCCTGGTGGTGAGCTTCTGTCGAGAGCGCCTGGCCGAACACGGCGATGCACTCAAGGCCGCATTGGAAGCCGGCTACACCCGTTTCCGCCCGGTCTGCATGACCGCTCTGGCGATGATCATCGGCATGTTGCCGCTGGCCTTGTCCGAAGAACAAAACGCGCCGCTGGGACGTGCCGTGATCGGCGGCCTGATCCTCGCCACCACTGCCACTTTGCTGTTTGTACCCGTGGTCTTCAGTTTGGTCCACGGTCGTCACCCTACTCGCGCTGCTGCTGGAGAAACCCCACATGTCGTCTGATCACAAACCCTCGCGCAAGCGTCTGATGCTCATGGGTGTCGGCGGCCTGACACTGGCTGCCCTGTTGGTCGCCAACGGCCTGCACGCCCGTACGATGCATGAAAAATCCGTCACCGCCTGGACCGAAACCGCCGCCGTGCCGCAGGTGCTGGTGTTCCAGCCAAAGCAGAACGCGGCCGGCGACACCCTGCGCCTGCCCGCGCACCTGGAAGCCTGGAGCAAGGCACCGATTCATGCGCGGGTCAGCGGTTACTTGAAAGACTGGAAAGTCGACATCGGCAGCCAGGTCAAGGCCGGGCAAATCCTCGCCGAGATCGACAGCCCCGACCTCGACCAGCAAGTAGCACAAACCCACGCGCGCATGGTGCAGGAACAGGCCAACGCACGCCTGGCGGAGACCACCGCCACCCGCTGGAAAAACCTGCTGGACAGCCATTCGGTATCGCGCCAGGAGGCCGATGAAAAAACCTCCAACGCACTGGCTGCCAAGGCTAACGCCCAGGCCGCCGAGGCTGACTATGCGCGGCTCTCGGCGCTGGAAGACTACAAGACCATTCGCGCGCCATTCGCCGGTGTGATCACCGCGCGCAACACCGACATCGGACAGTTGATCAAGGCCGACAGCGACAGCGATCCCGAGCTGTTCGACATCGCCGACACCCACCAACTGCGCCTCTACGTGCCGGTGCCGCAGAACTATGCGGCGGTGATTCATCCCGGGTTGGCCGCCCAACTGACGGTACCCGAGCACCCCGGCGAACACTTCAGCGCGAAGCTGATGGGCGACTCCACCGCCATCGACCGCCGCTCCGGCACGCTGCTCGCGCAGTTCGTGGCCGACAATCCGGACGGCAAGTTGCTGCCCGGCGACTACGCAGAAGCCACCCTGGCGATTCCGGCAGATACCCATGGCGTGAGCATCCCGGCCAGCGCCCTGATCTTCCGCGCCCAAGGTACCCAGGTCGCGGTACTGGACGCCAAGAACCACGTGCACCTGCAAGACATCCACATCGGCCTCGACCTCGGCGAGCGCTTGGTGATTGACCAGGGCCTGAAACCCGCCGACCGCGTAGTCGACAACCCACCCGACGCCCTGCGCGAAGGCGACGCCGTGCAGCTGGCCGACGCCGGAGGTGCCCATGCGCCCAAGGCTTAAACCCCTCGCGGCCTTGGTGTTGCTGGCGCTGCACGGTTGCTCGCTGGCGCCCACCTACAAGGCGCCAACCCTTGACCTGCCGGCCAAGTACCGCGAACAGACCAGCGATGGCCCGTGGCACAGCGCGCAACCGTCCGACCAACTGGCGCCGAAGTGGTGGCAGCTTTACCAGGACCAGCGCTTGAACGATCTGCAGGAACAACTGCTCAAGGCCAACCCGGACCTGGCGGCGGCGCTGGCGCATTTCGATGCGTCCCAGGCGTATGCCAGCCAGTTGCATGCCGGTTTGTTCCCGCAAATCACCGCCAGCGCACAGCCTTTGCGTCAGCGCCAATCGGATTCTCGGCCGCTGCGGGGCGATACCCAGCCTTCGGTGTACAACAGCAACACGGCGGGGTTTGCGCTGAGTTTTGATCTGGACCTGTGGGGCAAAATCCGCAACCAAGTGGCGGCTGGCGATGCACAGGCCCAAGCCTCCGGGGATGATTTGGCGGTGGCACGCCTGAGCCTGCAGCATCAGTTGGCGACGCTGTACGTGCAGCTCAACGGCCTGGATGCCCAGAGCCGGATTCTCAGCAGCTCGCTGGATGATTTTGGCCAGGCACTGAAACTGACCCGCAGCCGGTACGAAGGCCAGATCGCCTCGGAACTGGACCTGACCCGGGCGCAGAATCAGCTGGCTGAAGCCGAAGCGCAGCTTGACGATGTACGCGGTCAGCGCAATCTCACCGAGCATGCGATTGGGGAATTGGTGGGTGTGTCGGCCAGTGAATTCCAGCTGCCGCCGAGCCAGCAATTGATCGCCTTGCCGGGAATTCCCCAACAGCTGCCGAGCCATTTGCTGCAACGTCGGCCGGATATTGCAGCGGCGGAGCGGCGGGTGTTTGCAGCCAACGCGAATATCGGCGTGGCCAAGGCGGCGTGGTACCCGGATTTCAGTTTGACCGGCTTGATTGGCGGGCAGACCCAAGGTGTGGGCAACTTGTTCTCCGCCGCCAATCGGTATTGGGCGCTGGGGCCGCTGGTGAATCTGCCGATCTTTGATGGCGGCCGGCTGAGCGCCAATGAGCGCCAGGCCAAGGCGGAGTTTGAAGAGGCTTCGGCGCACTATCGTAGCCAGGTGTTAAGAGCCGTGCGTGAGGTGGAAGACAACCTTGGGCAACTGCGTGATTTGCAGCAGGAAGCAATGGATGAACAGGCCGCCGCGAATGCTGCGGAGCACACCCAGGCGCTGGCGATGAACAGTTATCAGGCGGGGGCTGTGAGTTACCTGGATGTGGTGACGGCACAGACCGCAGCGTTGCAGGCACAGCGCACATTGCAAGCGGTGCAGACGCGGCAGTTGCAGGCGAGTGTTGGGTTGGTGACAGCCCTCGGCGGAGGCTGGAAGCCCGACGCCTGATACAAATCTCGAGCCCACCCTGGATCAAATGTGGGAGCTGGCTTGCCTGCGATAGCGGAATCTCAGGTACTGCAACTGTGTCTGAAACACCGCTATCGCGGGCAAGCCCGGCTCCCACATTTGAGAGGAGTGAAGCCTGGCGACTCAGGCCGCCAGTTTGCCGCTGGCAATCGCCACCGACGTGGGTCAGTCAAACATCTCTAGACTGAGCCACCGCCAATTTCAATCTTCCGGCCGACTATTCAGAAAAACACTCACTGCTGTGTAATCGCTGCCATTGGCATGTCGATACAGCGTACTGCTGTGATAGTCGGATACATCCCCCGCCACCGACACATTGATCGTACGGCCCTGAACATCAACTTTTGCCGATGCGTCACGCGAAATTAGAAATGGGCTGGCATCCCTCAACGCAGCCAATACTTCACTGTCGTCCTCCAAGGCCCGGTAAACGTAATATCGATAGCTGAACGGAACAGTTCCCCCTCCACGGTCATCCTTGACGCCATAGATGGCCCCGTCAGTGCCAAGTGGCACTCTCATTACAACTTCTGTCAATTGCGGATGCCCCGGCGATAGCAGCCAATGACCGCCGATATACACCAGGCAAAACGCCAATAGGATCGTAGTGACAACTGAGTAAACCGGCTTTCTAGTAGTTCCTGAACCTGGCATACCTGATTCCTTCCTTGATCCAATATTGGTCGACTCTCGTCGAGCAATTTCCCCGCATTAGATACTTGCGTGGAGGAAGCTAAAACTGGAAGGCCGAGATGATGAGAGACCGATGAACAAAGGAGACTTCGTACAAAGGAGCAGGACATGCCTTACAACCCATCCTCGAAACGACATATTTCCTACGCTTCTTTCGGGTTGCTGGTCGGAACGGGCACCACTAGTCTTCGCCAGTCGCTGCCAATTCAGCGACCGGACGTGAGAAATCCGAACGACTCCATTGGCGCAAAAGCGCCCGCCGTATACAGTGCAGGCGCTTTTTCTGTGCTCGCTGTTATGGCGGCTGTGCGCGGGCACGCTTCGGCGTGGCCAAGCTCCTGGGGTCTTGGTTTTCTCACTCCGCGTACAGCTGCCACCTTCGTTCGTGAGAAAAACCTGGTGGTAGTCTCTAACTCTCCAGGAACTACATCATGATCAAAGACAGTCCAAATCCTCCTTCCGATTCAAACCTGCTCTTCACCCTCCGTCCTGGGCTCGATACCGAAACCCTGCTGCTTAATGCCTCTCAGGATCTGGAATCCATCAATGCCATCGCCGCGCACTTGGCCTTTGAGGTTGATGGTTCACAGCGCAGTGTGGTGCTGGGGATGTGTCGGATGCTGGAGGGTGTGCAGTTGCTTGTAGATCGGGTGGTGGATGCGACGGTAGCCGTGAGCTGACCCATAATTGTGGGAGCTGGCTTGCCTGCGATAACGGAGTGTCAGGCACTGCAACTGTGTCTGAAACACCGCTATCGCGGGCAAGCCCGGCTCCCACATTTGAGAGGAGTGAAGCCTGGCGACTCAGGCAGCCAGTTTGCCGCTGGCAATCGCCACCGACGCCGCCACCATCGCCCTCAGCAACACCGCACACCCCGCCGCCAGATCATCCGGCGCGGCATTCTCGATTTCGTTATGACTGATGCCGCCTTCACACGGCACAAAGATCATCCCCGCCGGCCCCAGCTCCGCGACGAAAATCGCGTCATGCCCTGCCCCGCTCACAATGTCCATGTTCGACAGTCCCAGACCATTGGCCGCATCACGCACGGCATCCACGCAGCCTTTGTCGAAGTACAGCGGCGGGAAGTCAGCGGTGGGTGTCATCTCGAACGTCAGGCCGTGCTTGGCGCAGGTCTCGTCGATCACCTTGCGCACTTGGGCAATCATTGAATCCAGTCGTGCCGGTTCCAGATGACGGAAATCCAGGGTCATGCGCACTTCGCCAGGAATGACGTTGCGTGAACCGGGATACGCTTGCAGGCAACCGACGGTGCCGCAGGCGTGAGGCTGATGACCCAACGCAGCCGCATTGACAGCGGCGACCACAGCAGCGGCACCTACCAATGCGTCTTTGCGCAGGTGCATGGGCGTTGGGCCTGCGTGCGCCTCAACTCCGCGCAATTTCAGGTCGAACCATTTCTGGCCAAGGGCGCCCAGCACCACACCGATGGTTTTCTTTTCATCCTCAAGAATCGGGCCTTGCTCGATATGCGCTTCGAAATATGCACCTACCTTGTGCCCGCTCACGGGACGTGATCCGGCATAACCAATAGCATTCAGCGCATCGCCCACGGTCACGCCGTCGGCATCCGTCTTGGCCAGCGTATCGGCCAGGGTGAATTTCTCGGCAAACACCCCGGACCCCATCATGCATGGCGGAAAGCGCGAGCCTTCTTCGTTGGTCCACACCACCACTTCCAGCGGTGCTTCGGTTTCCACTTTCAGGTCATTGAGTGTGCGCAACACCTCAACACCTGCCAGCACACCAAAACAGCCATCAAACTTGCCGCCGGTGGGCTGGGTGTCGATGTGGCTGCCGGTCATCACCGGCGGCAGCTTGGGATTGCGCCCTGGCCGACGGGCGAAGATATTGCCGACGCCATCGACGGTCACGGTACAGCCCGCCTCCTCGCACCACTTCACAAACAGGTCGCGGGCCTGGCGATCGAGGTCGGTCAGGGCCAGGCGGCAGACGCCGCCCTTGGGGGTGGCGCCGAGCTTGGCGAGTTCCATCAGGGACAGCCACAGACGATCGCGGTTGATGTGCTGATGGGTGGATTGCAGAACGTCTACGGCAGCGTTCATGGGGATCTCCTCAGGCAGTAGTTCTTATGAATTTGACCAGACTCTCACTGGCAGACTGCGATCAAAAATGTGGGAGCGGGCTTGCTCGCGAATACGGTGTGCCAGTCGCCCGATGTGTTAGCTGAATCACCGCCTTCGCGAGCAAGCCCGCTCCCACATTGGATTGCATTCCACATCGATTAAAGCGGTGTTTTTACGGCGACTACGCGGGCGCCGCGCTTCATGCACAGGGCGTAATACAGCAACCCGCCGAGTGCCGAGCCGGTGAACCAGCCGTAGCTGTAGAACCAGCTGAACGCGTCGCTGCCCAGCGACAACAGCGTCAGCACCACCGGCACGCCAAAGGCCAGGAAGCCATGCCAGTTCCACGCCGGGTACACGTCATCGCGGTACAAGCCGGCGAGGTCCAGTTGCTGTTTCTTGATGATGAAATAGTCCACCACCATGATCCCGGCAATCGGCCCCAGCAGGCTTGAGTAACCCAGCAGCCAGTTGGAGTAGACGGTTTCCAGACTCACGTCGGAGATGATCAGCCCAAGCTTTTTCAGCAGTTCGTGGGCCATCAATGCCAGGCCCACCAGGCCGGTGAGGACCACCGCCGTGGTGCGGTTGATCAGCTTGGGCGCGATGTTCTGGAAGTCGTTGGTGGGCGAGACGATGTTCGCCGCGGTATTGGTGGACAAGGTGGCGATGATGATCAGCGCCATGGCCACGGCTACCCACACCGGGCTCTGGATATGGCCGATCAGGGTTACCGGATCGGAGACGCTGACGCCCACCAGTTTCACCGAGGCAGCGGTCATGATCACGCCGAGGGCGGCGAACAGGAACATGGTCAGCGGCAGGCCGAAAATCTGCCCGAGGATCTGGTCTTTCTGGCTCTTGGCGTAGCGGCTGAAGTCGGGGATGTTCAATGACAAGGTGGCCCAGAAACCCACCATCGCCGTCAGGCCCGCCATGAAGTAGCCGGTGAGGCTGGCGCCTTCGGGACGTTTGGGCGGGATCGCCATCAGCTCGGTCAGCGAGACATTCGGCAGCGCCCACACCAGCAGCCCGATCCCCACGGCCACCAGCAGTGGTGCCGACAGGGTTTCCAGCCATTTGATCGACTCGGCGCCACGTAATACCACCCACAGGTTCAGGGTCCAGAAGATCATGAAACCGATCACTTCACCGGTGCCACCAAGGGATTTCCAACCCTCGAAAATCGACCCCAGGAACAGGTGAATCGCCAACCCGCCAAACATCGTCTGGATGCCGAACCAGCCGCACGCCACCAGGGCGCGGATCAGGCACGGCACGTTGGAGCCAAGCACGCCGAAGGACGAGCGCAGCAACACCGGAAACGGGATGCCGTACTTGGTACCGGGGAAGGCGTTGAGGGTCAGCGGGATCAGCACCACGATATTGGCCAGCAGGATCGCCATCAGCGCCTCGCCCACCGACAACCCGAAGTACGCAGTGAGAACGCCGCCCAGGGTGTAGGTCGGCACGCACACCGACATGCCGATCCACAGCGCGGTGATGTGCCACTTGTTCCAGGTGCGTTCGCGCACCTTGGTCGGTGCCATGTCGTGGTTGTAGCGGGGGCTGTCGAGGACGTCGGGGCCGGCGTCGAGTTCGTACAGGCCGTTGCGCTCAATGACTTGCGATCTGTTCTGTTGCATGGCCGCTCCACGGTTTTTTCGAATTATTTTTGCTCACCCCGTAACGTGCACGGGATGGCCGGAGTACCTCGTTGACAACATGACATCCGGGACCCGACCAACCGCCACCGCACTCAATAACCGTGCCGTAAACCGTTGCCCTTCCCGCACCGCTTATATAACTCGCTGATGTTTATCAGCTTTATTGTCTCGACCGAAGAGCCCCTCGTTACTTTCAGCGTTACTCAGGCCAAATAACGCAGAAGTTGTCCGAACCCTCAGAGCTCAATCTGGTGCAACACAATTATTTTTATTTACCGGCCCCGTCAAGAGGCATGTCTCAAGCGTCTGATTTGCAATAGGAAATGTTGCTCATATTGGGAACCTGTCAAGTGCGTCAAAATGGTGAGAGGCCGCTACATTTTGGTGATTTTGTTTTTTTATCTTTAAAATTCAATTACTTAATCTCAATATAAGCTTATAAAAAATATTCTTGCTCATTCGAAAAACTCGGGCTAGTTTCTATTCCTGTCACCGCTGACAGGAATTAAATCTCCAGCGGCGCGATGCATGACAACACTTAGAACTGGCACAAGCCGGTCAAGCCTGTGAGGAACTCGACATGTCGCTGTTGATCCGTGGCGCTACCGTTATTACCCATGATGAAAGTTACCGAGCCGATGTTTTATGCGCAGACGGTCTAATTCGCGCCATTGGCACTGATCTGGATATTCCCGCCGGCACCGAGATACTCGATGGCAGCGGTCAATACCTGATGCCCGGCGGCATCGACCCCCATACCCATATGCAATTGCCCTTCATGGGCACCGTGGCCAGTGAAGACTTTTTCAGTGGCACGGCCGCCGGGTTGGCGGGCGGCACCACGTCGATCATCGACTTCGTGATTCCCAATCCGCAGCAATCCCTGCTGGAAGCCTTCCACCAGTGGCGCGGCTGGGCCGAGAAGTCGGCGTCCGACTATGGCTTTCACGTCGCGATTACCTGGTGGAGCGAGCAGGTCCGCGAGGAAATGGCCGAGCTGGTAAGCCAGCACGGCATCAACAGCTTCAAGCATTTCATGGCGTACAAAAACGCAATCATGGCCGCCGACGACACCTTGGTGGCGAGCTTCGAACGCTGCCTGGAACTGGGTGCGGTGCCGACGGTGCATGCCGAAAACGGCGAGCTGGTGTATCACCTGCAACGCAAGCTGATGGCCCAGGGCATTACCGGGCCTGAAGCGCATCCGCTGTCGCGGCCTTCGCAGGTGGAAGGCGAAGCCGCCAGCCGGGCGATCCGGATTGCCGAAACCATCGGCACCCCGTTGTACCTGGTGCACGTGTCTACCCAGGAAGCGCTGGATGAAATCACCTATGCCCGCAGCAAGGGCCAGCCGGTATACGGCGAAGTCTTGGCCGGGCATCTGCTGCTGGACGACAGCGTGTATCAACACCCCGACTGGCAGACCGCTGCCGGCTATGTGATGAGCCCGCCCTTCCGCCCACGCGGGCATCAGGAGGCGCTGTGGCATGGCCTGCAATCCGGCAACCTGCACACCACCGCCACCGACCATTGCTGCTTCTGCGCCGAGCAAAAAGCCGCCGGGCGGGATGACTTCAGCAAGATTCCCAATGGCACCGCCGGTATTGAAGACCGCATGGCGCTGTTGTGGGATGAAGGTGTGAACACTGGGCGCTTGTCGATGCAGGAGTTTGTTGCACTGACGTCTACCAACACCGCAAAGATCTTCAACCTGTACCCGCGCAAAGGGGCGATCCGCGTGGGAGCCGATGCTGATCTGGTGCTGTGGGACCCGCAAGGCACACGGACCATTTCCGCGAAGACTCACCACCAGAAAGTCGACTTCAACATCTTCGAAGGCAAGACCGTGCGCGGCGTGCCGAGCCACACCATCAGCCAGGGCAAGCTGGTCTGGGCGGATGGGGATTTGCGCGCCGAGCGTGGTGCGGGGCGGTATATCGAACGGCCGACGTATCCGCCGGTGTTTGAGCAGTTGAGCAAGCGGGCGGAGCGTTCCAGGCCGGTTGCTGTGAAACGCTGAAAGCGGCCTTCGGCCTATCGCGGGCAAGCCCGGCTCCCACATTTGAAATGCATTCCCCTGTGGGAGCTGGCTTGCCTGCGATGAGGCCGGTACAGGCAACAAAAAAACCACTGCCCACCAGAGGCAGCACCTCAAAAACCGTGAGGCCAATACCGTGATCCAGACTCTGAACCATCTTCCCCACCCCCATGAAGATGCGGCAGCCCTCGCCGCGCATTTCACCGACCTGGCGCCGCCGCTCAATGCCCGGCAAGCCCAACTGGAAGCGTCGCGCTGCCTCTACTGCTACGACGCGCCGTGCGTTAACGCGTGCCCCAGCGAAATCGATATCCCGTCGTTCATCCGCAATATCCACACGGAGAACGTCCAGGGCGCCGCGCAGAAGATTCTCTCGGCGAATATCCTCGGCGGCAGTTGCGCCCGGGTCTGCCCGACAGAAATCCTTTGCCAGCAAGCCTGCGTGCGCAACAACGCCGAAGAATGCGCCCCGGTGCTGATTGGCCTGTTGCAGCGTTACGCGGTGGACAACGCGCACTTCAGCGAACACCCGTTCCAGCGCGCCGCCCCCACCGGCAAGCGCATCGCGGTGGTCGGCGCCGGGCCTGCGGGCTTGTCCTGCGCCCATCGCAGCGCCCTGCACGGCCATGACGTGGTAATTTTCGAAGCCCGGGAAAAAGCCGGCGGCCTGAATGAATACGGGATCGCCAAGTACAAACTGGTGGATGACTTCGCGCAGAAGGAACTGGATTTCCTCCTGCAAATCGGCGGCATCGAAATCCGTCATGGCCAGCGTCTCGGCGACAACCTGACCTTGAGCGAGCTGCACCAGCAGTTCGATGCGGTGTTTCTCGGCCTCGGCCTGGCCGCCAGCAAACAGCTCGGCCTGCCTCACGAGGACGCCCCCGGCCTCCTCGCCGCCACCGACTATATCCGTGAACTGCGCCAGGCCGACGACCTCAGCCAACTGCCCCTGGCCGACCGCTGCATTGTCCTCGGCGCTGGCAACACGGCCATCGACATGGCCGTGCAAATGGCCCGCCTCGGTGCCCGTGACGTCAACCTGGTGTACCGCCGTGGCCTGAGTGAAATGGGCGCCACCGGCCACGAGCAAGATATCGCCAAGGCCAACCAGGTACGCCTGTTGACCTGGGCCCAACCGGAGGAAGTGTTGCTCGATGATCAGGGCCATGTGCGCGGCATGCGTTTCGCCCGCACCCGCATGGTCGATGGCCGCCTGCAGGCCACCGGTGAAACCTTCGAACTGGCCGCCGACGCGATCTTCAAGGCCATCGGCCAAGGCTTCGACGACGCCGCGCTGCACGACCCGCTGGCCCACCTGCTGCAACGCCAGGGTGATCGCATCTTCGTCAACGAACAGCTGCGCACCAGCATCCCCGGTGTGTATGCCGGCGGTGATTGCGTCAGCCTCGGCCAGGACCTCACCGTCCAGGCCGTGCAACACGGCAAGCTGGCCGCGCAAGCCATGCACGCTCAACTCATGCTGAATGTGGAGGCTGCGTAATGGCCGATCTCTCGATTGTATTCGCCGGCATCAAAGCCCCCAATCCGTTCTGGCTGGCCTCCGCGCCGCCTACCGACAAGGCCTACAACGTGGTCCGCGCCTTTGAAGCAGGCTGGGGCGGCGTGGTCTGGAAAACCCTCGGCGAAGACCCGGCCGCGGTCAACGTCTCATCGCGCTACTCGGCGCACTTTGGCGCCAACCGTGAAGTGCTCGGCATCAACAATATCGAGCTGATTACCGATAGGTCCCTGGAGATCAACCTGCGGGAAATCACCCAGGTGAAAAAAGACTGGCCGGACCGCGCGCTGATCGTGTCATTGATGGTGCCGTGTGTTGAGGAGTCGTGGAAACACATCCTGCCACTGGTGGAAGCCACCGGCTGTGACGGCATCGAGCTGAACTTCGGCTGCCCCCACGGCATGCCGGAACGCGGCATGGGCGCGGCGGTGGGCCAGGTGCCGGAGTACGTGGAACAGGTGACGCGCTGGTGCAAGACCTATTGCTCGCTGCCGGTGATCGTCAAGCTCACACCGAACATCACCGACATACGCGTGGCGGCGCGGGCAGCGTATCGCGGGGGCGCGGATGCGGTGTCGCTGATCAACACCATCAACTCCATCACCAGTGTCGACCTGGAGCGCATGGTCGCCCTGCCGATGGTGGGCACCCAAAGCACCCACGGTGGCTACTGCGGTTCGGCGGTGAAGCCGATTGCGTTGAACATGGTGGCGGAGATTGCCCGGGATCCACAGACACAAGGCTTGCCGATCTGCGGCATTGGCGGGATTGGCAACTGGCGCGACGCGGCGGAATTCGTCGCAATGGGCTGCGGCGCGGTGCAGGTGTGCACGGCGGCGATGCTGCATGGGTTTCGGATCGTCGAGGAAATGAAGGACGGGCTGTCGCGATGGATGGACAGCCAGGGTTACAACAGCCTGCAGGAATTTTCCGGGCGGGCGGTGGGCAATACGACGGATTGGAAGTACCTGGATATCAATTACCAGGTGATCGCCAAGATCGACCAGGAGGCGTGTATTGGCTGTGGGCGTTGCCATATTGCTTGCGAAGATACGTCGCACCAGGCGATTGCCAGCTTGAAGCAGGCGGATGGGACACATAAATACGAGGTGATTGATGATGAGTGCGTGGGGTGCAACCTGTGCCAGATCACTTGTCCGGTGGCGGACTGTATCGAGATGGTGCCGGTGGATACCGGAAAGCCGTTTTTGAACTGGACGCAGGATCCGAGAAATCCCTACCGCGAGGCGGTGTAGCCCTCCAAACAGACGCCCTATGAATGATCGTTCCCACGCTCCGCGTGGGAATGCATCCGTTGACGCTCCGCGTCACGACCTCAAGAGCGGACGCAGAGCGTCCAGGGCGGCATTCCCACGCGGAGCGTGGGAACGATCTAGGGCTCCAACCCAATCCCCCGCAGGATCACACTCGTCACCGTCTGCACTGCCCGTTCAAACTGCATGTCCGACAACGGCTGATGGTCATTCAGGATCTTCACCTGGTGATCAAAGTCGGCATAGTGCTGGGTCGATGCCCAGATCATGTACAGCAGGCTCGACGGCTCCACCGGCAGGATGCGCTTGTCCTCCACCCACTGGCGAATCTTCGCTTCCTTCATCTTGGCCCAGTCATACAGGCTCACATCCAGCGCCTCCCCCAGGGTTGGCGCGCCGTGGATGATTTCGTTGGCCCAGACTTTGGAACCATAGGGTCGGCTGCGGGAATGTTGCATCTTGGCGCGGATGTAGCTGCTGAGCACCACCCGCGGGTCGTCGAACATCTCGAAGCACAAGGCGTCCTGTTTCCACACTTCCAGCAGGTCGAACAACACCGCGCTGTACAGCTCGCTCTTGGTGCTGAAGTAGTAATGCAGGTTGGAGCGCGGCAGCTGCACTTCTTCGGCGATGTCGGCCATGGCGGTGCTGCCATAGCCCTTCTCGGCGAAAACCTTTTCCGCCGCCAGCAGAATCTTTTCGACGTTGACCCGACGAATACCGATCTTGTGATTGCCCATAAGGGCTCCCTGACAACAACATGGCTTCAAGACTACCATCCGCTCTAGGTCGCGGCGACACGCCACTGTGAAACTTCGTACAAGCACCTTCCCCGTGGAAAGCGGATTGGTTAGCATCGCCATCCCCTCGAAGGATCATCTCCATGACTATTCGACTGCGAGACGCGTGCGACGACCCGGTGCTTGGCGCACTGTGGGAACGCTCGGTGCGCGCCACCCATGACTTTCTCAGCGAAGACGACATCCAGCGCCTGCTGCCCCTGGTGCGCGACTGCTACCTGCCCATGCCCGCCCTTGAGGTGTGGGTGTACGAAGACGCCCAAGGCATTGCCGGCTTCGTCGGCACCGGCGGCAACAATGTCGAGATGCTGTTTATCGACCCGAGCCGGCGTGGCCAGGGCATCGGCCGACAGTTGCTGGACTTCGTGCGCGCCCGCCACGACACCCTGCGGGTCGACGTGAACGAGCAGAATCCACAGGCCGTAGGTTTCTATCTGCACTATGGTTTTATCCAGACTGGCCGCTCGCCCGTCGATGGCGAAGGCAAGCCCTTTCCCTTGTTGCACATGGCACTGCCTAACGACTGACTCTCACCTGAAGGTATTGAACAATGTTGATCAAGAAAACCCTCACCACCGTCGCCCTGCTCGCTTCCCTGCTGGGCGCCTCGGCCGCGTTTGCCCACGCCCACCTGAAAAGCTCGGAGCCTGCCGCCGACAGCAGCGTCGCCGCCCCCAAGGACCTGCGCCTGACGTTCAGCGAAGGCGTTGAAGCGACGTTCACCAAGGTGTCCCTGAGCAAGGACGGTACCGAAGTCGCGATCAAAGGCCTGGAAACCCCGGATGCCGACAAGAAAGTATTGGTGGTGACACCGGCCGCACCACTGGCCGCTGGTACCTACAAAGTGGTGTGGAACGCCGTCTCGGTGGATACCCATAAAAGCAACGGTGAATACAGCTTCAAGGTCGGCCAATAATTCATGGCCACCCTGCTGGTGCTGTGCCGTTTCCTGCATTTCATCGTGGTGCTGTTGATGTTCGGGGCCTGTGTGTTCAGGCCCTGGCTGCTGGGCGCGGGACCGCAACCGGTGCTGGACCGCCAACTGGCGCGCATCACCCAAGGGTTGGCGTGGCTGGCATTGGTGTCGGGGGTGGCGTGGTTGCTGTTGATCAGCGCGAGCATGGCCGGAGTCGGGCTGCGCGCGCTGGAGTGGTCGACGGTGCAGTTGGTGCTGGGCAAAACCTTCTTCGGCCAGGTCTGGACCTGGCACCTGGTGCTGAACGTGCTGCTGGTGCTGGGCCTGATGACGCCGTGGAAGGCGTTGCGCCTGCCGCTCTGTGCATTGCTGCTGGCGACACTGGCACCGGTGGGCCATGGCGCCATGCTCAATGGCCTGGCCGGGCAACTGCTGATCCTCAATCAGGTGGTGCACCTGGTGTGTGTCGGTGCCTGGCTGGGTGGCTTGCTCCTGCTGGTGCTGATCCTCAGGCAATCGCCCCACTATCCACTGGAACCGATCCTCAAGCGTTTCAGCGGCATTGGTTATGGGCTGGTGACGGGATTGCTGGTGACCGGCCTGATCAACGTGCGGGTGCTCACCGGGCAGTTCTGGCCAACGCCCTTGTTCACTGGGTTCGCCCTGATCCTGCTGATCAAGGTGCTGCTGGTGTTCGGCATGCTCGCACTGGCGCTGTTGAACCGCCTGCGGATTCACAACTGTGAGCAGCGACTGCCTGCGTTGAAGGCCAGCGTGATGGTTGAATGGTTACTAGGTGTTTCAGCGGTAGCCGCCGTTTCGCTGCTTGGTACCTTGCCGCCCATGGTTACAGCAGGATAACTCCTCCTCCACTGGCGCCCTTCACACAGGGAGTCATCGTATAACTTTCGATTGACAACCCCCTAAAACCTCGCAAATATCGCCTCCAATGTTGTACGACAACGTATAACAAAAAATAAAAACAACAAAAAGACAACGGAGCGTCACTGTGAGCCAACACGTCCGCCATTTCTCCTGCACCTCCCGTTTTGCCGCCATCGGTTTGAGCAGCCTGGCCCTTACCCTCCCCGTCACCGCCTCGGCAGAAGGCTTCATCGACGACGCCACCGCTACGCTCAACCTGCGCAACGCCTATTTCAACCGCAACTTCACCAATCCCGCCTACCCCCAGGGCAAGGCCGAGGAGTGGACGCAAAACTTCATCCTCGACGCCAGGTCCGGCTTCACCCAAGGCACCGTCGGTTTCGGCCTGGACGTGCTGGGCCTGTACTCGCAGAAACTCGACGGCGGCAAAGGCACCGCCGGCACCCAGTTGCTTCCGATCGGCAGCGATGGCCGCCCTGCGGACAATTTCGGCCGCCTGGGCGTGGCGCTGAAAACCCGGTTGTCGAAGACTGAATTGAAAGTCGGCGAATGGATGCCGGTGCTGCCGATCCTGCGTTCGGATGACGGTCGCTCACTGCCGCAAACCTTCCGAGGCGGCCAGGTCACCTCCAGCGAAATCACTGGCCTGACCCTGTACGGCGGCCAGTTCCGCGGCAACAGCCCGCGTAACGACGCGAGCATGGAGGACATGTTCCTCAACGGCAAAGCCGCATTCACTTCGGACCGCTTCAACTTCGGCGGCGGCGAATACACCTTCAACGACAAGCGCACCCAAGTGGGCGTGTGGTACGCCGAGCTGAGCGACATCTATCAGCAACAGTATTTCAACCTCACCCACAGCCAACCCGTGGGCGACTGGACCCTGGGCGCCAACCTCGGGTACTTCACCGGCAAGGAGGACGGCAAGGCCCTGGCCGGCGACCTCGACAACAAAACCGCATTCGCTCTGCTCTCGGCTAAATACAAAGGCAACAGCTTCTATATCGGCCTGCAGAAACTCACCGGCGACAGCGCCTGGATGCGGGTCAACGGCACCAGCGGCGGCACCCTGGCCAACGATAGCTACAACGCCAGCTACGACAACGCCAAGGAAAAGTCCTGGCAGGTGCGGCACGACTTCAACTTCGTGGTGCTGGGCATTCCCGGCCTGACAATGATGAACCGCTATATCAGCGGCGATAACGTGCACACCGGGGCGATCACCAACGGCAAGGAATGGGGTCGTGAGTCGGAACTGGCCTACACGGTACAAAGCGGTCCACTGCGGGACCTGAATGTGCGCTGGCGCAACGCAACAATGCGCCGGGATTTCAGTACCAACGAGTTTGATGAAAACCGGATATTCATCAGTTACCCGCTGTCGTTGTTATAGCGGTTTACAAACACCAGGAAAGGCTTTTGTGGCGAGGGAGCTTGCTGGAGTGAGAGAGCTCCCTCGCCACAGGACAGCGATGACCCTCTATCAACTTCGACCAATAGCGCGTTGACAAGTGTAGGAAACCCTAACGATACTTCGGAATAGTCATACGACAACCTACAACAATAACGGGACCACCATGACCACCACAACCTCCCCTACCCCGTTCAACCGCTTGCTGCTCACCGGCGCCGCCGGTGGCTTGGGTAAAGTCTTGCGCGAACGCCTGCGCCCTTACGCCAAGGTACTGCGCCTGTCGGACATCGCCGACATGGCCCCGGCCGCCGACGACGGCGAAGAAGTGCTGCCTTGCGATCTTTCCGACAAACAGGCCGTGCACCACTTGGTGGAAGGCGTCGATGCGATCCTGCATTTCGGCGGCGTGTCAGTGGAGCGCTCCTTCGAGGAAGTGCTGGGCGCGAACATCTGCGGGATCTTCCACATCTACGAAGCCGCCCGCCGCCATGGGGTCAAGCGCGTCATCTTCGCCAGCTCCAACCACGTCATCGGCTTCTATAAGCAGGACGAGGCCCTCGACGCCCACTCCCCGCGCCGTCCGGACAGTTATTACGGCCTGTCCAAATCCTACGGCGAGGACATGGCCAGTTTCTACTTCGATCGCTATGGCATCGAAACCGTCAGCATCCGCATCGGCTCGTCGTTCCCGGAACCACAGAACCGCCGGATGATGCACACCTGGCTGAGCTTCGACGACCTCACCCAACTGCTCGAACGCGCGCTGTACACACCCAACGTCGGCCACACCGTGGTCTACGGCATGTCGGATAACCTCGACGTCTGGTGGGACAACCGCTTCGCCGCCCACCTGGGTTTCACCCCGCGAGACACCTCTGAAGTGTTCCGCAAACAGGTGGAAGCCCAGCCGCTGCCCGCCATCGACGACCCGGCGCGGGTGTACCAGGGTGGTGCGTTTTGTGCCGCCGGCCCGTTCGGTGACTGACCACAGACCAACCCAAGGGAATGAGTGGCCATGCAAGCAGAACTGATTGTCGACGCCCGCAACGCCGTAGGTGAATGTCCGGTGTGGGTGCCCGAGGAAAACGCCCTGTACTGGGTGGATATTCCCAACGCCGAGCTACAGCGCTGGAGTGCCAGCAGCGGCCAGGTGCAAGCCTGGAAAACCCCGCAGATGCTCGCCTGCATCGCCCGCACCACGACGGGCAACTGGGTCGCGGGCATGGAAACCGGGTTTTTCCAGCTGACGCCCTGCAACGACGGCACGCTCGACACCGCGCCGTTGGCCAGCGTCGAGCACGCCCGCCCGGACATGCGCCTGAACGATGGCCGCTGTGACCGCCAGGGTCGGTTCTGGGCCGGCAGCATGGTGCTGAACATGGGCGCGAATGCGGCTGAGGGTGTGCTTTATCGCTATCAAGCCGGCCAACCCGTTCACACGGAACTCAACGGTTTCATCACCCCCAACGGCCTGGCCTTCAGCCCCGACGGGCGCACGATGTACCTCTCGGACTCGCACCCGCTGGTGCAGCAAATCTGGGCCTTCGACTACGACATCGACAGCGGCACGCCGTCCAACCGCCGGCTGTTTGTGGACATGCACCACTTCCTTGGCCGCCCTGACGGAGCCGCCGTGGATGCCGAAGGCTGCTACTGGATCTGCGCCAACGATGCCGGGCTGGTCCACCGCTTTACCCCCGACGGTCGCCTCGACCGTTCACTGACTTTACCGGTGAAAAAACCCACCATGTGCGCCTTCGGCGGCAGCCGCCTGGACACCTTGTTCGTCACCTCGATCCGCGACGACCACAGCTCGCACTCCCTCGCCGGCGGCGTCTTTGCCCTGAACCCTGGCGTACAGGGAATGCCCGAACCGCAGTTCATCCTCTAGCTGCATCGCTGTGCCTTGAACAAAACAATAACAAGACTGGAGAGACACCCCATGGACTTCAAACGCACCTTGCTCGCCGCTGCACTCCCGTTCGTGTTTACCCTCGGCAGCACCGCCCACGCACTGGAAATCAAATTCGCCGACATCCACCCCGCCGGCTATCCCACCGTCGTCGCCGAAGAACAACTGGGTAAAACCCTAGTCGCCGAAAGCAACGGCGGCCTGACCTTCAAGATGTTCCCCGGCGGCGTGCTGGGCTCGGAAAAGGAAGTGGTGGAACAGGCCCAGGTCGGGGCGATCCAGATGGCCCGAGTCAGCCTCGGCATCGTCGGCCCGGTGGTGCCGGACGTAAACGTGTTCAACATGCCGTTCGTGTTCCGCGACCAGGTGCATATGCGCAAGGTCATCGACGGCGAGATCGGCGATGAAATCCTCGCCAAAATCACCGACTCCGAATTCAACCTGGTGGCGCTGGCCTGGATGGACGGCGGCACGCGCAACATCTACACCAAGAAACCGGTGCGCAAGATCGAAGACCTCAAGGGCATGAAGATTCGCGTGCAGGGCAACCCAATCTTCATCGAAACCATCAACGCCATGGGCGGCAACGGCATTGCCATGGACACCGGCGAGATCTTCAGCGCCCTGCAGACCGGGGTGATCGACGGCGCGGAAAACAACCCGCCCACCCTGCTGGAACACAACCACTACCAGAACGCCAAGTTCTACAGCCTGACCGGCCACCTGATCCTGCCCGAGCCCATCGTGATGTCGAAAATCACCTGGAACAAGCTCACCCCCGAGCAACAGGTGCTGGTAAAAAACACCGCCAAGGCCGCGCAGATCCAGGAACGCGAGCTGTGGGACACCAAGTCCGCCAGCAGTGAAGCCAAGCTCAAGGCTGCTGGCGTTGAGTTCATCGACATCGACAAAAAACCGTTCTATGAGGCCACCGCTTCGATCCGCGACAAGTACGGCGCGCCTTACGCCGACCTGATCAAGCGCATCGAAGCCGTCGAGTAACCCAACCGCCTCTCATAGATAAGGCCCGGCGCGGTCGGCATCGACGCGCCCGGTCACGGTGAACGCCATGAAGAATTTACTGCTGCGCATCAACGACCGCATTTACATGAGCTGCATCTGGGTCGCCGGCCTCGCCGTTCTCGGCGTCGCGCTGATCATCCCCTGGGGCATCTTCGCCCGCTACGTCCTCGGCACCGGCTCCAGCTGGCCGGAGCCCACCGCCATCCTGCTGATGCTGGTGTTCACCTTTGTCGGCGCCGCCGCCAGTTACCGCGCCGGGGCGCATATGTCGGTGGCCATGGTCACCGACCGCCTGCCGCCCGGCCAACGCCGAATCGTTGGCATACTCTCGCAACTGCTGATGGCGACCATCTGCCTGTTCATGACGATCTGGGGCAGCAAGTTGTGCCTGTCGACCTGGAACCAGTTCATGAGCGCCATGCCGACCTTGCGGGTGGGCATCACCTATATGCCGATCCCGATTGGTGGCTTGCTGACCCTGGTTTTTGTGCTGGAAAAACTCCTGCTGGGTGACCAGAGCAACCGCAGGGTGGTGCGCTTCGACCTGGTTGAAGAAAGTGAAGGGGCTGCCTGAATGGACGCATTGATTCTGTTGGGCAGCTTTATCGCCCTGATCCTGATTGGCATGCCGGTGGCCTACGCCCTGGGGCTTTCTGCGCTGATCGGCGCGTGGTGGATCGACATTCCGTTCCAGGCCCTGATGATTCAGGTGGCCGGCGGGGTGAACAAGTTTTCGCTGATGGCGATTCCGTTCTTTGTGCTGGCCGGGGCGATCATGGCCGAGGGCGGCATGTCCCGACGCCTGGTGGCGTTTGCCGGGGTGCTGGTGGGGTTTGTGCGCGGCGGCTTGTCCCTGGTGAACATCATGGCCTCGACGTTTTTTGGCGCGATCTCCGGCTCGTCGGTGGCCGATACCGCCTCCGTGGGTTCGGTGCTGATTCCGGAAATGGAACGCCAGGGCTATCCCCGTGAATTCGCCACCGCCGTCACCGTGAGCGGCTCGGTGCAAGCCTTGCTGACACCTCCCAGCCACAACTCGGTGCTCTACTCCCTGGCGGCTGGCGGCACCGTGTCCATCGCCTCACTGTTCATGGCCGGCGTGGTCCCGGGCCTGCTGATGAGCGCCTGCCTGATGGTGCTGTGCCTGATCTTCGCGAAAAAGCGCAACTACCCCAAAGGCGAAGTGATCCCCCTGAAACAGGCGCTGAAAATCTGCGCCGACGCATTGTGGGGCCTGATGGCCATGGTGATCATTCTTGGCGGGATTCTGTCGGGTATCTTCACCGCCACAGAGTCGGCGGCGATCGCCGTGTTGTGGGCGTTCTTCGTGACCATGTTCATCTACCGTGACTACAAATGGAGCGAGTTGCCCAAGCTGATGCACCGTACGGTGCGCACCATTTCCATCGTGATGATCCTGATCGCGTTCGCCGCCAGCTTCGGCTACATCATGACCCTGATGCAGATCCCGGCGAAAATCACCACGATGTTCCTGACCCTGTCGGACAACCGCTATGTGATCCTGATGTGCATCAACGCCATGCTGCTGTTGCTGGGCACGGTGATGGACATGGCGCCGCTGATTTTGATCCTCACGCCGATCCTGTTGCCGGTCGTGCTGGGCATCGGCGTCGACCCGGTGCACTTCGGCATGATCATGCTGGTGAACCTCGGGATCGGCCTGATCACCCCGCCAGTGGGCGCGGTGCTGTTTGTGGGGGCGGCGGTGGGCAAGGTCAGTATTGAGAAGACCGTGAAGGCACTGCTGCCGTTTTATGGCGTACTGTTTTTGGTGCTGATGGCCGTGACCTACATTCCGGCGTTGTCGTTGTGGTTGCCCGGGCTGGTGTTATGAACTGATCGTTCCCACGCTCTGCGTGGGAACGCCGCCATGGACGCTCTGCGTCCGCTCTTAAAACCGTGACGCAGAGCGTCACAGGATGAATTCCCACGCAGAGCGTGGGAACGATCAAGGGTGCGCTGATGCTTGAACTCGAAGACAACCTCACCCACCTGACGCTGGCGCCAGCGTTGGGTGGCAGCCTCGTCAACTGGACCGTGCGCAGCAGCGGCGAACCCTTGCTGCGCCCTACTGATCAACCAGCACTGGCCACCGGTTTGCCGGGCAAGCTGGGGTGCTTCCCGCTGGCGCCCTGGTCGAATCGGATTGCCGAGGGTGGCTTCGATAACCCGTCTGGGTGGTTGGCACTCGAACCCAACAGCCCGCTGGACCCGCTGCCGATTCATGGCAGTGCCTGGCAGCAGGCGTGGCACGTGGTCAGCCAGGCGGCAGACGAAGTGGTGCTGCAACTGGACAGCAGCGCACCCTTTGCGTATCGCGCCGAGCAAAGGGTTCAGTTGAAGGACGGCAGGTTGAGCATCACCTTGCGGGTCACGCATCTGGAGGAAAAAGCGGCGTGGCATGGGCTGGGATTACATCCGTATCTGCCGCGCAGGCCCGGCACACAGTTGCAGGCCAAGGCTGGGCAGGTGTGGATGAGTGATGCATCGAAATTACCGACAGGGCTGGCTGCCGTACCCGTCGATTGGGATTTTCAGCAGCTCAAATCGTTGCCTGAGGCGCTGGTGGATAACGGTTTTTGCCAGTGGGATGGGCGCTGCGTCATCCAGCAGCCAGACCTGGGTTACACCCTGGAATGCCAGGCCACCGGCAGCGACTACTTCCTGCTGTATTGCCCGCCGGGGCTGGATTTTTTCTGTTTCGAGCCGGTGAGCCATCCAGTGAATGCCCATCACCTGCCGGGTAGGCCGGGGTTGAAGCTGTTGGAACAAGGCCACTCGGCAGAACTGAGTTTCAGCCTGCAATACAGTTCCCTCTAGCGACACAAAACCCATCTAGGAGCTGGCTTGCCTGCGATGCAGGCAACTCGGTCTTTCAGGTACACCGAGGTGATGCCATCGCAGCGATGCGGCGACCCGACAAGCCAGCTCCCACATTGATTGCATTCCACAATGGAGACTTCCGGTGTGTCAGGGCGGGGTGTTTTTCAGGCGCCCCGCCGTGTCGATACTCACCACCACCGACAACCCCGGCCGCAGCCGCTCACTCTGCTCCTGCCCCGGATCCACGGTAATCCGCACCGGCACCCGCTGGGCGATCTTGACGAAGTTGCCAGTGGCGTTATCCGCCTGCAACAGGCTGAACTCCGACCCGGTCGCCGGGGAAATACGCTGCACCGTGCCGTGAAACTTGCGATGGTCCAGGGCATCCACGGTGAAGGTCACCGGCTGGCCGACCTGCACGTTGTCCATCTGGGTTTCTTTCATGTTGGCAATCACCCACAGCTGGTTCGGCACCAGCGCCATCAACTGTGCGCCGCTGTTGACGTAGGCCCCGAGGCGCACGCCAATCTGGCCCAGTTGCCCGTCACGCGGGGCGATGATGCGGGTGTTCGACAGGTCGATACGCGCCAGTTCCACCGCCGCATCGGCATTGGCCACCGCCGCCTCCAACGAACCGCGATTGACGATCACTGTCTGCAAATCCTGCCGGGCGATTTCCAGGCTGGCCTGGGCCTGGGCCACGGCTGCGATGGTTTGCGCATTGGCGGCACGGGTCACGTCCAGATCGCGCTTGGACACCGAACCGTCGCTGATCAACTCTTCGTTGCGGCGCAGGTCAGCGGTGCTCTTGCGCGCCTGGGCCTGACTGTCGGCCAAGGCGGCCTGACGCAGCTTGATGGTCGCCTCGGCGCTGTTGCGTTGCTGCACCACATTGGCCAGGGAGGCCTGTTGCACCGCCAACTGCGCCAGGGCTTGGTCCAACCGCTGCTTGTAGATGCGGTCATCGAGGCGCACCAGCAAATCCCCGGCCTTGACGTACTGGAAGTCCGTCACCGGCACTTCATACACGTAGCCGCTGAGCTGCGGCCCGATGATCGTCACCTGGCCACGCACGAGGGCATTCTCGGTGGTTTCCACGGCGCTGCTGAAGGGCGGCAATTGCCAGGCGTAGAGCACGATCAGCACGCCGATAATCGCAATCGCGGCAAAGCCCATGGAAGAGATGATGCGCACCCGCAAGGAGCGCGGTTCGGTGGCCGGCATGCTCGGCGGCGCGCTGCCTTCCGGCGTGGAAGCGATGGCGTTGGTGGTGGTCGTCGTCGGTTCGGTCATGAAGAAAGTGCGCCGCTGGGTTGAACGGGAGGCGCTGCACTGGCGGCAGCTTTAGTGGTACTCATCAGCCAGAGGCTGCGGATAAAAATCCAGATCATGGTGAGTATGGCGATGA
This sequence comes from Pseudomonas sp. Xaverov 83, assembly GCF_019352905.1. NCBI lineage: Bacteria > Pseudomonadati > Pseudomonadota > Gammaproteobacteria > Pseudomonadales > Pseudomonadaceae > Pseudomonas > Pseudomonas sp. Xaverov 83. The sequence goes on along the minus strand of NZ_JAAAFU010000072.1, from coordinate 73,027 downwards.
TCGCAATCAGCATGAACACATCGTTATAGGCCATCACATTCGCCTCGCGGGTGGCTGCGGTGGCCAGGCTGCGAATGCCCATCAGGTTACGCAACTCGGGGTCGGCAATCACCCCGCCATAGGCCGAACCGCCACTGGCCACCCGCGCCGCCACACGCGGATCGAGCAAGGTCAGGTGTTCGACGATCATGCTGGAATGAAATTTCTCCCGCACGATCTGGAACGTGCCCAGCAATGCCGCGCCGATCAGGCCGCCGAGGTTCTGGCAGATCCCGAACAACACCGAGAAACTCACCAGGTTCCTGGGGTTGGTCAGCACGTTTTTCGTGCCCAACACCATGGTCGGCCCGAGGAAGAACGTGCCGCCAAAGCCTAGCAGGAACTGGCTGATGTACATGTTTTGCGGGCGCGTGAGGTTGCTGGAGAAACTGTCCATCACCGACCCTGTGGCCATGAAAGCCAGGGAGATGATCAATGGCATCAACAGGTGCGCCGGGTTGATGGTCAACGCGCTGACGGCCAGGCCGGCAATCGCTCCCGCCAGCATCACCCAGTACAGCGTGCGCATTTGCTCGTTGCTCATGTTCAGCATCTGCATGAACCCCACGGCGCCAGTGGACTGTTCCGAAAGCACCATGCGAATCAGCACCACCGCCAACGCCAGGCGAATCATTGCCCCGCTGCCCAGCCAACGGGTCATCAGCAACGGGTTGGAGCGGTTATGTTCGATGGCCAGGCCGGCCATGATCAGCACCAGCGAACAGGCCGACGCAATACCGATCCACGGAGCTTCCAGCCACCAATCGATACGGCCCAGGGACAGCACCGCGCAGAGCAAGGCGACGCCGGTGGCGAGGATGGCGAAGGTCAGGAAGTCGAGTTTTTCGAAGGTCCTGAAGCGGTCGCCCGGGGGCAACTTGAGCAGGAATACACAGCCCAGGCAGGTCAGGGCCATGCCTAGTTCGAAAAGGTAGAGGCCGCGCCATTCGGCGATTTGCAGCAGGTCTTCGGAGAACAGTCGGGCCAGGGGCAGTGCCAGTTGCGCGGTGCCCAGGCCGAGGACCAGGGCCTTCATCCGCCATTTCGCAGGGAAGGCCTGGATCATGTAGTACAGGCCCAGGGAGCTGAGGGCGGCGCCGACCATGCCGTGGGCCGCGCGTACGGCGATGGCCGAGCTGAGGTCGTTGACGAACAGGTGGCCGAAGGTGACCAGGGCGTAGAGCACCAGGAACACTTCGGTGAACGCACGCAGGCCGAATTGCTGGCGGAATTTTACCAGCAGCAGGTTCATGGAGACGTTGGTCATGACGTAAGCGGCGGGGAGCCAGGCCATCTCGGCCGTCGTGGCCCCCAGGGCGCCCTGGAGGTACACAAGGTTGGCGATCACCAGCGAGTTGCCGAGGCCGCCGGTGATGGCCACGAGTACGCCGACGAGGGCGTAGGCCCAGCGTTTGCGGGTGGAATGCAGCGGCGTCGACGGCGAGCCCGGCAGGCTCGGGCGCTCGTGGGGCTGCCAGGTGTGAGGGGTGTATTTGTCCATTCGGTGGCCTTGATGAACCGGCGTTTGGGGCCGGTGGAACGGTTACTCAGGGAGTAGTAAACCTGAGTGGAGTTCAACTTGCCATCTTGGGAGGGATTTGGGCGGTTGGGGGTGTATATCCATTGCTGCGGTAACGGCGGCTTATGGTTACGCTCTTACAGCGGCTCACTTTTGAAGAGCGCAAAAGTAAGCAAAACGCTCTTGCCCCATCACTCAGCACCTGGCTTAGGCTCGGTGTGCCCGCACTCCGGCATTACGAAGCGGGCACGGTCAAATGTGGGAGCTGGCTTGCCTGCGATGGCATCGCCTCGGTGTATCTGAAAAACCGAGTTGTCTGCATCGCAGGCAAGCCAGCTCCCACAGAAAAGCAGAGCTGCATCAGCTTCAGATTTGGCTTTCGCTCTGGATCTTGCCTTTGCTTTTAACACTCAAGCCGGCCGGGAGGCCGCTGTGCTCTTGCTTTTGATCTTGATCTGACTGCCCCAATAAGCCCGAGGCCGAACGCAGGCAGTGCGGAGCGGGTAAACCGGCAGGACGCCGTTACCTAAATAACGGATATGTACACCTACCCCCCTCAAACCCACCCCAACCAACTCCAATACGTAGCCGCAAACACCAACATCAACCCATACCCCACCAGCGTCACCAAAATCCCCACCTTGGCAAACTGCCGCGCGGTAAACGTGCCGGTCCCCAAACACACCATGTTCTGCGGCGCATTGATGGGCAGGATAAACCCGTAGCTCATCACAAACCCCAGGAGCATCGTCATCCCCAGCCGACTGAAGTCCCCGGGCAATGTCTGCAACACCGCAATCAAAATCGGCAACAACGCCGAGGTCAACGCCGTGGCACTGGCAAACCCCAAATGAATCACAATCAAAAACGCCCCCAGAATCGCAAACACCCCCAGCGGCCCCACCTGATCCAACCCGGTATGCGCCACCACCTGCGCACCCAGCCACTGCCCCGCCTGGGTCGTCAGCAACGCCGTACCCAGGCTGATACCCACCCCGAACACAATCACCGTGCCCCACGGAATCCGCGACTGCACATCCTTCCAGGTCATCACCCCAATCCCCGGCATCAGCAAAAACACCAACCCAGCGTACGTCGTCGAAGTCGTATCAAAGCTGTGCAGTCGTCCCTCGGTGGCCCACGCCAGCAAGAGCAATACCGACACCGTCAGCAACCGCTTCTGCGGCCCCGTCATCGGCCCGATATCCACCAGCGATTGCGCCACCGCCTCCTTGCCCCCGGGAATGCTGTCACTCTCCGGCGGCAGCAGCTTCAACACCAAAAACAACAACACCGCCGACATGATCACTGCCCACGGCGCCCCGGCGATCAGCCAGTCGATCCACGACACCCGCTGCCCCAGCATCTTATCCATGAAGCCAACCGTCAGCAGGTTCTGCGCCGCCGCCGTCTGAATCCCGACGTTCCAGATGCTCGTGCCCTGAGCCACGACGATCATGATCCCGGCCGCGATATTCGAACGCTTGTCCACGCCGAACGCCGCAACCACCCCCATCATGATCGGCACCACACACGCACTGCGCGCCGTCGCGCTGGGCACCATCAGGCTGAGGAGGATGGTCACGGCAATTGCCCCGACGAGAATTCCCCGCGTGCTGGTCCCCACGCGCGTCAGGGTGACCAATGCGATGCGCCGGTCCAGGCCGGTATGGGTCATGGCTGCCGCGATAAACAACGCACCCGCCACCAGTGCCAATGCCGGGTTGGAAAACCCCGTCAACGCCATGCTGATGGCTGGGCTGGAGCCGATCAGGTGCGTGGGGTCTTGCAGCGACGGCGCAGTACCGAGCAAAAAAGCCATCAATGAGGTGATCATGATCGCGCTAGCCTCATAAGAGACCGCTTCGGTGATCCACACCACCACCGCAAACGCGAGGATCGCCAGCATCCGGTGCCCGGCCACCGGCAAGTCGGCCGGCAACGGCAACAGCAACACGCCGACCATCACCAGCACGCCGGCCACCAGGCCCAGGGGCAACTTGAATGAAGCAGCAGTTGTTGCAGGGGCACTCATGGGGTTCTCCGTCGGCCTTTAAATCAGGCCCACAGCATGAGGCAAAGCGTCACGCCCGGTGTTGACGGGTATCAAGTGGCTAGGCCAATAGCTGGGTCAACACCGCCCGCAACTTGCCGGGTTTGACCGGCTTGTTGAGCAATGGCGCATCCAGCCGCTGCAAGGCACGGCGGCATTGGTCGGTGCGGTCGGCGGTAATAATCACTGCCGGAATCCTGCGGCCAAAATGCTCGCGCAACTGGTGCACCACCTCACTGCCCACCACGCCATGGTCCAGGTGATAGTCCGCGAGAATCAGCTCCGGTGCCCTGCCCTGCAACGCAACCATTGCGCCTGCCTGATCGGTCGCAGTGACCACCTCGCAGCCCCACTGCCCAAGCAGCGCGCTCATGCTGTCGAGGATGCTGACTTCGTTGTCCAGCACCAGCAGGCGGCGCCCCGGCAGCGGGTTGCCGGTGCTCGGTTGCGCGGCCACCACGCTGATGGGCAGCGGCATGTCCTCGCTGATGGGGACTTCGATGCTGAACATCGAACCGCGCCCCGGCCACGAACGCACCGCCACCGGATAACCGAGGACCTCGGCGATACGCTCGACAATCGCCAACCCCAGTCCCACGCCCTTGCGGTCGGCGGCGCGGCCTACGTCCAGTTGATTGAACTCCAGGAAGATGGCGTCCAGACGGTCCGCCGCAATTCCGCGCCCGGTGTCCCACACCTCCAGGCGCAACCGCTCACCCCGGCGGCGGGCGCCCAGCAGGATGGTACCCGCGCTCGTGTAGCGGCAGGCGTTGCTGAGGAAGTTGCGCAGGATCCGCGTCACCAGCCGCAGGTCGGTGTTGATTGCGTAACGACCTGTATGCGCCCTCAGGTTCAGCCCGGACGCCGCGGCCACCGACTGGAATTCCGAGACCAGCGGTGCGAACAGTTCGTCGAGACGGTACAGGGCGACGTCCGGCTTGACCGCCGCTTGATCGAGCCGCGAAATATCCAGCAAGTCGGTGAGCAAATCCTCGGCGCCTTCAAGGGCCTGGTGGGTGCGCTCCACCAACACGTGTTCGACGCTGGGCAAGTTGCGCTCACGCAGGGTGGAGATCAGCAAGCGCGCGGCGTTGAGGGGTTGCAGCAGGTCATGACTGGCGGCGGCAAGGTATTTGTCCTTGCTGCGGTTGGCGGCCTGGGCGGCATCCCGGGCATCGCGCAGGTCCTGTTCGATCTTCTCGCGCTGGGCGATTTGCTGTTGCAGGTTGCGGTTGGCTTCCAGCAACTCGTCGGTACGCGCCGCGACCCGCTGCTCCAATTCGTCGTTGAGGCGGATGTAGCGATTGCGCTCGGCTTCCAGCTCGTCGAGGCGCGCGGTCAGTTCGGGGTAATGACTCTTGCGCGCCGAGTGGTTGCCCAGCCCCAGCAGCCCCGCGAGTGCCCGTTGCTGATCGTCAGAGAGCTTCGCCATAGACGACCTCGACGTCACGCTGGCTGGATTCACGCGGGTTGGTGAGGATGCACGGGTCGTGCATGGCGTGCTGCGACAGAAAGGGAATGTCCGCCACTCGAATCCCATGCAGGCCGAGGGTTTCATGGAAGCCGATCGCATTCTTCAAGGCGATCAAATGGTCCACCAGCCGGCCGCAGATTTGCCGGTGGTTGAGGCCCCGGCAATCAATACCGAAGGTCTCGGCTATCACCTTGAAACGCTCCGGTGCCGCGCTGTAGTTGAACGCCACCACATGTTCCACCAGCACCGCGTTGCACAGGCCATGGGGCAGGTCGAGAAAGCCGCCAAGGCTGTGGGACATGGCATGCACGGCGCCGAGGATCGCGTTGGAAAACGCCAGCCCGGCCTGCATGCTGCCCAGCATGATTTTCTCCCGCAGGGCGATGTCGCCGGGGTTGGCGATCATCTGCACCAGGTTGCCATTGATCAGACGCATGGCTTCCAGCGCGTGGGGATCGGTCAGCGGGCCGTGGCCGGTGGACACGAAGGCCTCGATGGCATGCACCAGCGCATCGATGCCGGTACAGGCCGAGAGAAACGGGTCCATGCTCGCCGTGGTTTCCGGGTCGATCAGTGAGACATCGGGCACCACCGCCTTGCTGACGATGGAGAACTTCATGCGCTCCTGCTGGTTGGAAATGATCACGAACTGCGAGACATCCGCCGAGGAGCCCGCGGTGGTCGGGATCAGGATCAGCGGCGGGCTCGGCACGCGGATGGTGTCGACGCCTTCGAAGTCGAGGATGCTGCAGCCATGGGCGACCACGATGCCGATGGCCTTGCCGCAGTCCATCGGGCTGCCGCCGCCGACGGCGACGATCACGTCGCAATGGTTTTCACGGTAGACCTCGGCGCCGAGCATCACCTCTTCAACCCGGGGGTTGGGCGAAACGGCGGTGTACAGGCAGTAGTCGATGCCGATGGCTTGCAGGCTGGCCTCGACATCGGCCACCCAGCCGACAGCAACCACGCCGGGATCACTCACCACCAGCACCTTGCGCGCGCCAAAGGTCTTGGCGTAGTTGCCTACGTTGTGCCGGCAGCCGGCGCCAAAGATGATTTCAGGGGAAACGAATTTACGCAGGAGACTCAGGTTCGGGCTCATTGGTAAGCCTGTTTTTATTATTCTGGAAGATGCGCTCCACACTAACCCATCCGGCACTGAATGCAATCAGACCAATGGGTAGCGCTGAAACCGCGACGTAGGGCACGATCTACTACTTTGGTACTGATTCCCCTCTCTATCGTCGCATTCCCAAGGCATCGAGACTGACATGTAATGGGCGCATGACCCTATGGATCGGACCTGCTTGAATAAGCAAAAATAATAAGGCGAACGTCCATGTACAAAATTCTGATAGCCGACGATCACCCATTGTTTCGCGAGGCGATCCACAACGTCATCAGCGACGGGTTCCCGGGCAGCGAAGTGATGGAAACCGGCGACCTGGACAGCGCCCTGGCCCTGAGCCAGGAGCACGACGACCTGGATCTGATCCTGCTGGACCTGAACATGCCGGGCATGCACGGCCTCAATGGCCTGATCAACCTGCGCAACGAGTCGCCGACGATTCCGGTGGTGATCGTGTCTGCCGAGCAGGACAAGCAGGTCGTGCTGCAAGCCATCACCTATGGCGCGGTGGGGTTTATCACCAAGTCCTCGCCCAGGCTGCAGATGACCGAAGCGATCCAACAGATTCTCAACGGCAATGTGTATTTGCCGCCAGAGATTATTCGCAGCCAGAAAATCGGCGGGCAACGGCGCATGAATGATTGCCTGGGGCTTGCGCCGGAGCTGCTGCAAGCCCTGACCCGCAAGCAATTGCTGGTGCTGGAACGGATGACCAAGGGCGACTCGAACAAGCAAATTGCCTATAGCCTGGAGATTGCCGAGACCACCGTGAAGGCCCATGTCTCGGCGATCCTGCGCAAGTTGAACGTGCACAATCGGGTGCAGGCGATTCTCAGCGCCGGGGACATCGACTTCGGTGCCTACCTGCGGCGCTGATACCCGTGCATTTCAAGGCACCTGCATGAGGGCCCGAAACAGCATGCCCGCCGCCACCAGTACACACAGGGTGGCAAAACCCACCTGCAAGGTGCGCGCCTTGATCACCGAGCACAGACGCCGCCCCGCCAACATGCCGACAATGCTCGAACCGATAAACACCCAGCCCATCGGCTCGATACTGACCCCGGCATGAAACGCGCCGATCACACCGATCAACGAGATCAGGCTGATCACCATCAGCGAGGTAGCGACGATGCCGCGCATCTGCACATCGGTCAGTTGCTTGAACGCCGGTACGATCAGGAAGCCGCCGCCCACGCCGAGCAAGCCCGAGACCGCACCGGTCACTGCCCCCAGGGCCGCCAGGGTGGCAGTGCACTTGGCGGTCCAGGAAAAACGCCCGGTCTGTTGATCAAGCATGCAGTTCTTCTGGCCCCACGACGCGGTGCCATGGTCGCTCGGCCCGGCCTCAAGCTTCTCCCGTTGCAGCATGCGCCAGGCCACCAGCACCATCAGCGCACTGAACAGGCCCATCAGCACTTTCTCAGACATCTGATGGGCGAAGAACACCCCCAGCGGCGAAAACAGTGCGCCGAGCAGCGCAATCAGCAGCGCCGCGCGGTAACGCACCAGGCCATGGCGCAAGCCATCGATAGCCCCCACGGCGGCGGCGGCGCCCACCGCGAACAACGACACGGGTGCGGCCTGGGTCATGGTCAAACCCAGCCCCAACACCAGCGCCGGGACGCCAAGGATGCCGCCCCCGGCGCCGGTCAGGCCCATGACCAACCCCATCAACACGCCCAGAAAACTTGCCAGCAGCATAGGATCGCCTCAATCCACCTTGGCCAGACGGGTCAGCCACTCGCGGCCCTTGAGCATGCCGTTCCAGTAGAACCACGGCAGGAAACTCGCCTTGAGGAACCACGCCGAACGCCGCGCCACAGTCGGGTCGAGGGGGAAAGTCGGCAGCAGCTTGCCTCCATAGCCGAACTCGGCCAGTACCACCTTGCCCTTCTCCACCGTCAGCGGGCAGGAGCCATAGCCGTCGTACTTGAGGGGCAGCGGCGCCTGTTTGCGCAGGGCTAGCAGGTTTTCCGCGACCACCACGATTTGCTTGCGCACGGCCGCTGCGGTCTTGGCGTTGGTGGTGGAGCACACATCGCCGAGGCCGAAGATGTGCGGGTAGCGCAGGTGTTGCAGGCTATGGGGATTCACTTCGCACCAGCCGGCGGCATCGGCCAGGGGGCTGTGGCGGATAAAGTCCGGCGAGACCTGTGGCGGGACGACGTGCAGCAGGTCGAAGGTTTTCTCTTCGACGCGCACATTGCCTTCGGCGTCCTTGATCTCGAACCAGGCCTTGCGCGCGGGGCCGTCGACCTTGATCAGGTTGGAGTTGAACGCCAGTTGTGCGGCGTACTTTTCAACGTACTTCATCAGCGGCGGGACGAAGGTCGCCACGCCAAACAAGGCGGCACCGGCCAGGTTGAATTCGACCTTGATGTTTTTCAGGTCACCCTGCCGGAGCCAGTGATCGCATGACAGGTACATGGCTTTTTGCGGGGCGCCGGCACATTTGATCGGCATGGCCGGCTGGGTGAACAGCGCCTTGCCATTTTTGAGTTGCTGCACCAGCTGCCAGGTGTAGGCGGCGTGCTCGTAGCTGTAGTTGGACGTTACGCCATGCTGGCCGAGGGTCTCTTGCAGGCCTTCGATCTTTTCCCAGGCCAGGCGCAGGCCCGGGCACACAATCAGGTTTTTCCAGGTCACTCGCTGGGCGCTGTCGAGCACCAGGGTGTGCTCGTCGGGCAGTAATTCGCTGACGGCCGCCTGGATCCAGGTGACGCCGTTGGGCAGCACGTCGGCCATGGGGCGCACGGTCTTTTTGACGTCATAGGCGCCGCCGCCCACCAGGGTCCAGGCCGGCTGGTAGTAGTGGTGGTCGCTGGGCTCGATCAGGATGATATTCAGGTGCGGGTCGCGCTTGAGCAGGCTGGCCAGCAGGCCGATGCCTGCCGAGCCGCCACCGATGACAACGATATCGCCACTGATGGTAGGTCCCCAGTGTTGGTCGTTCATGATCTATGGCCTTTCTTTTAAAAGTGCACACAAGGGTCGTTGCCGTACGGCGTCACGCCCAGCTTTTTATCACTGCGCCGCAATACAGCCCGGACAGCGTCTTCATCACTTGAATCACTTCGTGGCTGGCCAGCCCGTAGAAAATGTATTTGCCTTCCCGACGGGTGGCCACCAACCCTTCGTCCCGCAGGATGCCCAACTGTTGAGACAGCGTTGGTTGACGCACACCGGTCATGGTTTCCAGCTCGCCAACGTTGCGCTCGCCCTGGGTCAACTGGCAGAGAATCAACAGCCGGTCTTCATTGGCCAGGGCCTTGAGCAAGGCGCAGGCCTTGGACGCGGAGGCACGCAATTGCGCGACTTCGCCTTCACTCAGGTTCGATTCCATTTGCGTGGGGCTCTCTCTGTCACTTAAGCTCAAAACATTATGTGTAAACGTAAAGTGATTGTAACTACTTATTTGGGACAACCGTCATGCCAGCGTTGATTCAATCCTTTCTGGACGAGGCGTCGTCGACCTACACCTACGTCGTCTATGAAACGGACGGTGGCCCGTGTGCCATCGTTGATTCGGTGCTCAATTACGACCCGGCCTCCGGACGCACCGGCACCGGCCAGGCGGACAAGGTGGTCGCGTTTGTGCGCGAGCATGGCTTACAGGTGCAGTGGTTGCTCGAAACCCATGCCCATGCGGATCACTTGTCGGCGGCGCCGTATTTGCGTCGGCAGCTGGGGGGCAAGATCGCGATTGGCGAGTCCATCAGCAAGGTACAGGGGGTGTTCAAGAACCTGTTCAACCTGGAACCGGAGTTTCGGGTGGACGGGTCGCAGTTCGACCATCTGTTTGCGCCGGATGAGGTGTTTCACATCGGCAACCTGAAGGCCCAGGCGCTGCATGTGCCGGGGCATACACCGGCGGACATGGCTTACCTGATTGATGACCAGTTGATTCTGGTGGGCGACACGCTGTTCATGCCGGATGTGGGCACGGCGCGCTGCGATTTCCCCGGTGGTGATGCGCGCCAGTTATACGCGTCGATGCGCAAGTTGTTGGCGTTCCCGCCGCAGACCCGGTTGTACGTGTGCCATGACTATCCGCCTGAAGGACGCGCCGCCAAGTGCCTGACCACAGTGGCTGAACAGCGGGCAGGCAATATTCATGTGCATGACGGGGTGGATGAGGCGGCGTTTGTCGAGATGCGCACCACTCGGGATGCCGGGTTGGGCATGCCGACGCTGTTGTTGCCGGCGATCCAGGTGAATGTGCGGGCCGGGGTGATGCCGCCGGCCGAAGCCAACGGTGTGGTGTATCTGAAGATTCCGCTCAACCAGCTTTGAAATGCACTGCCAATTGGGGGAGCTGGCTTGCCTGCGATAGCGGTGTGTCAGACAGCGCATCTGGTGACTGATACTCCGCCATCGCGGGCAAGCCCGGCTCCCACAGTTGAGCTGTGTTGTTTATGAACAGGGTGTATTAACCGAGATTGATGCCGTTGGCCGGTAGTGGCAGTGCGGTCTTGTAGCGCACTTGCTTGAGGGCAAAACTGGAGCGGATGTTGGCGACACCCGGGACCTTGGTCAAAAAATCCATCATGAAGCGCTCCAGGGACTGGATGGTCGGCACCAGCACCCGAATCAAATAGTCGGGGTCGCCGGCCATCAGGTAGCACTCCATCACTTCTGGGCGATCCGAAATCGCCCCTTCGAATTGCTGCAATGCCAATTCGTTCTGCTTTTCCAGGCTGACGTGGATGAACACATTGACGTGCAGCCCCAGCAGGTCGGCGTCCAGCAGCGTCACCTGGTCGCGAATCAGCCCCAGTTCTTCCATCGCCTTGACCCGGTTGAAACACGGCGTGGGCGACAGGTTGACCGAGCGGGCCAGGTCGGCGTTGGTGATGCGGGCGTTCTCCTGAAGGGCGTTCAGAATGCCGATATCGATACGGTCCAGTTTGCGCATGAGACAAAACCACCTGTTTATTATGTTTATGCAGTTTTTTTATCCCCAAATGATCTCCAACGCAACGAAACAGAGATAAATATTCTCCTGAGCCGAGCCTATGATTGTTGTAGGACAAGATTTCTCCTATCCGGAGACGGATTGTCAGCTACCGCGCCCACTACAAGAAATTCACAAGATAGAGCGTAGAAAGCCATGACTCAGCAGTATGAACCACTGCGCCTGCACGTCCCTGAACCCTCAGGCCGCCCAGGCTGCAAAACCGACTTTACCTACCTGCGCCTGACTGACGCAGGCACGGTGCGCAAACCCCCAATTGACGTAGAACCCGCCGACACCGCCGACCTGGCCAAAGGCCTGATTCGCGTGCTCGACGATCAGGGCCAGGCCCTCGGCCCGTGGGCTGAAGGTGTGCCAGTCGAAATTCTGCGCAAGGGCATGCGTGCCATGCTCAAGACCCGGATCTTCGACAACCGCATGGTGGTCGCCCAGCGTCAGAAAAAAATGTCGTTCTACATGCAAAGCCTCGGCGAAGAAGCCATCGGCAGCGCCCAGGCCCTGGCCTTGAACATCGACGACATGTGCTTCCCCACCTATCGCCAGCAAAGCATCCTGATGGCCCGGGAAGTGCCGCTGGTGGACCTGATCTGCCAACTGCTGTCCAACGAGCGCGATCCGCTCAAGGGCCGCCAGTTGCCGATCATGTACTCGGTAAAAGACTTCGGCTTCTTCACGATTTCCGGCAACCTCGCCACCCAATTCGTACAGGGCGTGGGCTGGGGCATGGCCTCGGCGATCAAGGGCGATACCAAGATTGCCTCAGCCTGGATCGGCGACGGCGCCACCGCTGAATCCGACTTCCACACCGCCCTCACCTTCGCCCACGTGTACCGGGCGCCGGTCATCCTGAACGTAGTGAATAACCAGTGGGCGATCTCCACCTTCCAGGCCATCGCCGGCGGTGAAGCCACGACCTTTGCCGGACGCGGCGTAGGTTGCGGCATCGCCTCCCTGCGGGTGGACGGCAATGACTTTGTCGCGGTGTACGCCGCCTCCGCCTGGGCCGCCGAACGCGCCCGCCGCAACCTGGGGCCAACCCTGATCGAGTGGGTGACCTACCGTGCCGGCCCACACTCCACTTCCGATGACCCGTCCAAATACCGTCCCGCCGACGACTGGAGCCACTTCCCGCTGGGCGACCCGATTGCCCGCCTCAAGCAGCACCTGATCAAGATTGGTCAGTGGTCCGAAGAGGAACACGCGACGGTGAGTGCCGAGCTTGAAGCGGAAGTGATCAAAGCCCAGAAAGAAGCCGAACAGTACGGCACTCTGGCCGGTGGCCAGATTCCAAGCGCCGCGACCATGTTCGAAGACGTTTATAAAGAGATGCCGGAGCACTTGAAGCGCCAGCGTCAAGAGTTGGGGATCTGACATGAACGATCACAACAACAATATCGAGCTGGAAACCGCCATGACCACCACGACCATGACCATGATCCAGGCCTTGCGCTCGGCCATGGATGTGATGCTTGAGCGCGACGACAATGTGGTGGTGTTCGGCCAGGACGTCGGTTACTTCGGCGGCGTGTTCCGTTGCACCGAAGGCTTGCAGAACAAATACGGCACCTCGCGGGTGTTTGACGCACCGATCTCCGAAAGCGGGATCGTCGGCGTGGCGGTCGGCATGGGCGCCTATGGCCTGCGGCCGGTGGCCGAGATTCAGTTCGCCGACTACGTGTACCCCGCCACCGACCAGATCATTTCCGAAGCGGCCCGCCTGCGTTACCGCTCGGCCGGCCAGTTCACTGCCCCACTGACCATGCGCATGCCGTGCGGCGGCGGCATCTACGGCGGCCAGACCCACAGCCAGAGTATTGAAGCGGTGTTCACCCAGGTCTGCGGCCTGCGCACGGTGATGCCGTCCAACCCTTACGACGCCAAGGGCCTGCTGATCGCTTCCATCGAAAACGATGACCCGGTGATCTTCCTCGAACCCAAGCGCCTGTATAACGGCCCGTTCGACGGCCACCACGACCGTCCGGTAACCCCGTGGTCGAAGCACCCGCAAGCGCAAGTGCCGGACGGTTACTACACCGTGCCGCTGGACGTGGCCGCCATCGCCCGCCCGGGCAAGGACGTGACCATCCTTACCTACGGCACCACCGTGTATGTGTCGCAAGTCGCCGCTGAAGAAACCGGCATCGATGCTGAAGTCATCGACCTGCGCAGCCTGTGGCCGCTGGACCTGGAAACCATCGTCAACTCCGTGAAGAAAACCCGTCGCTGCGTGATCGTTCACGAAGCCACCCGTACCTGCGGGTTCGGTGCCGAGCTGGTGGCGCTGGTGCAGGAGCACTGCTTCCACTACCTGGAAGCGCCGATCGAGCGCGTCACCGGTTGGGACACCCCCTACCCGCACGCGCAAGAGTGGGCGTATTTCCCTGGCCCGACCCGAGTGGGCGCGGCTTTGCATCGGGTTATGGAGGTCTGAATGGGCACGCACGTTATCAAGATGCCGGACATTGGCGAAGGCATCGCAGAAGTTGAATTGTCGGTATGGCACGTCAAGGTCGGCGACCTGGTGGTAGAAGACCAAGTGCTGGCGGACGTGATGACCGACAAGGCCATGGTGGACATTCCCTCGCCGGTGCACGGCAAGGTGATTTCCCTCGGCGGCGAGCCGGGCGAAGTCATGGCGGTGGGCAGTATTTTGATCAGTATCGAAGTGGAAGGCGCGGGCAATACCAGGGAGTCGGCGTTGTCGGCAGTGGTTGAAGAGGTCGCGCCTGCACCGTCTCCTGCACCGAAAGTCGAAGCCAAGGCCGCGCCGGTGGTTGAAACCAAACCGGCCGCCAAACCTGCGGTGGCGGCTGCGCAAGCGCCCGTGGCCCGCGAGGCCGATGACCGCCCGCTGGCCTCCCCGGCCGTGCGCAAACATGCGCTGGATGCTGGCATCCAGCTACGACTGGTCCAGGGCTCCGGCCCGGCCGGCCGGATTCTGCATGAAGATCTGGACGCTTACTTGCTCCAGGGTCCGGCGCAAAATTCCGGTGCCTCCAACCCGTACGCCGAACGCAACGACGAGCAACAAATCCCGGTGATCGGCATGCGCCGCAAGATCGCCCAGCGCATGCAGGACGCCACCCGGCGTGCCGCGCATTTCAGCTACGTCGAGGAAATCGATGTCACCGCCCTCGACGAGTTGCGCGTGCACCTCAACGAGAAACACGGTGCCACCCGCGGCAAGCTGACCCTGCTGCCGTTCCTGGTGCGGGCCATGGTCGTGGCGCTGCGGGACTACCCGCAGATCAACGCGCGTTATGACGACGAAGCCCAGGTCATCACCCGCCTCGGCGCCGTGCATGTGGGCGTCGCCACCCAGAGCGATGTCGGCCTGATGGTCCCGGTGGTGCGTCACGCCGAAGCCCGCAACCTGTGGGGCACGGCGGAAGAAATCAATCGGTTGGCGAATGCTGCGCGCAATGGCAAGGCCAGTCGCGATGAGCTGTCGGGTTCGAGCATTACCCTGACCAGCCTGGGCGCATTGGGCGGGATCGTCAGCACCCCGGTGCTGAACCTGCCGGAAGTGGCCATCGTCGGCGTCAACCGCATTGTCGAGCGGCCGATGGTGATCAAGGGCCAGATCGTGATCCGCAAGATGATGAACCTCTCCAGCTCCTTCGATCACCGGGTGGTCGATGGCATGGACGCGGCGCAATTCATCCAGGCCATTCGTGGCCTGCTCGAACAACCCGCCAGCCTGTTCCTGGAGTAACCCATGTCTCAAACATTGCACACCACGCTGCTGATTATCGGCGGCGGGCCTGGCGGTTACGTGGCAGCGATTCGCGCCGGCCAACTGGGCATCCCGACCATCCTGGTGGAAGGCCAAGCGTTGGGCGGCACCTGCCTGAATATCGGCTGCATTCCGTCGAAGGCGCTGATTCATGTCGCCGAACAGTTCCAGCAAACCGTGCACCACAGCCAGGGTTCGCCGCTGGGCATCGAAGTCGATGTGCCGACCCTGGACATCGGTAAAAGCGTGGAATGGAAAGACGGCATCGTTGACCGCCTGACCACCGGCGTCGCGGCGCTGCTGAAAAAGCATAAGGTCCAGGTCATTCATGGCTGGGCCAAAGTCGTGGACGGCAAGACCGTCGACGTCGGCGACCAGCGCATCCAGTGTGAACACCTGCTGCTGGCCACCGGCTCGAAAAGCGTCAACCTGCCGATGCTGCCGATTGGCGGGCCGATCATCTCCTCCACCGAAGCCCTGGCGCCAAAACGCATCCCTAAACGCTTGATCGTGGTGGGTGGTGGTTATATCGGCCTGGAGCTGGGGATTGCCTATCGCAAGCTCGGCGCCGAGGTCAGCGTGGTTGAGGCTCAGGACCGGATCCTGCCGGCCTACGACGCCGAACTGACCCAACCGGTGGCCGAATCCCTGAAGCAGTTGGGGGTGAAGGTGTTCCTGAAACACAGCGTCACCGGCTTTGAAAACAACACCCTGCAAGTGCGCGACCCCAGCGGCGAGACGCTGTCGCTGGAAACCGACCAGGTGCTGGTTGCCGTTGGTCGCAAACCCAACACCCAGGGCTGGAACCTTGAAGCCTTGAACCTGGACATGAACGGCTCGGCGATCAAGATCGACAGCCGTTGCCAGACCAGCATGCGCAACGTGTGGGCCATCGGCGACCTCAGCGGTGAGCCGATGCTCGCCCACCGCGCCATGGCCCAGGGCGAAATGGTGGCCGAACTGATCAGCGGTAAATCCCGCGAACTCAACCCGGCCGCAATCCCGGCGGTGTGCTTCACCGACCCGGAACTGGTGGTGGTCGGCAAGACCCCGGACGAGGCCAAGGCGGCCGGGCTGGACTGCATCGTGTCGAGCTTCCCGTTCGCCGCCAATGGCCGGGCCATGACCCTGGAGTCGAAAACCGGCTTCGTGCGGGTAGTGGCGCGCCGCGACAATCACCTGATCGTCGGCTGGCAGGCGGTGGGCGTGGGTGTCTCGGAATTGTCCACGGCCTTCGGCCTGAGCCTGGAAATGGGATCACGCCTGGAAGACGTGGCGGGCACCATCCACGCCCACCCGACACTCGGCGAAGCGGTACAGGAAGCGGCGCTGCGGGCCCTGGGGCATGCATTGCATCTTTGAGACCGCGGTGGCGCCATCGCAGGCAAGCCAGCTCCCACAAGGGATCGGCTTTCGACAGGGCAACACGGTCGAATGTGGGAGCCGGGCTTGCCCGCGATGACGGTGGATCGGCCAACCAGGATGTCGAATGGTCCACCTACCCCGCTCCCACACAAGCCAAGAATGAAGTATTGTTGCGCCCATCCAGAAATAAACCATAAGCCTGCCTTCGACCAGGCGGTTGACAAAAGATAGAGGGTGTCATGGGTA
The DNA here is from genome assembly GCF_019352905.1 of Pseudomonas sp. Xaverov 83. Classification (NCBI taxonomy): domain Bacteria; kingdom Pseudomonadati; phylum Pseudomonadota; class Gammaproteobacteria; order Pseudomonadales; family Pseudomonadaceae; genus Pseudomonas; species Pseudomonas sp. Xaverov 83. The sequence goes on along the minus strand of NZ_JAAAFU010000072.1, from coordinate 56,485 downwards.
ACGAAAGCATCAATTGGGACAAGCTGGGTTTTGACTACATCAAGACCGACAAGCGTTTCCTCCAGACCTGGAAAGACGGCGCCTGGCAAGAAGGCACCCTGACCGACGACAACGTGCTGCACATCAGCGAGGGTTCCACCGCCCTGCACTACGGCCAGCAATGTTTTGAAGGCCTCAAGGCCTACCGCTGCAAGGACGGTTCGATCAACCTGTTCCGCCCCGACCAGAACGCCGCGCGCATGCAGCGCAGCTGCGGTCGCCTGCTGATGCCACAAGTGCCGACCGACGCCTTCATCGAAGCCTGTAAAGCAGTAGTCCGTGCCAACGAGCGGTTCATCCCGCCGTACGGCACCGGCGGCGCGCTGTACCTGCGCCCGTTCGTGATCGGCACCGGTGACAACATCGGCGTGCGTACCGCGCCGGAGTTCATCTTCTCGATCTTCTGCATCCCGGTGGGCGCCTACTTCAAGGGCGGCCTGACCCCGCACAACTTCCTGATCTCCGGTTACGACCGTGCAGCGCCCAACGGCACCGGCGCAGCCAAGGTCGGTGGCAACTACGCCGCCAGCCTGATGCCCGGTTCCCTGGCGAAAAAAGCCAACTTCGCCGACTGCATCTACCTCGACCCGGCCACCCACTCGAAAATCGAAGAAGTCGGCTCGGCCAACTTCTTCGGGATCACCCACGACAACAAGTTCGTCACCCCGAACTCGCCGTCGGTATTGCCAGGCATCACCCGCCTGTCGCTGATCGAGCTGGCCAAATCCCGCCTGGGCCTGGAAGTTGTTGAAGGCGACGTGTTGATCGACAAGCTGTCGGACTTCAAGGAAGCCGGTGCCTGCGGTACCGCAGCCGTGATCACCCCGATCGGCGGCATCGAGTACAAAGACAAGCTGCACGTGTTCTACAGCGAAAAAGAAGTCGGCCCGGTCACCCAGAAGCTCTACAAAGAGCTGACCGGCGTGCAGTCCGGCGACGTTGAAGCGCCTGAGGGTTGGATCGTCAAGGTCTAAGCAACCGGCTGGCTGCCAGCAACACCACAAAACCAATGTGGGAGCTGGCTTGCCTGCGATAGCGGAGTATCAGTCGACACGTTTATTGACTGACCCACCGCCATCGCAGGCAAGCCAGCTCCCACATTTGGTTTCCGGCTTTTGGAAAATCGGGCTTCAGGCCTTATCCATCGGAATGTTTTCCAGGATCTTCTTGCCCATGCTGATACGCGGCTCAGCTCCATAACCCAACGCCTCATAAAACCCCATCACCGCATCATTGCCGCTGGTGATCTGCAAGTTGATCTTCATGCAGCCCAACGCAGCCAGCGCCTGCTCCGCATGCCGCACCAGCGAAGCGCCCAGGCCCTGGCGACGGTAATCGTTATGCACCGCCACCGAATACAGCCAGCCGCGATGCCCGTCGTAGCCGGCGAGAATGGTGCCAATCACCGCTTTCTTGTCGGTAGCCACAAAGAACAACCCATCGTTAACCGCCAGCTTCTTGTCGATCGCCAGGCTCGGCAGGTTATGCGCCGCGTCATAACCAAACGCCGCCTGCCACAACGCCACCACCTGCGCCCGATGCGTACGGTCCCGATAGACGCCGATGGGATGACGGGATGACAACCCCTTCTCCATCACCAGCGTGCGCTCATTGCCATGGTAGACATCGCGCACCGTGTGGAAACCCAGCTTGGTGTAGAACGGCTCGGCCGTGAGCGACGACGGCACATGCAGCGTCGTCACTCCCGCTTCCCGGGCGCGCAACTCGAGTTCAATCATCAGCAAACGCCCGATGCCCTGCCCTTGCAGCGCCGGATTGACGAACACCGAGCGCACCACATTGCCATCGAGGGCCGCTGTCGCGACGATGACTTTATCTTGCGTCGCCACCAGCACCGTTCGGCGAGCGAGCAACCCCAGCACCGCCTCGGGGGTAAAGTTGCTCGCCACCCGCGCAATCACATCAGCCGGATAATCCCGGGCATTGCTGTCATGCAGGGCCGCCAGAATGACCTGGCTGATGCCCTCGGCATCGGAGGGTTGGGCGAGACGAACTTCAGTGGGCATGGGCACTCCTTAATGACGGACTCAATTCCTGCAGCGCCCCCATACTAATGTGGGAGCTGGCTTGCCTGCGATAGCGGTCTGTCAGTCAACGCTTGATTGGCTGATACACCGCTATCGCAGGCAAGCCAGCTCCCACATTTTGATCTCCACTCACCTCCACAGCCGATTCGGCTGCCCCACCCCACTTTTCAGCTTTCCCGGCTGAGCCGCCCCCTCACTTCAGCCGGGATTCTTCCTTCACACCGCACAAAATAGCTTCACTGCCCAACCCCATGGACCCGTGCACCCATGCAAACCACCAATACCGTCCTGATGATCCGCCCGGCGCACTTCGCCTTCAACCCGGACACCGCGATCAACAACCGCTTCCAGCGCGCGCCCCTCGACCCATTGGCGGCACAGCAGAAAGCGCTGGAAGAGTTCGACGGCTACGTCGACACCCTGCGCCACCACGGCGTGGAGGTGCTGGTGGTACAAGACACCCCCGCTCCCCACACCCCGGATTCGATCTTCCCCAACAACTGGTGGAGCAGCCACGCCGACGGCAGCCTGGTGCTGTACCCGATGGAAGGCCAGAACCGACGACTGGAGCGCGACAAGGGCGTGCTGCAAGTACTGGAGCAGCGCTTCGCAATCAAAAACACCATCGACTTCAGCCACCTCGAACAACAGAACATGTTCCTCGAAGGCACCGGCAGCATGGTCCTCGACCGCCAGCACCGCATCAGCTACGCCTGCCATTCCGGGCGTACTCATCAGGACGCCCTGCGCCAGTTCGCCGAACGCCTGGACTACCAGCTCTGCGTATTCCACGCCGTCGACCGCCACCACGCGCCGATCTACCACAGCAACGTGATGATGAGCGTCGGCCGGGACCTCTCCGTGGTGTGCCTGCAAGCCCTGCCCGATGACCACGAGCGCCAGGCCCTGGAACGCTCCCTGCGGGACACCGGCAAAGACATCGTCGCCCTGGACTTCGATCAGTTGGAAGCCTTCGCCGGCAACATGCTGGAAGTCCACGACCGCGACGGCCAGCCGCTGCTGGTGATGTCGGCCAGCGCCTGGGGCTCGCTCAAGCCCGCCCAGCGCCAGCATGTGGAGCGCCACACCCGGCCGGTGGTGGTGAACATCGACAACATCGAACGCATCGGCGGCGGCAGTGCCCGCTGCATGTTGGCGGAAGTGCATCTGCCCGCCCGTCCCTCATTTCAATAAGGAGTCTTCCCATGACCCGCTATATCGACGTCAACGACTTGAGCTACCTGGTTTCGCAAAAAGGCCTGCAAACCTGCATCACCGAGATGGCCGAGTACATCCGCGCCGACTACCTGCGCTGGCAGGACTTTGAAAAATGCGCACGCCTGGCCAACCACTCGCCCGAGGGCGTGATCGAGTTGATGCCGGTGTCCGACGCCTCGCTGTACGCCTTCAAATACGTGAACGGCCACCCGAAAAACACCCAGAGCGGCATGCTCACCGTCATGGCCTTCGGCGCCCTCGGCGATGTGGACACCGGCAAACCGGTCCTGCTGGCGGAAATGACCCTGACCACCGCGATCCGCACCGCCGCCACCTCGGCCCTGGTAGCGCGCTACCTGGCCCGGGACAACAGCCGCAGCATGGCGTTGATCGGCAACGGCTCCCAGAGCGAGTTCCAGGCCCTGGCCTTCCACGCGATGTTGGGCATCACTGAAATCCGCTTGTTCGACATCGACGCCAAGGCCACCGCCAAGCTGGCCGCCAACCTCAAAGCCTTCCCGGCGATCAAGGTGGTCCTGGCGGGCAGCGTCGCCGAAGCCGTAAAAGGTGCCGACATCGTCACCACCGTCACCGCCGACAAAGCCTACGCCACCATCCTCACGGACGAGATGATCGAGCCGGGCATGCACCTTAATGCCGTTGGCGGCGACTGCCCGGGCAAGACCGAGCTGGACCGACGAATCGTCGAACGTGCCCGTGTGATCGTCGAGTACGAACCCCAAAGCCGCATCGAAGGCGAAATCCAGCACATGCCGGAAGATTCGCCGGTCACCGAGCTGTGGCAAGTGATCAACGGCCAGGCCCCGGGCCGTGAAAATGCGCGCCAGGTCACCCTGTTCGACTCGGTGGGTTTTGCCATCGAAGACTACTCCGCCCTGCGTTACGTGCTGGACGTGGCCAAGGCGCTGGACGTGGGCAGCGAACTGGAACTGGTACCGGACCTGGCCGACCCCAAGGACCTGTTTGCCCGCCTGGCACAAGCACCGGCCGCACAGCAGAAAAAGCGCGCCTGAGATCGCTCTGGCCTGCTGCTTTGCGTGAGCAGCAGGCCGGAAAAACCTCACCGACAAGCCGATTTAGCGGGTGCGACAGCCGTTTCCGCTGTAGCTCGCGTTTTAACAGCACATTCCGCGCGCCTCGGCGGGGGTAAACGACACAAAAAACGCACCATCTTGAAGCATTCTCTCTGACAACAAACAGCCCAATGTGGTTAGGGAGCTTGCTCCCGCTGGAGTGCGTAGCGCTCCCAGGATTTTGGGACCGCTGCGCAGCCCAGCGGGAGCAAGCTCCCTCGCCACAAAAGCCTCTACACCTTAGCGTCCCGTTTTCTACTGCCCTGACATCAATTACAAAATATAGGGAATACACATGACTCCGCTCCGATCACTTTTCGCTGCGCTGCTCCTGCCATTGGCCGCCACCGCTGCCCAGGCTCAGGAATGGAAAGAAATCCGCTTTGGGGTCTTCCCCGAATACCCACCGTTTGAATCCGTTGCCGCCGATGGCAGCCTGCAAGGTTTCGACATCGACCTGGGCAACGCCATCTGCGCCAAGCTTGAAGTCAAATGCGTGTGGGTCCACAACGAATTCGACGGCATGATCCCGGCCCTGCGCGCACGCAAATTCGACGCCATCATGTCCTCCATGGCCGTGACCCCGGCCCGCCAGAAAGTCATCGACTTCAGCGACCGCCTGTTCCTCAGCCCCACCTCGGTGATCACCCGCAAAAGCGCCGACTTCGGCGACACCCCGGAATCCCTGAAAGGCAAACAGGTCGGCGTGCTGCAAGGCTCGCTGCAGGAAGCCTACGCCCGTGCACACCTGGCCAAGCTCGGCGCGCAGATCAAGGCTTACCAGTCCCAGGAGCAGAACTACGCCGACCTGCAAAACGGTCGCCTGGACGCCACCCTGACCGACAAGCTCGAAGCCCAGCTCAACTTCCTGTCCAAGCCTGAAGGCGCCGACTTCAAGACCGGCCCGGCCTTCAAGGACCCGACCCTGCCGCTCGACATCGCCATGGGCCTGCGCAAGAACGACAAGGAGTTGGTGGAGCTGATCAACAAAGGCATCGCCGCCGTCCAGGCCGATGGCACCTACGCACAGATCCAGAAGAAATACTTCGGCGATCAGGATATCTACAACGAGTAACGGCCACTCGGCCCCTGTGGGAGCGGGCTTGCCCGCGATGGCGGTGGTTCAGGCACACATATGCCAGCTGCCCCACCGCCATCGCAGGCAAGCCAGCTCCCACAGTAAATGTCTGCGCCCCATCGAGATCTCCCCCGTGAATGAATTCCTCAACTTGCAAGGCTTCGGCCCGTTGCTGGCTCAGGGTGCCTGGATGACGGTCAAGCTGGCGTTCCTGGCGCTGCTGCTGAGCCTGTCCCTGGGACTGATCGCCGCCGCTGCCAAGCTCTCCAGCGTCAAGCTGCTGCGGGTCCCGGCCACGCTCTACACCACGCTGATCCGCAGCGTCCCGGACCTGGTGCTGATCCTGCTGATTTTCTACAGCCTGCAACTGTGGCTCAACGACCTGAGTGAAATGCTCGGCTGGGCTTACTTCGAAATCGACCCGTTTACCGCCGGTGTCATCACCCTCGGGTTTATCTACGGTGCGTATTTCACCGAGAACTTTCGCGGGGCGATTCTCAGCGTGCCGGCCGGCCAGCTGGAAGCCGCCACCGCCTACGGCCTGAGCCGCTGGCAGCGCTTTCGCCTGGTGCTGTTCCCGCAACTGATGCGCTTTGCCCTGCCGGGCCTGGGCAATAACTGGCTGGTGCTGCTCAAGTCCACGGCGCTGGTGTCGATCATCGGCCTGTCGGACCTGGTCAAGGCCGCGCAAAACGCCGGCAAGACCACCAATGACCCGCTGTATTTCCTGATCCTCGCGGGCCTGGTGTACCTGGTGATCACCACCCTCTCCAACCGCATCTTCAAACGCCTGGAACGGCGCTACAACGTGGGCATCAAGGGGATGGCGCGATGATCGAACTGATCCAGCAATACGGCCTGGCCTACCTGTTCACCGATGGCAACGGCTTTTCCGGCGTGGCCATGACCCTGTGGCTGTTCATTATCTCGGTGGTGCTGGGCTTCTTCCTGTCGATCCCGCTGGCGATCGCGCGGGTCTCGGAACACTTCTGGGTTCGCTGGCCGGTGGAGGTCTACACCTACCTGTTTCGCGGCACGCCGCTGTATATCCAGTTGCTGATTTGCTACACCGGCCTCTACGGCCTGGAGGTGGTGCAGGACAACGCCCTGCTCAACCAGTTTTTCCGCAATGCGCTGAACTGCACGCTGCTGGCGTTTGTACTGAATACGTGCGCCTACACCGTGGAAATCTTTGCCGGGGCGATCCGCAACATCCCCCACGGCGAAATCGAAGCTGCCAAGGCCTACGGCCTGCACGGCTGGCGCCTGAACCTGTTTGTGGTGGTGCCCGCCGCACTGCGCCGTGCACTGCCGGCCTACAGCAACGAAATGATCCTGATGCTGCACGCGACCTCCCTGGCGTTCACCGCCACCATCGCCGACATCCTCAAGGTGGCCCGCGACGCCAACGCCGAGACGTTCCTGACGTTCCAGGCCTTCGGCATCGCGGCCCTGTTGTACATGCTGCTGTCCTTTGCACTGGTGGGCCTGTTTCGACTGGCCGAACGTCGCTGGATGCGTTTTCTTGTTCCTACCCGAGGCTAACCCATGAATCAGTCCGCGCAGGCCCTGGCCGCTTATCCCACCGATGTACGCCCCGCTACCCAGCCGGTCGCCGTGGCCGAAAATGCCAACGTCAAACTCCAGGTCGAAGGCCTGCACAAACGCTATGGCGAGCACGAAGTGCTCAAGGGCGTCTCGCTGAACGCGCGCAATGGCGACGTGATCAGCCTGATCGGCGCCAGCGGCTCCGGCAAAAGCACGATGCTGCGCTGCATCAACTTCCTCGAACAGCCGGACGCCGGGGTCATCACCCTCGACGGCATCAGCATCGAAATGCAACCAGGCCGCGCCGGCACGCGGGCGCCGCACCAGGCGCAATTGCAGAACCTGCGCACCCGCCTGGCCATGGTGTTCCAGCACTTCAACCTGTGGAGCCACATGACCGTGCTGGAAAACATCACCATGGCCCCGCGCAGGGTGCTCGGCGTAAGCGCCGCCGAGGCGGAAAAACGCGCCCGCCTGTACCTCGACAAGGTCGGCCTGCCGGGCCGGGTGGCGGATCAATATCCGGCGTTCCTCTCCGGTGGCCAGCAGCAGCGCGTGGCCATCGCCCGGGCCCTGGCGATGGAACCGGAGATTATTCTGTTCGACGAACCCACCTCGGCCCTCGACCCTGAACTTGTAGGAGAAGTCCTTAAAGTCATACAGACGCTGGCGGAGGAAGGTCGTACCATGCTCATGGTCACCCACGAAATGGGCTTTGCCCGTCAGGTGTCCAGCCAAGTGCTGTTCCTGCACCAGGGCCGCGTCGAGGAGCAAGGCGGAGCCGAAATCCTCGACCAGCCGAACAGCGAACGCTTGCAGCAATTTCTTTCCAACCGATTGAAGTGAACACCACACACCATGGATACCAAGGCCACCGGACCGAACGCCTCACCTGTGCTGGACCGCATCGATGAAGCCATCATCGATGTATTACGGCACCAGGGACGCATCACCTACGAAAAACTCTCGTCGCTGGTGCACCTGACGCCCAGGCCGTGCCTGGAACGGGTGCGCAAGCTGGAGCGACGCGGGGTCATCCGGGGTTATGGGGCGATCATCGACGTGCAGATGGTTTCGCCGGGGCTGTCGTTGCTGGTACTGGTGGCCCTCTCCAACCAGAGCGGGCGCTCGGCGCAGAAGGCATTCGAGGCATGCGTCAAAGCCTGCCCGCAAGTGTTCGAGTGCCAGTTGATCAGCGGGCCGTTCGACTACAGCCTGCGCATGCGCTGCCGGGACATGGAGCACTATCGGGTGTTGACGGAAACCTGGCTCAACAACGATGAATTGCACATTGATAAGTTGGTGGCGCATCCGGAGTTGGCGGTCGTAAAAAACACCGCGACCGAACTGGCCTAATCCTCACTTCCCGAAACACTGAAGATCAAATGTGGGAGCTGGCTTGCCTGCGATAGCATCACCTTGGTGTAACTGAAACACCGAGTTGTCTGCATCGCAGGCAAGCCAGCTCCCACATTAACCATGCCCGCTTGAGATTTTTTTACCCGGCTTGGCCCCAATCATCTTCGCCTGCCCATCCCGCTGCTTGCCCGTACGCGCCTCGCTGATCAACCCTGGAATCAACTTGCCCTCCGGCAGATTCTTCCAGAACCGGCTCGGCAAATGCCCTTCCATCACCTTGGGATTCAACCGCGCCGGGTTAAAGATATGGCTGTAATACGTCAGCCACATCGCACTGTGGGGATCCTCGACACTCTGCGCCAACGCCTGCCATTCCAACGGGCATTGCCGCCGATGAATCAACTGCTCCCCGTCGTAATAAACCCCGTCCAGCGGCGTCGCGATCATCCAGCGATGACGCCCCATGCGCCCGACAAAATGCTGACTGGCCACCTTCAAGATGTCGTGGGCCGGCTCATGCCACGCCACGTACTCCGGCAACTCCGGCCCCGCCTCTGCCGGCAACGCGATAAACCGCACAAACGCATGCAGGTGATGAGCCTCGCGCTGCACCTGCTTGATCCGTCGCTGCAACTCGCTGCCCAGCTTGTCCCCCGACATCATCGCAGTGCGGTCCCCATGGCTGACGCGCCATAACACCTCATACAACAGGCTCCAGCGCTGTTCACCGTGATAACACGCGGCAGACTCCAGCAGCTCCAGCAACGACTTGGGAATCCGCGCCTGGAACGGCCCACATTCGACCGGGTACTGCTCGTCCGTGGCAAACAGGTCCGCCACCTCGGCCACGCCCCAACTCACATGGCTGGGGTCAATCTGATGGCTGAGCAGCCAGCGCGCCTGCTCGCGCCAGGTGCTGAACAGGTTGTCGCATTCCAGGCTGATCATCCCCACAGCCCCATTTGTTGCGGCTGCGGACGGTCGCGCAGTTGTTCGCGCAGCAGCACGCTGGTGCTTTCCGCTTGCTGCGGGTGGTAGTCACTGGTGATGAAAAACGGCTTGGCCTTGGCGAGCACACAACGCATGCGCGCCAAATCCTCGAAGCGGATCTTGCGCTGGCGACGCAGGTCCACCAGCCGTTGGGTGGTGCGCAGGCCAATTCCGGGAATGCGCGCGATCAAGGTCGGCTCGGCGCGGTTCAAGTCCAGCGGGAACACCTCGCGGTGCTCCAGGGCCCAGGCCAGTTTCGGGTCGATATCCAGGGCCAGGTCACCCGGCCCTTCAAACAGCTCATTGGCGCTGAACCCATAGCTGCGCAACAGGAAATCCGCCTGGTACAAGCGGTGCTCGCGCATCAGCGGCGGCGCGGCCAGGGGCACGCTTTTCGGGCTGTTGGGGATCGGGCTGAACGCCGAGTAATACACACGGCGCAGTTTGAAATTGCCGTACAACGCCTCGGCGCTGTGGAGGATAGTGCTGTCGTCGGTGTCATCGGCGCCGACGATCATCTGCGTGCTCTGCCCGGCCGGCGCGAAACGCGGCGCGCGGGGTTCGTTGAGCACGGTCTGTTCACCGGTGTAGATGGTCTGCATCGCCTGCTTGATCGAGACGATCTGCTTCTCCGGCGCCAGGGTTTGCAGGCTCTTGTCCGTCGGCAACTCGATATTCACGCTGAGGCGATCGGCATACCGCCCCGCTTCGGCAATCAGCGCCGGGTCGGCTTCCGGAATGGTCTTGAGGTGGATATAGCCACGGAAGTCATGCTCTTCCCGCAGGAGCTTGGCGACCCGCACCAACTGCTCCATGGTGTAGTCGGCCGAGCGGATGATGCCGGAGCTGAGAAACAGCCCGCTGACGCAATTGCGCCGATAGAAATCGAGGGTCAGGGTCACCACCTCCTCCGGGCTGAAGCGTGCACGGGGCACGTCGCTGGAGCGGCGGTTGACGCAGTATTGGCAGTCGTAGAGACAGAAGTTGGTCAGCAATACCTTGAGCAAGGACACACAGCGACCGTCGGGTGTATAGCTGTGGCAGATGCCCATGCCATCGGTGGAACCCAGCCCCGCCTTGCCTTCCGAGCTGCGCTTGGGCGCGCCGCTGCTGGCGCAGGAGGCGTCGTACTTGGCGGCGTCGGCAAGGATGCTGAGTTTTTCGATCAACTGCATGGGGCTTCTACCGATACTGGTTTTTTGTACAGTATCAGCAGCCGCCCCCGCGGTTCAAGTGCAGCCTGTCAGCTGGCGGTGGCCAGCAACAAGTCCTGCACCGAACGGCTCTTGCCGCGGCTGCGGTCGTGCTCGTACAGCGACGCGGCAATCTCGTCGGCACGGATCGGCAGGATCGACAGCAAGGTATCGCTCAAGCCATGGCTGGCCTGGCTGAAGCCCTGCATGTAGATGCCGGCCTTGCAGCGCTCGTCGGTAACAATGCGGTAGTCGCGGCTGACTTCAAAGTCGCCCATATAGTCCGCCAGCGGTGCCAGCAACTGCCGGTGCATCTGGCGCTCATACCCGGTGGCCAGCACCACGGCGTCGTAGTGATTCAGGCTGGTTTCGCCGGTGGCGTTGTTGCGCAACGCCAACTCCACACCCAGTGGCCCGGCCGTGGCTTTTTCCACGGTGGTGAGGGTACGGAACGCGTGACGGGCGATGCCGGAGACTTTCTGCCGGTAGAAGATCCCGTAGATACGCTCGATCAGGTCCAGGTCCACCACCGAGTAATTGGTGTTGTGGTACTCGTTGACCAGGCGCTCGCGCTCGCTGCCGTTCTGCTGGAACACCAGGTCGGTGAACTCCGGCGAGAACACTTCGTTGACGAACGGGCTGTCATCCGCAGGCTTGAGGGCCGAGCCGCGCAGGATCATGTCCACCTGAACCGACGGAAAGCTGTCGTTGAGGTCAATAAACGCCTCGGCTGCGCTCTGGCCACCACCGATAATCGCGATGCGCATCGGCTTGCCGTCAACACACGGTTGCTGGGCCATGCGCTCCAGGTACTGGGAGTGATGGAACACCCGCCCGTCATCCTTGAGCGCCTTGAACGACGCCGGAATACGCGGCGTACCACCGGCGCTGACCACCACCGACCGGGTAGTGCGCACATGCTGTTCACCCTGGGCATCCCGGGAAATTACCCGCAGCGCCTCGACCTGCTGCTGATGCAGGATCGGCTCGATGGCCAGCACTTCCTCGCCGTAACGGCTTTGCGCCTGGAACTGCCCGGAGACCCAGCGCAGGTAGTCGTTGTACTCCATGCGGCACGGATAGAAGGTGCCCAGGTTGATGAAGTCCACCAGGCGGCCGTGGGCTTTCAGGTAATTGACGAAAGAATACGGGCTGGTGGGATTGCGCAGGGTCACCAGGTCCTTGAGGAAGGAAATCTGCAATTCACTCTGGGCCACGAGGGTATTGCCGTGCCAGCGGTAGTCGGCCTGCTTGTCGAGGAACAGCACGTCCAGTTTGCCCTGGGCTTTCTCGCGTTCCTGCAGGGCGATGGCCAACGCCAGGTTCGAAGGGCCGAAACCGATACCGATCAAGTCGTGAACGGCGGGCGATGCAATTGCCTGTGTCATTCCAGTGTCCTCTGGATAAGCCCCGTGGCGGTGTGGGGCGGGAAAGCCTCAGAGACCTGAAGGCTAAACAACAGGTCATGTGTTGATAGGAGACGAGGACAATGAAAAAAAATTTAGCTACCGCTGGAATCAGTGCGCATCCCACTCACGCATGCGCACCCGGCAATGCTTCATGGCATTGACGATATGTTTTTCCACCAGCGCGCGGGAAATATTCAGGCGCTCGGCGATTTGCACATGGGACAGCCCCTCCAGCTTGCGCAGCAGGAAGCTGTCGCGGCACAGCACCGGTAGCTCGGCCAGGGCACGCTCGAGCATGTCCAGGCGCTGACCGTGATCGTGGCTGTTATGAGGTGACGTCGTACAGTAACGCTCTTCGCTGTCGAGCACTTCCAGTGGCTCATCCTGGCGCAAGGCGTTGCGCCGGTGACCGTCGATCACCAGATTAAGCGCCGTGCGATACAAAAACGCCCGCGGCTGCTCAATCGGAGTCGTACTGGCACGCGCCAGTACCCGTACATAAGCGTCATGCACCACATCTTCGGCCACCTGACGGTTGCCTAGCTTGGCGTTAAGGAAACACACCAGCTCGCGATAGTAGTTTTCCAACATGACTCCCAACCGCCTGGAGGGCGGTTTGTCGTTACGCCATATCGAACGCCTCGCTGATACGATGGCGGCACGATGATGGCAAGTGCGAAGGTGCGTAATTTATAGTAGTTCTCATATAGATTTAAAGCGCCCCATGGATTTGTCGGAAAGTTTTTCTTGCTGCTATACCTGTAACCCTATGTGTCTTCACTTAAATTCCCATGCCGCTGCACCGTTTAATGGACAGTTTCCCGTGCCTGCCGCCTAAGAGGCAGTTTTGCGCTGCGGCCCTGTTTTGACCGCATCCTGAACCACGGGCCGATTTCCATTGGCCGGAATACTGCATGAAACGTCCCCGACAGACCCGCCGTGCTCTGCTTGTATCGCTTTGCCTGATTCCCGTTGTCGGCTTCACTGCCTGGCAATTCGTTCCGCCAGGCCGGGACAACCTCGCCACCGTTGAAGTCAGTCGAGCCGACATAGAAAGTAGTGTGACAGCCTTGGGCACCCTGCAACCACGACGCTACGTGGATGTCGGGGCGCAAGCGTCCGGGCAGATACAAAAGATCCACGTCGAAGTCGGCAGCGAGGTCAAGGAAGGCCAACTGCTGGTGGAAATCGACCCTTCCACACAAAAAGCCAAACTTGACGCCGGGCGCTTCTCCATAGAGAACCTCAAGGCCCAGTTGCAAGAACAACAAGCCCTGCACGACCTGGCACAGCAGAAATACCGCCGCCAACAGACACTTGCCAACGGGGGTGCGACCCGCGAAGAGGATGTGCAGACCGCCCGTGCCGAGGTGCGCGCCACCCAGGCGCGTATCGCGATGTTTCAGGCGCAGATCCGCCAGGCCCAGGCGAGCTTGCGCAGTGACGAAGCAGAACTGGGCTACACACGCATTTATGCGCCGATGTCCGGCACCGTGGTCGCAGTGGATGCCCGAGAGGGCCAAACCCTCAATGCCCAGCAACAAACGCCGCTGATATTGCGAATCGCCAAGCTATCGCCCATGACGGTCTGGGCCGAGGTCTCCGAGGCCGACATCGGTCACGTCAAACCTGGCATGAACGCTTACTTCACCACCCTGAGCGGCGGCACGCGGCGCTGGAAAAGCTCGGTACGCCAGATACTGCCGGTGCCCCCCAAACCACTGGACCAAAGCAGCAAAGGCGGCGCAAACCCATCAGGCAAAGGCAAGGGCGGCGTGGTGGTGCTGTACACGGTTCTACTGGACGTCGACAACGCTGACCACGCCTTGATGGCAGAGATGACCACCCAAGTGTTCTTTGTCGCCAACGAGGCGCGCAACGTGCTGACCGCTCCCATCGCCGCTCTGCAGGACGGCCAGCAAGCCGATCGGCCACAAGTGCGCGTAGTCGCCAGCGACGGCACGATCCAGACGCGCGAGGTGCGCACCGGCATCAGTGACCGGCTGCGGGTGCAGATTCTCGACGGCTTGAATGACGGCGACCATCTGCTGATCGGTCCTGCTGACGGCGCAGGGGGTTGAATGCGCACGCCTCTGATCGATCTGCGCGACATTCGTAAATCCTATGGTGGTGACGACAGCCCGCTGGTCGAGGTACTCCGGGGGATCGACATGTCGATCCACGCCGGGGAATTCGTCGCCATCGTAGGCGCTTCCGGCTCCGGAAAGTCGACCCTGATGAATATCCTCGGGTGCCTTGATCGGCCCACATCAGGCGACTACCTGTTCGCCGGGGAAAATGTCGCCCAGCTGGACAGCGATGAACTGGCCTGGCTGCGCCGCGAGGCATTTGGGTTCGTGTTTCAGGGCTACCACCTGATCCCCTCGGGCTCTGCCCAGGAAAACGTCGAGATGCCCGCGATCTATGCCGGTACCCCGGTGGCCGAGCGGCATGCCCGAGCCTATGCGCTCCTCGAACGCCTGGGGCTCGGCGAGCGGACTGGCAACCGCCCACACCAACTCTCCGGCGGCCAGCAACAACGGGTTTCGATTGCAAGGGCGCTGATGAACGGCGGCCATATCATTCTCGCCGATGAACCGACGGGGGCCCTCGACAGCCACAGCGGCGCCGAGGTCATGACACTGCTCGATGAACTGGCGAGCCAGGGCCACGTCGTCATCCTGATTACCCACGACCGCGAAGTCGCCGCGCGCGCCAAGCGCATCATCGAGATCCGCGACGGCCTGATCATCAGCGACAGCGCCGCCGACAATCCCGGCGTGCAGCACTCAGCCAACCCAGGCGCCCTTCAGGCCATTGACCTGCGCCGACGCCTGAGCGACGGCAGCGAGGCCAGCGGCGCCTGGAAAGGAGAATTGCTGGACGCGGTCAAAGCCGCGTGGCGGGTGATGTGGATCAACCGCTTCCGCACCGCCCTGACCCTGCTCGGCATCATCATCGGTGTTGCCTCCGTGGTGGTCATGCTGGCGGTGGGTGAAGGCAGCAAGCGTCAGGTCATGGCACAAATGGGCGCGTTCGGCTCGAACATCATTTACCTGGGTGGTTACGCCGCCACCCCGCGCACACCCGAAGGGCAAGTGACCCTGGACGACGTTGCCGCCCTGGCCACCCTGCCCCAGGTCAAGATGATAATGCCCATCAACGGCCGCGAGACCATGGTGCGTTACGGCAATGTCGACCATGTGATGTACACCGGTGGCAACGGGGTGGATTTTTCGGCCATTTTCAACTGGCCGGTAGTCCAGGGCAGTTTTTTCACCCAGGCCGATGTCGACGCCGGGACCGCGGTGGCAGTGATCGGCAAGAAAGTCCGGGAAAAAGTCCTCAAGGATGTGGCCAACCCCATAGGTCAATACATCTTGATCGAGAACGTGCCATTTCAGGTCGTAGGTGTGCTCGCCGGCAAGGGCGCAAGCTCCGGCGAACAAGACAGCGATGAACGTATTGTGGTGCCCTACTCGGCAGCCAGCTTTCGGTTGTTCGCCACCCACACGCCTGAGTACGTGGTCATCGCCGCCGCCGACGCACGCAATGTCAAACAGACAGAACGAGCCATCGAGCAACTGATGCTGCGCCTGCACGGTGGCAAGCGTGACTTCGAACTGACCAACAATGCCGCGATGATCCAGGCCGAGGCCAGGACCCAGAATACCCTGTCGTTGATGCTAGGCTCGATTGCCGCGATTTCCTTGCTGGTGGGCGGTATCGGGGTGATGAACATCATGCTGATGACGGTACGCGAACGCACGCGTGAAATCGGCATTCGCATGGCCACCGGCGCTCGCCAGCGAGACATCCTGCGCCAGTTCCTGACCGAAGCCGTGATGCTCTCGGTCGTCGGCGGGATAGCCGGCATCGGCCTCGCCTTGCTGGTGGGCGGCATTCTGATTCTCAGCGAGGTAGCGGTGGCCTTCACCGGGCTGGCGGTACTCGGCGCTTTTGCCTGTGCGCTGGTGACCGGCGTTGTCTTCGGCTACATGCCGGCCCGCAAGGCTGCCCGGCTCGACCCAGTAACGGCACTGACCAGTGAATGATCAAACGATGAAAACGCCCCTGCACCTGTTTTCCCTTTGCCTGTTGCTCAGTGCTTGTTCGGCCACAGTGCCGCCAGCGCAGAACGGGGTGCAAGCCCCTGACAATTGGCATTCGCCGAGCACTCAAGGCACGGCCCTGCAGAGCGCCCAATGGTGGACCACTTTTGGTAGCCCGGAACTGGACCGCATCATCGCACAGGCACGCAGCACCAGCTTCGACCTGGCAGCCGCCGTCGCACGCGTTCGCCAAGCCCAGGCTGGTGCGGCCATCGCCGGCGGCCCGCTGCTGCCAGAACTGAAGGGCGCGCTGAATGCCAGCCGCGAAAAACTCCTGCGAGGCAAAGGCTACAGCCAACTCGATGCCACGGATGACAACAAGGCCGTGGACTATTTCGATGCGACCTTAAGCGCCAGCTATGAAGTCGACTTCTGGGGCGGCCGTCGCGCCGCCTTTGACAGCGCTGTGCTGGGCGTGCGCGCCAGCGAATTCGACCGGGTCACCGTGGAGCTGACCCTGCTCGGCAGCGTCGCCGATACGTATGCCCAAACCTTGTCGCTGCGCGAACGCAGCCGAATTGCGGCGCTTAACCTGGCCAATGCACAAGCCGTCCTGAAGCTGGTGCAGACTCGACATGACGCCGGGAGCGCCACCACCCTTGAGTTGGCGCAACAGAAAAGCCTGGTAGCCGCCCAACAACGCCAACTGCCACTGGTACAGCAACAAGCTGAGGGGGCCCTGATCACCCTGGCCGCCCTGCTCGGCCAACCGGTGCAAAACCTGACGCTGGAAAGCAAAGACCTCAATCAACTGAACTGGCCGAGCATCGGTGCCGGCCTGCCCAGTGAACTACTCAGTCGCCGCCCGGACATTGCCCGGGCCGAAGCCCAGCTCGCCGCCGCCCAGGCTGATGTCACCGTCGCCCGGGCAGCCATGCTGCCCACCGTGACCTTAAGCGCAAACCTCGGCTCGGGCGCCAGCACCGCCTCAGACATCCTGCGCAGCCCTTTCTATAACCTGACAGCCGGGCTGGTGGCGCCAATCTTCAACAACGGACGCCTGAGCGCTGAGCGCGACAAGGCCAGCGCCCGTCAGGAAGAGCTGCTTTACAACTATCGCGGGGCGATCATCAACGGCTTTGCCGATGTCGAACGCGCACTGACCGACATTCGCGGTATCGACCAGCAGCGACAATGGCAACAGGAAGAACTGAACCAGGCGCAGATCGCCTTCGATATTGCCCAGAACCGCTACCAGGCGGGCGCGGAGGACTTGCTGACCGTGCTTGAGACCCAACGCACGCTTTACGCAGCCCAGGACCTCAATGTGCAACTGCGCTTATCCCGCGTGCAAGCCAGCATCGGGCTGTACAAAGCCTTGGGGGGTGGGTGGACGGTACCGACGGAGCTGAGCAGCAACCGTTAGTACCGGAGGATCATCGGGTGGGATCCGCGCGCCCACCCTGTGCAGATCAGAGCAACCGCTGCGTGAGCTTCAGGTGCCGGGCGTACCAGGGTCGTTTCGGAACACGCTTGAACAGGTTCCCCAGGTTTTTTTCATCACCAAAGGTAATGCGCAGCGCGAGCTTCATGGTCTCTGGGTCCATTTCCATCGACTTGCCGGCCTGCAGGCCCGGTGTCGTACTGCAACCATGGGTCACCGGGCCCAGCCACGGATCACCCACGTCAACCCAACGTCCCTGGGCAAACCACGGCACGCCATTGACTTCCATCCGCGTAACTTCCCCGGGGTGAAAGCGCTCGTGGGCGCGGAACCAGTCTTCCACACGATCATCAATCCAGCCGTGGAAATGCCAGAACACCGGGCTGACATGGGATGAAAACGGGTCGCCGAGAAAATCGTTCTCAGGCCGGAACCAGCGCGCGGAAAAGTCCGCCGGATCACGTGCCATCGGTACCGGCGCACCATTGGAAGGATCACGGGGTACCGACGCCCAGCGCATGTGTAACCAGTCGTGCAAGCCCAGTTCAATTTCCGAACCAAACTGCCCAAGGCTCAATGTCGAAAGATAACGAGGGTCCCGATACTGCGACTCCCAGACCTGGAAGTTACTGTGATAGGTCTCGGCGGCTTTGATGTCGCTGACCCACTGGGTGTATTCATCATCACCCTCGGCCATCCAGGTCGGCGGCAAGGCAAAGCCATCATGGTTGTCGAAATACCGCGCAAAGCCCTGGCGATCACGCTCCAGCTCGGGCTGAGGCATCGGAAAACTCGGCCACGACGGGAGATCCTGCATTGATCTCGCGGTAGTGAGCATGTGCCGATGCATGAAAAAAAAGTCGACGCCTGAACCGTTGCGATCCTTGCGTGGACCACGGGCGTCACGCTCCTGGTCGCGTGGACCAGGTTGCCAGCCGATACCTCGAAGGACACCGCGCTTTTCTTCGGACAAGATATGCCACTTGTCCCGCGAGGCATGCCACAACTGATGAAATAGCCGATGCTCCGGAGCAATCAGCCATGCCAGCAACGTCGGATTCAGGCCAATACGCTCGCGAGCTTCGGGGAATGTGCGCTTGATGGCGATAAAACGGTTCTCGCTCTCCGCAAGCATCAGTGGACGATGCAGGTCCATTATCACGCCGCTGAGGGTGCCGCTGCCGGCATTGCCGAAATCAGCCCAGACTTCGTCCAGGGTCACAATGAACTCATAGTCCGGCGCGCCCCCGGCGCTGTCGCGATTGACCAGGCGCCAGCGAACCTGCGCCGGGTTTGCCGGCACCAGGTCGCCAACCACCCGATAGCGCGGCTGAGCGTCGGCCCGCAAGCCCTGTGCAGTGTCGAGAAAACCGCGCAAGCCACGACCACGATGCGCGACATCGAGAAACAGCTGCAAACCATCAAGGGGCAAGCCGGCCAGGCCCGCATCGCGCCCTTCGAATCGAACGTCCCAGACGCCCCTCAGGTTGTTGGCAAGCTGCTGCCCCGCAAGCGTCGCCAGGTCGACGGTAGCCTCACCTGGCGTGATCGGCTCGTCCACGCGCGTAAGCTCACGATGCCCGTAATAAGCGGCAGGAACGGCGGCACCGGTCAGCGCCAGGCCCGCGAGGAACCATCGTCGAGAAATCGTCATTGCCCTACCTGTTAACCATCAAGCGTGTCAGCCATGAAGCCGGCTTTATCCAAGCTAGAACGTTTGTTGCACGGCAAAATTTAGCGCCACCGTGACCGCGTGTGGGGGAGCCTAAATTTCCATCGCCCCGACTCGTTCTTCCCAGATAGCAAAGGCCCCGGTGCCTGCACTTCGAAGGCGAACCTGACTGAGATGGCAATGAAAAAACCTCGTTCGAAAAAGGCTCTCTACCTAGGCCTGCCCCTGGCATTGGCCGTGACCGCCGCTACCGGCTTTTTCGTCTGGGACTACGGGTTCAGGAACAACCCCGGGTACCCTGTCAAAGTCATGAAGCAAGCCGATGAGCTGCAAGACCGGATCATTTCGTTCGATAGCCACATCACTTTACCAGTGACATTCGGCACCGCCGGAAATGAAGCCGATAAAGACGGCGGCGATCAGTTCGACCTGATCAAGGCCGCACGCGGACGCCTGTCGGGAGCCGCCTTGACGATCTTTGGCTGGCCGGAAATCTGGAACGGCCCCAACGCGCCGCACAAGCCCACCGCCGGCTTCGTCGACGGCGCGCGCAACGAACAGGAAGTACGCTACAAAATCATCAGCGCCATGGTGCGCGACTTCCCCGAGCGGGTCGGCATTGCCTACACACCCGACGATTTCCGCCGCCTGCATGGCGAGGGCAAGTTTGCGATCTTCATCAGCATGCTCAACGCCTACCCACTGGGCAACGACCTGACCCAGCTGGACCTGTGGACCGCCCGGGGCATGCGCATGTTCGGCTTCAGCTATATCGGCAACAACGAATGGGCCGATTCCTCGCGACCACTGCCATTTTTCAACGACTCGCCGGACGCCTTGGACGGCCTCTCCGAGATCGGGAAACAGGCAGTCAAGCGCCTCAACGACCTGGGTGTGATCATCGACGTGTCGCAAATGTCCACCAAGGCCCTGGTTCAGGTGAGCCAACTGAGCCGGGCACCAATGGTTGCCTCGCACTCGGCACCACGGGGCATCGTCGACATCCCGCGCAACCTCAGCGACAAGGAACTGCAACTGATCAAGAACAGTGGTGGCGTGGTCCAGGTAGTTGCCTTTCCGGCCTACCTCAAGCCGCTGAGCCAGGGCACCCAGGACAAGCTCAATACCCTTCGCGCCAAGTTCGACCTGCCACCCCTGCCCAACCTCGCCATGGCCTTGATGCCCGGTGACCCGGTAATTGCCGTGTGGCCAGAGCAGCGCTTTGGCGCATACGCAAAAGGCTTGTACTCGACCCTGGATGACGAGCCGCTGGCAACCCTCAAGGACTTCGCTGACGCCATCGACTACACCGTGAAGAAAATCGGCATCGACCACGTCGGCATCAGCTCGGACTTCAACGACGGTGGCGGCCTCAAAGGTTTCAAGGACGTCAGCGAGATCCGCAATGTCACCGCCGAACTGATCCAGCGCGGTTACTCCGAGGCCGATATCGCCAAGCTCTGGGGCGGCAACTTCCTGCGGGTATGGGGCCAGGTACAAGCCCTGGCGGCCAAACCCGGGCAAGCGTCCAACCCAGCGACCCAACCATGAATTCGCAACCAGGAAAACCCGCCGTGGACGATCGAAGAAGTTTCCTCAAGAAAGCCGGCCTGCTGGCCGCCGGACTGCAATTGCAGGGCTGCGTCTCGGCAACTGCCAGAACGGACGGGGCCGCCGCCATAACCGGTAGCACTCGCCCGGCAACCCCGGACGACTGGCAGCAGGTACGGGGTCAGTTCAACATCGATACCGATTGGACTCACCTCGCCGGCTTCCTGATCACTTCGCACCCTCGTATGGTGCGCGATGATATCGCCGCCCACCGGGACCGCATCGACCGCAACCCCGCCGAAGAGATGGACTACCTCAACATCTGGCGCCACGAAGATGACTCCCGGGCCTGGGCGGCGCGCTATCTGGGAGTCCAGACACCTCAGATCGCGTTGACCGGCAGCACCACCGAGGGCATCGGCCTGATCTACAACGGCCTGGTGATCCACCCTGGCCAGGAGGTACTGACCAGCGAGCACGAACACTACGCCACCAAGGGCGCCCTGAGTTTTCGCGCCGAACGGGACGGCACCCGAATCAAGACCATCCGCCTGTTCAAGGACCCGCACACCGTCACCGCCGACGAAGTGCTGGACACGCTCTCGCGCAATATCAGCGCCAAGACCCGAGTGCTGGCCATGACCTGGGTGCACTCGGGCAGCGGGATAAAAATGCCCATTGCCGAGATCGGCAAACTGGTGGATGAGCGCAACCGCTCGCGCGGCGAAAAAGACCGGATTATCTTCTGCGTCGACGGTGTCCATGGCTTTGGCGTGGAGAACGTCAACTTTGCCGACCTTAATTGCGACTACTTCATGGCCGGCACCCACAAGTGGATATTCGGCCCTCGCGGCACCGGCATCATCTGCTCGCGCAACCCGCAGGTGCAGGGCCTGATCCCGACCTTTGAAAGCTTCTCGGCCAGCGAAGACTTCGGCACCACCATGACACCCGGCGGATACCATGCCTTCGAGCATCAGTGGGCGTTGCGCAAGGCGTTCGAATTCCACCTGCAATTGGGCAAGGATCGGGTCGCCACGCGCATCCATCAGCTCAACAGCGAGTTCAAGGAGCATCTGCAGCAAGTTCGCGGGGTGCAACTGGTGACACCGGCAAGCACCGAGCTGTCAGCCGGATTCACCTTTTTCAGGGTCAAGGACGTGGCACCGGAAACCGTCGCGCACTACCTCAAGGCCAACAAAGTGATCGCCGACGCCACGGATCGCGATGTCGGCCCATTGGTGCGCACAGCGCCAGGCCTGCTCAATGACAGCGCACAGTTGCAACGTGTCGCACGACTGCTGGCCGAGGCGCCGTTCAATCGAAGGACGGCATAGGTCCAGAGCCCGGCCTACGGCGCAGCAGCTCGCGCATCAACCCGCCTGCTGCGCTAAATTTTACCTTGGCACTCTCGTTTCAATAGCACTTGTCGCTATCGGAAAGAGCCCATGCCCACACTTCGCGTCTACTTGCCCGCCGCCATTTTGAGCTGCCTGTTGCCACTGGCTGCGCAGGCTGCCAGCCCACCAGCACCAGGGAGTACTTTCAAGGACTGCAAAGACTGCCCGGAAATGGTCGTGCTGCCAGCCGGCAGCTTCACCATGGGCACTCCGGAAGGCGAGGTCGGCCGGGAGCCGGACGAAGGCCCACTGCACACGGTAACCTTCGCCAGGCCCTTGGCCATGGGCAGGTTCCAGATTCTGGCCAGCGAGTGGGAAACCTATGTGCGCCAGTCCGGCAACCGCACTCCCGATGGTGACGCCAACGACGGCTCCGATTGCAAGGCCGGCAAGCCCGGCTACCCACAAAGCGCACGGCAACCTGCAGTGTGCATGGGCTGGGATGACGTGCAGCAGTATGTTGCCTGGCTGTCGAAAAAGACCGGCAAGCACTACCGCCTGCAATCGGAAGCAGAGCGCGAGTACGGCGCCCGCGCCGGCAGTACCGGCCCGTTCCCGTTTCCCTTCGACGCCGAAGGCCAGTACAGCATTGCCAAGCACGCCAACACCTACGGCCCGGCCGATGGCTTCACCTACACCTCGCCCGCCGGCAGTTTCCCGGCCAATGCCTTCGGCCTGTACGACATGCACGGCAACGTATGGGAATGGACCCAGGACTGCTTCAACGACAGCTACAACGGCGCGCCCGCCGACGGCAGCGCATGGATGACCGGTGACTGCGAAGTCCACCAGATTCGCGGCAACGACTGGAGCAGTGCTCCAGTGTTCTCACGCTCCGGCAACCGCAACCACACCATCCCCAACGACCGCCAGAACTGGCTGGGCTTCCGGGTCGTCCGGGAGCTGTAACCACTCCAGGTCGTCGACGTACAGGCGGCGACCTTCCCTCCCCCCAGCTCATCGATCGCCCGCCGCTAAATTCGGGCCCTTTCCCTTCGTTCCATAAAGGTTCGCCCCCCACGGGCCACTGCAAAACCCCCGACGCCGAGGAATGTTTCACATGACTGCCAAACCCCGCAGCGCCATCCGCGAAGTGCTCAGCCTGCTCAGGCCCTACTGGGTCACACTGAGCATCTCCATTGCCCTGGGCATCCTGGGTGGCTTGTGCGTTACCGCGCTGTTGGCCACGATCAATACCACCTTGCATACCGAAGGCGGGTTGAATTCCAGCATGGTCCTGGCCTTCGCCGGTTTCTGCGTACTGGGTCTGGTCAGCTCGATCATCTCCGACATTGGCACCAACTACGTTGGCCAACACGTGATCGCCCGCCTGCGCAAAGACCTGGGGGCCAAAGTCTTGTGCGCCCCGGTCGAGCAGATCGAGCGTTACCGTGCACATCGGCTGATCCCGGTACTGACCCACGACGTCAATACCATCAGCGACTTTGCCTTCGACTTCGCCCCGCTGGCGATTTCGTTCACGGTGACCCTCGGCTGCCTGGGCTACCTGGCCATGCTGTCCTGGGAGATGTTCCTGCTGACCACTGTGGCAATTATCCTCGGCAGCGCCGTGCAGTACCTCGCCCGGCAACTCGGTATCAAGGGCTTTTTTGCCGCCCGGGAATCTGAAGACGAACTGCAAAAGCATTACAACGCCCTGAGTGCAGGCGCCAAGGAACTGCGCATCCATCGCCCCCGTCGCTCGCGCATGTTCAGCCACCGCATCGAAGGCACCGCCAACAAAATCCGTGACACGCACATCCGCTCGATCAATATCTTCGTGATCGCCAAGACCCTTGGCTCGATGCTGTTTTTTGTGGTCATCGGCCTGGCACTGGCCCTGCAATCCTTCTGGCCCAGCGTCGACCAGAAGGTCATGAGCGGCTTTGTGCTGGTGCTGCTCTACATGAAGGGGCCGCTGGAACACCTGATCGGCACACTGCCCATTATCAGTCGCGCGCAGATCGCGTTCCGGCGGATTGCCGAGCTCTCGGAACAGTTTTCATCGCCGGAACCCCACCTGCTGATCAATGACCAGCCGCAGGCCAGGCAGAGCGTCCAGAGCCTGGAACTGCGCAACGTCAGTTACGCGTTCCCGGCGGTGGAAGGCTTCGAACCGTTCAAGCTGGGCCCGCTGAACCTGAGCATCGAGCAAGGGGAAATCCTGTTCATCGTCGGCGAGAACGGATGCGGCAAGACCACCATGATCAAGTTGCTGCTGGGCCTGTACACCCCGCAGGAAGGCCAGATCGTGCTCAACGGCAAGGCCGTGGATGCACACAGCCGCGACGACTATCGCCAACTGTTCACGACGATCTTCTCCGACTACTACCTGTTTGACGAACTGGTCCAGGGCCAGCACGGGCAACAACTGCCCGCCGATATCGATCAGTACCTGGAGCGCCTGGAAATCGCTCATAAGGTCAGCGTCCGCGACGGCGCGTTCACCACCACAGACCTGTCCACTGGCCAGCGCAAGCGTCTGGCCTTGCTCAACGCCTGGCTCGAAGAGCGCCCGGTGCTGGTGTTCGATGAATGGGCTGCAGACCAGGATCCGACCTTCCGACGGATTTTCTATACCGAGCTTTTGCCGGACCTCAAGCGCCTGGGCAAAACCATCATCGTTATCAGCCATGACGACCGTTACTTCGATGTCGCCGACCAACTGGTGCGCCTGGAACTGGGCAAGGTGATTCAGGCCAGCAGCCTGGCCTGACCCAAACGCCAACACTCGACCCTGACTCAACGCCCGAGACACGCAATGACTGCCATTCACGATATTCAAGACGACGAACTGCTGGCCCTGCTGCTGGGCGATGAGTCCACCGACACCGCACGCATCCGCCCTCGCAATACAACAGAGCCGGCGCCACTGTCCTACGCGCAACAACGTTTGTGGATCGAACAGCAATACGATCCCCAGAGTAGCGCCTATAACCTGCCACGGGCATTCCTGCTCAAGGGCCAACTGCATGTCCAGGCCCTGGAAAGCGCCCTGTCGCAAGTGATTGAGCGCCACGCGGTGTTACGTAGTCGTTTCATCGAAATCAATGGCCAAGCGTTCCAGCAAGTGGATCCCGAGGCACAGCTATGCCTCGACTATCAGGACCTGCGAGCCTGCTCGGCGGCCGAACGCCAGGCCTTGCTGGAGCAGCAGATTCAGGCCGAGACCACTCTGCCCTTCGATCTCAGCCAGGCACCCTTGCTCCGGGCGCGCCTGCTGCAACTGGGGGATCAGGAACATGCGCTGCTGATTACCCTGCACCATATCGTTTCCGATGCGTGGTCCAACGCGATCCTGGTGCAGGACCTGAGCGAGGCTTACCGTATCGGCACCGGCACCAGCGATCTGACAGCCTTACCCCCACTGGCGGTGCAATACGCTGATTACGCCCAATGGCAGCGCGACGGCCAAACCGGCGGGCTGGACCTGGAAAGCGGCATCGCCTACTGGAAAACCTACCTGGGGGATGACTTCCCCGTCCTGGAATTACCCACCGACCAACCCCGCCTGAAGACCACGGGGCAACCTGCTGCCTACGCCCATATCGACCTGCCCCAAACGCTTAAACAAGGGATCGACGCACTGTGCTCCCGGGAAGGCATTACGCCGTTCGTACTATTATTGGCCGCCTGGCAGATCTTGCTCAGCCGTTACAGTGGCCAGACAGATTTCTGTGTCGGTGTACCCAACGCCACCCGCCATCTGGAAGAAACCCAGGGGCTTGTTGGCTGTTTCGTCAGCACCCAGGTTTACCGGGTGCGCCTGGAGTCGCGCATGAGCGCACAGGAGTTGCTACGCCGCTTGCGCAAGGAATCCCAGGCGGCCTTGCAGCATGCCGATATTCCGTTTGAAGTGCTGCTGGACCATCTGTCCTTCGAACGCAGCGCCGAGCATGCGCCGATTTTCCAGACACTGTTCAACTGGCGGGTCGAGGACTACACCGCCGAGGCGTTACAACTGGGTGACCTGGCGTTGGAGTTTATCGACAGCGACCTGCCACTGGCCAAGTTTGACTTGTCGATCGACGCCGGCAGCCGCCGCGACGGTTATTACGCCAGCCTCGAGTACAACGCCGAGCTATTCGACGCAGCCACTATCGAGCGCATGGCGCTGCATTGGCAAAACCTGATCCTGGCCATCTGTCAGCAGCCAGAACAGGCCATTGGCGATCTCGCCCTGCTGGATAGCGCTCAGCGCAAGCAGATGCTGGTGGACTGGAACCCGCCCCACCTGACTCTCGGCGCCCCCTCTGTGCAGGTGCGCATAGAAGCGCAAGCCGCCCTGACACCGGATGCCGTGGCATTGCTGCTCGGTAGCAAGCGCCTGAGCTTTGCCCAACTGAACCAACAGGCCAATCGCCTGGCCCATCGGTTGATCGCCGAAGGCGTGGGCCCGGACGTGCGAGTCGGCGTGGCCTTCGAGCGCTCGATGGAAATGGTCATTGGCCTGCTGGGGATTCTCAAGGCGGGCGGTGCCTATGTCCCCCTGGACCCGGAGTATCCTGCAGACCGACTGAGCTACATGATGCAGGACAGCGGTATCAGCCTGCTGTTGACCCAGCCGGCCCTGCACGAACGTTTGAGTATCCCGGCCCACATCAACGTGCTGGACCTAAGGCTGGATGACCCTGCCCTCGCCGCCTTCAGCAATGACAATCCACCCGCCCGCGTGGCACCGCTGAACCTGGCGTACGTCATCTATACATCGGGTTCCACCGGCCAGCCCAAGGGCGTGGACATCAGCCACGAGGCGCTGGCCGGCCACACGGACGTCGCCATCGGCTACTTCCAGTTGACCTCGCAAGACCGTGTGCTGCTTTTCTCATCGTTGAACTTCGACGGGTTCATTGAACAACTGTTTCCCGCGCTGTGTGTCGGTGCCGGGGTGATCATTCGCGGCAACGAGGTCTGGGACAGCGAAAGTTTCTACCGCGAAGTGATCGACAACGGCATGACTGTGGCCGATCTGAGTACAGCCTACTGGTTCCTGATCGCCCAGGAATTTGCCCGCAAGGGCCCCCGTGACTATGGACGCCTGCGCCAGGTCAGCGCCACCGGCGAGGCCATGCCCCCAGAGGGCGTGAAACTGTGGGCCCAGGCCGGGCTGCAGCAGGTGCGCCTGCTCAACACCTACGGGCCGACCGAAACCACCGTCACCGCAAGCTTCCTGGAATGTGCCGAGTACGTCGCAGGGACGCGGGCGTTGCCGGCGCTGATGCCTATTGGCAAACCGCTGGGCGGGCGCTGCATGTACGTGCTGGACGGCAACCTTGAGCCCGTGCCGGCCGGAGTCGTCGGTGAGTTGTACATCGGTGGTCCGTTGCTGGCTCGTGCCTACCACGATCGCCCGGCACTGACCGCCGAACGGTTTGTGGTGGATGCCTTGGGCGATCAACCGGGGGCTCGCCTGTATCGCACCGGGGACCTGGTGCACTTCCGTGCAGACGGCGTTATCGAGTACATCGGCCGCGCCGACCATCAGGTCAAGATTCGCGGTTTCCGTATCGAACTGGGTGAGATCGAAGCGCGTTTGCTGCAGTGCGCCGAGGTGCGCGAAGTGCTGGTGGTGACACTCAACGGTGCCCACGGCAAGCAGTTGGCGGCGTACCTGGTACCCACCGATCCAACGCTCGCCGGCGCCGACCTCGACACCCAGAAAGCGCGCCTGGGCGAGGTTCGCGCCCAACTCAAGGCCAGCCTGCCGGACTATATGCAACCGACCTTCTGGGTACTACTACCCCGGTTGCCCCTGACCCCCAACGGCAAACTCGACCGCAAGGCCCTGCCTGCGCCAGACCCCGCCCAGGCACACAGCGACTACGTGGCCCCGGCGACGCCACTGCAAAGCCAACTTGCCGGCATCTGGCAGGAAGTGCTGAAAGTCGAGCGCGTCGGCCTGCATGACAACTTCTTCGAGCTGGGCGGTCACTCGCTGCTGGCTACTCAGGTGGTGGTGCGGGTGCGCGAGCAGTTGGGGGTGGAGTTACCCGTTCGCGAGCTGTTCAGCGCGGACCACTTGCTGGACCTCGCCGAAAAGGTACTGGCCCTGAAGTCGGCCGCCAACCCACTGCAGGACGAACTCGCCCGGACCCTGGCGCTGCTCAAGAGCCTGTCCAGCGACGATATTGAAGACCTGATTGCTCAATAAGGAATTTTCGCGTGCAAGAGTTACTAGCGTCCGTCGGTTCGCTTTCGTCCAAAGAACGCAAAGCGCTGGCGACATTGCTCAAGCGCCAGGGCATCAACCTGTACAACGTCGCGCCGATCTTCAAGCGCAATGGCGAAGAACCGGCGGTGTTGTCCTATGCGCAACAGCGCCTGTGGTTTTTCTGGCAACTGGATCCTCACAACACCGCCTTCAATATTCCGGCGGCCTTGCAACTGGAGGGCGTGCTGGACGTTGAGGCACTGCGATGCAGTTTCGAGGCATTGATTGCCCGTCACGAAAGCCTGCGTACCACCTTCCGACAGGATCAGGCCCAAGCCGTGCAAGTGATCCATCCTGCCGCAAGGTTCACCTTGAGCGTGGAAAACGCCACCGCGTTACCCGCTGCCGGGCACGCGGAGCATATCCAGGCTTTTGTCGAGCGCCTGGCGAGCCAACCCTTCGACCTGGAACAAGGGCCCCTGGTGCGGGTCAGCCTGCTGAAGCTTGCCGACGACGACCACGTGCTGGTGGTCGCCATGCACCACATCGTCTCGGACGGTTGGTCGGTGCCAATCATGATCGAAGAACTGATCGCCCTCTATCAGGCCCATGTGAATGGAACCGAGGCCAACCTGCCGGCTCTCTCGGTTCAATACGCCGATTACGCCGCGTGGCAGCGCCAATGGATGGAGGCCGGCGAACAAGAACGTCAACTCGGCTACTGGAAAGACCAACTGGGCACCGAGCAACCGGTACTGCAATTACCCGCAGACCGCCCGCGCTCGGCGGTGCAAAGCCAGGCAGGTGCCGACTGCGAAATCCTCGTCGAACCAGCACTGGCCAGGCAGCTCAAACAACTGGCAGCGCAGCACAATTGCACGCTGTTCATGGTGCTGCTCGCCTCGTTTCAAGCGCTGCTGCACCGCTACAGTGGCCAGGCGCAGATTCGCGTCGGGGTACCGGTGGCCAACCGTACCCGCGCTGAAGCAGAACGCCTGATCGGCTTCTTCGTCAACACCCAAGTGCTTCAGGCAGAGATGAACAGCCAGACGCGCTTCAGTGATTTACTGGCGCACGTCAAGGACACGGCCCTTGGCGCCCAGGCTCATCAGGACCTGCCATTCGAGCAACTGGTGGAAGCCCTGCAACCGGAACGCAGCCTGAGCCACAGCCCGCTGTTCCAGGTGATGCTCAACCACCAATACGAAGACGCCGGCGTTGCTCCGGCGATTGCGGGCCTGAAGGTCAAGAACCTGAGCTGGGAACGCCGCACTGCCCAATATGAATTGACCCTCAACACCATCGAAAACGAGCAGGGCCTGAGCGCCACCCTGAGTTACGCCACCGACCTGTTCGATCGGGCAACCGTCGAACGGATCACCGGCCACTGGCTGAACGTGCTGCAGGCTGTGTGCCGTGACCCCGCCCGCCCCATCGGTGAATTGCCGTTGCTCAGCGCCGCAGAGAAGCAGGTGCTGCTGCAGGACTTCAACCGCAGCCACTACCACGGCGGCCACCTTGAATGCGTTCATCAAACCTTCGAAGCCCAGGCCGCCCGTACCCCGGACGCCGTGGCACTGCTGTTTGGCGAGCACACCCTGAGTTTTGGCGAACTCAATCGCCGGGCCAATCGCCTGGCGCACAAACTGGTGGAGCTGGGGGTCAAGCCCGAGGTATTGGTGGGCATTGCCCTTGAGCGTTCGCTGGATATGGTCATCGGCTTGCTGGCGATTCTCAAGGCCGGTGGCGCCTACGTGCCGATGGATCCGGAATACCCTCGCGAACGCCTGGCCTTCATGATCGAAGACAGCGCGATCACCCTGCTGCTTACCCAAAGCCGGCTGCTTGAGGTGCTGCCGATTCCGCCAGGCGTCAACTGTGTGCTGCTCGACCAGGACAGCGGCTGGCTACAAGCCTTGAGTGACCGCAACCTGCCATGCCGGGTCCGACCCGAGAACCTGGCGTACATGATCTACACCTCCGGTTCAACCGGGCGTCCCAAAGCAGTGTGTGTCGCCCACGGCCCGCTGACCATGCACTGCCAGGCGATTGGTCAGTTGTATGAGATGACGGCCGAAGACTGCGAGCTGCACTTCATGTCGTTCGCCTTCGACGGTGCCCACGAGCGCTGGTTGACCACCCTGACCCACGGCGGCCGCCTGCTGATCCGCGACAACAGCCTGTGGTCGGTGGAGCAGACCTATGCCGCCCTGCACCAGCACCACGTCAGCGTCGTCGCGTTCCCGCCGGTTTACCTGCAACAGCTGGCGGAGTACGCCGAACAGTTCCCGGTACCGCCTCCGGTGCGCATCTATTGTTTTGGTGGCGACGCAGTGCCCAACGCCAGTTTCGAACTGGTCAAGCGCGTGTTGCAACCGCAGTTCATCATCAACGGCTATGGACCTACCGAAACCGTAGTCACGCCGTTGATCTGGAAGGCCAGCCGCGATGAAAGCTGCCAGGCCGCCTACGCGCCCATCGGCAAGATCGTCGGCGCACGCACAGCCTACGTGCTGGATGCCGATCTGAACCCGGTGCCCCTGGGCAGTGCCGGCGAGCTTTACCTGGGGGGCGAAGGCCTGGCCCGGGGTTACTACCAGCGCCCGGACACCACCGCCGAGCGTTTCGTCGCCGACCCGTTCAGCCGCGGCGGCCGCCTGTACCGCTCCGGCGACCTGGTACGCCTGCGTCCGGACGGTGTCACCGAGTACTTGGGCCGGGTTGACCACCAGGTGAAGATCCGCGGCTACCGTATCGAGCTCGGTGAGATCGAAGCACGCCTGCAAGACCACCCCGCCGTCGGCGAAGCCGTGGTAGTGGCAATGGACGGGCCCACCGGCAAGCAACTGGTAGGCTATATCCTGCCACTGGATGTGAAACTCAGCGTGGCGCCCACCAAGGATCAGGAGTTGCTGCGGGCCGATATCAAGGACCGTCTCAAGACCAGCTTGCCGGACTATATGCTGCCCAAGCACTTGGTGCTGCTGTCACGATTGCCGCTGACGCCCAACGGAAAGCTCGATCGCAAAGCCCTGCCTGCGCCAGACTTCAGTGTGACGCAACACGCCTATGTGGCACCGCAGACAGACACCCAGCAGCGCCTGGCGCAAATCTGGGAAGAGGTGCTCAAGGTCAAGCAAGTGGGTCTCACCGACAACTTCTTCGAGCTGGGCGGTGACTCGATCATCTCCATCCAGGTGGTCAGCCGTGCCCGCCAGGCCGGAATCCGCCTGACACCCAAGGACGTATTCCAACACCAGACCATTCACGGCCTGTCCAGCGTCGCACAGGCCGTTGATACCCGGACTCTGGAGCAAGGCCCAGTCACCGGGGCTTCGCCCCTGACTCCGATCCAACAGGTTTTCTTTGCCGAACCGGTGCCCGAGCGCCAGCACTGGAACCAGTCGATCCTGCTCAAGCCTGCATTGCCGGTGGACGTGACCGCATTGACCACGGCCCTGGCCCATCTAGTGGACCATCACGATGCGCTGCGCCTGGGTTTCGAATGCAACGACGGCACATGGCAGGCCACTCACCGCCCCCACCGCGAAACACCCCTGCTCTGGCAGCGCGAAGCTGAGAATGCCGAAGCCCTGCTCGCGCAATGCGATGAAGCCCAACGCAGCCTGGACCTGCAACACGGTCCGCTGCTGCGGGCGCTTCTGGTGAATCTCGCTGACGGCAGCCAGCGCTTGTTATTGGTGGTCCATCACCTGGTGGTCGATGGCGTGTCCTGGCGGATCCTGCTGGAAGATCTGCAAACTCTTTACGCCGCCCTGCAGCAAGGCCAGGCTCCGAACATGCCGGGCAAGACCAGCGCCTTCAAGGCCTGGGCAGAACACTTGCAAGGTTATGCCCGTGGCACCGCCCTGCATCAGCAGATGCAGTACTGGCAAACGTTGCTGCAGGACGCCTCGGACGAGTTGCCAGGCGCCCGGCGTGATGCCGACATGGCCGGCAGCAATGGGCATTTCGTCAGCACACGACTCGACCCGCAGCTGACCCGTCAATTGCTGCAAGAAGCGCCGGCCGCCTATCGAACCCAGGTCAACGACCTGCTGCTGACCGCACTTGCGCGAGTGATCTGTCACTGGACCGGACATCCTTCGGCGCTGATCCAGCTCGAAGGCCACGGCCGCGAGGACCTGTTCGAAGGCCTTGACCTGACCCGCACCGTCGGCTGGTTTACCAGCGTTTTCCCGGTCAAGCTCACGCCGGCTCAGCGTTTGTCCGACTCCATCAAAACCATCAAGGAACAACTACGCCACCTGCCCGACAAAGGCCTGGGCTATGGCGCACTGCGTTACCTTGGCGACGACAGCACTCAGCAGAAGCTGCGTGCCCTGGCCAGCCCGCGAATCACCTTCAACTACCTCGGGCAGTTTGACCAGAGCTTTGACGAACACGCCCTGTTCAGCCCGGCTGCCGAAGACAGCGGCGACAACCAAGACCCCAGCGCCCCTCTGGATAACTGGTTGAGCATCAACGGGCAGGTGTACGGCGGTGAATTGCAACTGAACTGGACGTTCAGCCGGGAGATGTTCGAGGAAGCCCAGATCCAGCAACTGGCTGACCACTATCGTGAGGAATTGCACAGCCTGGTTCGCCATTGCCTGGAGCCGCAGAACGGCGCCGTCACACCTTCAGACTTCCCGTTGGCGTCCTTGTCCCAGGTCCAACTGGACGCCTTGGCCCTGGACGCCCGACAGCTCGACGACGTCTATCCCCTGTCCCCGATGCAGCAGGGCATGCTGTTCCATTCGGTGTACGAGGGCCAGGACGACACTTATGTCAATCAGTTGGCCGTGGACATCCAAGGATTGGACGCTGAAAGGTTCATTCACGCCTGGCAAACAGTGGTCGAGCGCCACGATATCCTGCGTAGCGGGTTTCTCTGGAAAGATGGCTTGGCGCAACCGTTGCAGGTGGTTCACAAACACGTGAGTCTGTCGGTGAGCCAACTGGACTGGCGTAACCGCGCTATATCCCAGAGCGCATTGCAAGCCCTGGCCCGTGCTGATCGCGAACAAGGCTTCGACCTGCAGCAGGCGCCGCTGCTGCGCCTGACCCTGGTGCACCTGGAGGACAACACCTGCCACTTGATCTACACCAGTCACCACATCCTGATGGATGGCTGGAGCAACTCGCAATTGATCGGCGAGGTTCTGCAAAGCTATGCCCGGCAACCGCTGGAGCCGCTGAACGGACGCTTCAAGGATTATATCGGCTGGCTGCAACGTCAGGATCACGCTGCCAGCCAGGCTTTCTGGACGCACCAGTTGCGTGACCTGAACGAACCGACCCGAGTGGCCGCTGCCTTTGGCCGCAAGCACCAGGATGTGACCCGGTCGCGGACTCACGCCGCGCACCTGCACCGCCTCGATGCCACCAGGACGCAGGCCCTGGAGCTGTTCGCCCGGGAACAGAAGGTGACACTCAACAGCATCATTCAAGCGGCATGGCTGGTTCTGCTGGCCCGCTACAGCGGCCAGGACACAGTAGCGTTTGGCGCAACGGTAGCGGGTCGCCCAACAGACCTGCCCGGTGTGGAAAACCTGCTGGGGCTTTTCATCAATACCTTGCCGATCGTCGCCAGCCCGCAACCGAACCAGAGCGTGGCTGCATGGCTGGCCGAGGTCCAGGCACACAACCTGAACCTGCGCGAGCACGAACATACGCCGCTGCACGAAATCCAGCGCTGGTCGCCGCTCGGCGCACAGGCCTTGTTCGACACTATCCTGGTATTCGAAAACTTCCCCGTGGCCGAAGCCTTGCAGCAAGCCGCGCCAGAGGCGCTGGTGTTTGGCGAGGTCAGGGACTTCGAACAGACCAGTTATCCGTTGACCCTTGCAGTCTCCCTGGGTGAGCGGCTGTCGCTGAGTTTCGAATACAGCTGCGCCGATTTCGATCCGCAGACCATCACCCACATTGCCGAGCATCTGGACACGCTGTTACTGCGCATGCTCGCCGACCCGAACCAACCACTGGGGCAACTGCACGCCCTGCCCCATGAGCAGCATCAGACTCTGATCAGCCAGGCCCAGGGTGGCACCGTCGATTATTCGATGACGACCTGCGCCCATCAATTGATTGAAGCCCAGGCCGAGAAAACTCCCGGGGCGATAGCCATCGTCCTTGACGACCAGCACCTCACCTACGGCGCCCTCAACGCTCGCGCCAACCAGCTTGCCGGCAAACTGCGTGCACTGGGGGCCGGACCTGACCGGCTGGTGGGCCTCGCGGTTGAGCGATCGCTGGACATGGCCGTGGGCTTGCTGGCGATTCTCAAGTCCGGGGCCGGTTACGTACCGCTGGACCCGACTTACCCGCCAGACAGGCTTAGCTATATGCTCGCCGACAGCGGCCTGCAACTGCTGCTGATCGAAGACCCGTTGCTGCAACGCATGAGCATTCCGGCGACGGTGCGTACGTCAAACCTGACCGATGATCTGGACACCTACAGTGCCGAGAATCTGGTGCACAGCGTCGCGCCGCAGAACCTTGCCTACCTCATCTACACCTCTGGCTCCACCGGCCAGCCCAAAGGGGTCGCGATTAGCCACGGAGCAATGGCCGAATTCTGTGCCATTGCCGGCGACTACTCACAACTGAGCGCCGAGGACCGCGTGCTGCAGTTCGCGACCTTCAGTTTTGACGGGTTCATCGAGCAGTTTTATCCACCGCTGTGCCGAGGCGCCCGCGTTGTCCTGCGAGGCAACAGCGTATGGGACACAGCCACCTTCTACGAACAGATCCTGCGGCATGGCATCAGCGTCGCCGACCTGCCTTCAGCCTACTGGCACCTGTTCGCGCTGGACTGTGCGGCAGCCGGACCACGCAACTATGGCCAACTGCGACAAATTCACGTCGGTGGCGAAGCCATGTCGGTGGAAGGTTTACGACACTGGCAAGCTGCCGGCCTTGGCGCTGTACGGCTGCTCAACACCTATGGCCCCACCGAAGCAACGGTGGTGTCGAGCACGCTGGAGTGTTCCAACCTGGACCTGGACAGCCTGTCCGAGCATGGCATTCCCATCGGTCGCGCCCTACCCGGCCGCAGGATGTACGGGATGGACAAGGACTTATGCGCCGCCGCCATCGGCACGGTCGGCGAACTGTACATTGGCGGCGCCACCGGGCAGGCGCGAGCCTACCATCAGCGTGCGGCCATGACCGCCGAGCGCTTCGTGCCTGACCCGTTCAGCAGTGCGGGCGAACGCCTCTACCGTACCGGCGACCTGGTGCGCCATCGCGCCGACGGTAACATCGAGTATGTGGGACGCAGTGATCATCAGGTCAAGATTCGAGGATTCCGTGTCGAACCGGGCGAAATCGAGACGTGCCTGCAACGCTGCGAAGGGGTTCGCGAAGCGGTGGTCATCGCCGTCGATGCTGCGACCGGTAAACAACTGGTGGGCTACGTGGTGCCAACCGAGTCCGCAAGCGCTGCCGGCGATGGCGCCTTGCACGACGTCCTGCGTGCGCACCTCAAGGCACACTTGCCGGCGTACATGACGCCGGGCCAGTTGGTGATCCTCGCCAGGCTGCCCCTGACCCCCAACGGAAAACTTGATCGCAAAGCCTTGCCGCCCGCACAAACCGCTGTCTCGTCTGCGCCACTGGCAACCCCACAGACCGCCTTGCAACAGCAAATGGCGTTGATCTGGCAGACCGTGCTCAAGATCGACCAGGTTGGCTTGCACGACAACTTCTTCGAACTGGGCGGCCACTCGCTGCTGGTACTGCAAGCGGTAAGCCTGATCAACCAGACCTGCGGCAGCCGTCTGAGCCTGCACGATTTCATGAGCCACCCTACCCTTGACGCGCTGTGCCAGAACCTGCAAAAACCGTCCAGGCAACTGGCGGTGCGCCTCAATCAGCATCAGGGCCCACAGCCACCGCTGTTCTGTTTCCATCCGATCTTCGGCATGGTTCATAGCTACCAGCCACTGGCGGCGGCACTGGGTGAACAGACGGCGGTATACGGCATTCTCTGCGAGGCCTTTGTCGATGGCGCCTGGAGCAACACCACCTGGGCACACCTGATCGAGTTGTATGTGCGCAACGTTCGCGAAGTGCAACCCCATGGACCCTATGCCCTCGCCGGTTGGTCGCTGGGGGGCAATCTTGCCATGGAGGTCGCCCATCGCCTGGAAGCCGAAGGTGAGAAGGTCGACTTCCTGGGCTTGATTGATGCGCCACCGCCGGCGGCCGTGCGTCCGTTCTGGCAGGCGGTTGAAGCACTGGAAACACCGCCCCTGGAGCGCAACGCCCTGGAGCTGTTCAAACGTTTGTCGCCGCAGCACGCGGACTCGGCTGAGCGCTGGCATCAACAGTTGCCGGCCGGAGAACGTGAAGCGTTGTTCATGGAATGGGCCAAGCGGCAATTGAAGGACGATCCCGAACAGTTAGCGAGCCTGCTGTTGGGCGAGCGCGAACTGAGGCTGGGGGAGCACGTCAGCGTGAAACTGGGAGAACTCGCGCACGACTTCGAGTACCGCCCACTGAAGGCTGCACTGCATTGCTGGTGGGCTGGCCGGGATAAATCGCCACAGCTGGTCGGCCTCCTGGAGGCACAACTCAAGGAGGCCTTCGGCGAACAATGCCTGGCGCTGTCGATGACCCTGGACAGCGATCACGAAGGCATTGTCGGTGCACCGTCGCTGCTCCAGTCCCTGAGCCAGTCGCTGCTCGACACGCGTTGACCTACAGCACACGGGCGGCATTGATTAAGCTGCCGCCCGTGTGTTCCCCCACTCTGACAGAGACTTTCCAGCCCACAAAAAAAAAGCCCCCGCACGGGTCGGTGCGGGGGCTTTTTGGTGGGTGCTTAGAACTGGTACTTGAGACCCACCATCACATTGCGTGGATCACCGCTGAAGTAGCTGTTATAGAGGCCATAACCGCTGTAGTACTGGCGATCGAATACGTTGTTGAGGTTGACCGATGCGCTCAGGTGTTTATCGATATCGTAGCGTGCCAGCAGGCCCACCACGGCGTAGCTGCCTTCCTTGGCTTCGGCTGGCAAGTCTTCATTGACGAAGTACGTCCGGCCCTGCCATGTGACGTTACCGCCCACGGTCAGGTCCTTGAGCTGCCCCTCGAGCTTGTAGCTGGTGGCCAGTTTGAACTGACGTTCCGGGCGCTCGGGACTGATGCGCTTGTGCTGCTCATCACGAGGCTGAGCGTAGGTATAACCGGCGAGCACTTGCCAACCTGGCAACACTTCACCGGAAGCCTGCAGTTCAAAGCCCTTGGTGGTATTGGTCACGCCTTCGTAAGCGTCCCTGCCGTCTTCGGTGCTGCCGACGTATTGGGCGAAGTTGTCCTGCTTGGTCTTGAACACCGCGATACTGGTATTGAGCGCTCCGCCGTAGAACTCGGATTTCAGACCCGCCTCGTAGTTCTTGCCCGCCATCGGTTCGAGGACTTTACCGCTCATGTCGATGTTGCTTTGCGGTTCAAAGATGTCTGTGTAGCTGACATAGACCGAGTGCTGTTCGGTCAGGTCGTAGACAACGCCGGCGTAGGGGATGACCTTGCCGGTTTTCTTCGCGTCGTCACGGTCCGGGTTATCCGGGCTGGAGTTGGAACCCAACTCGCCTTCGCGTTTGTAATTGACGACGCGAGTGCCGAGGATCACCGAGAGTTCATCGGTAGGCTTGAACCGGGCCGCAGCGAAACCACCCACCTCCTTGATGTGGTAGTCCTGGGTGCTCCAGCTGGAGTAAGACGTCGGCCGCGCCGGGTTATTGCCCCAGGTGTCGAAGTCCACGTAGATCCGGTCGGCGTTTTCCGAAAAATACTCGGAACGACGGTTGCTGACGTTCAGCCCCAGCATGAGGTCGTGAGAACGTCCGAACAGAGAGAACGGCCCGGTGGCGTACGCGTCCACGGAGTCAGTATTGATGGTGTAGGTCTTGTGGCTGCGGAACACCTGAGCCTGTCGAGTCTGCTGGTCAGGAAACGGCCCCCAGCCCACAAGGTTGCCCTGCATCTGTTCGGTGTCACCCTTCCAGTGGCTGGCCTCAACCCGCAGCATCCAATCATTGTCGAAACGCTGCTCGACACCCCCAAAGTACTTGGTGCTCTCACTGTCACCGTACGCCCATTTGGCCGCCGGGTTCTTGGAACGGGAAAAATCGGTGCGGTTGCCATCGGAATAGAACAGCGGCAGTTGGCCAAAGCTCGAACCGTTGGAGTTGATCTTCTGATAGTCGATCCCGCCGTAGACCATGGTGTTGTCGTTGAGGTCGGCCTCGCCAATGGCGTAGAACACGTTTTTCTTCGACGAGTAATAGTCGATGAACGAATTGGCATCGTCGTAGGCAGCCACCACCCGGCCGCGCAAGGCACCGTTTTCCGAAAGCGGGCCAGAAAGATCCATCTCGGTACGGTAGCGATCCCAGGTTCCACCGCTGCCGGAGACATATCCCTGGAAGTCCTTGGTCGGACGTTTACGCACCAGGTTGACGACACCCGCCGGGCTGCCGACTCCACTCATCAGACCGGTCGCGCCGCGGACCACTTCCACGCGGTCATAGATGGCCATGTCGCGCACACCCAGGCCATTGGTGTTGGTGGTGAAGTCAGAGGTCGGAACGCCGTCGTACTGAAAGTTGTTCAGGCCAAAGCCGCGGGAGTAGAAGTTGTAACGCTCGGTGTCATCATGCATGACCGCCACACCGGGGGTTTGCTGCAACACATCAGAAATAGTGCCCAGCCCCTGATCCGTCATTTGTTGACGGGTGATCACCGTGACCGACTGCGGCGTTTCACGTAACGTCAACGGCAATTTGGTCGCGGTGCTGGTGGCGCCGGTGGTATATGAGCCCGAGTTCTCGGTGGTTTCACTCATGGCTACAGCGCCGATTTTCGTTGCGCCCAGCTGCAACGCACCGGTCTCGCCCGCACCGCTGAGCAGCACGGTATTGTCTTCAATCGTGTAGGAAATCCCGGTGCCGCTGAGTAGCTTCTGCAATGCCGATGACACATCCAGATCGCCGTGCAGCGCCGTGGCACGTTTGCCCTGAACCAGATCAGGGGAGTAGAGAATCTGCCGACCTGATTGCTGCCCCAGCTCGCGCAAGGCGCCTTCAAGCGATTGTGCCGGAATGTTCAGCTCGGCGGCAGCCAGCGAACCGGACATGCCCAGGGACAGGCTCAGCACCGCGGCGGTGAAGGGTTGCGGA
Source organism: Pseudomonas sp. Xaverov 83 (assembly GCF_019352905.1). Lineage (NCBI taxonomy): Bacteria > Pseudomonadati > Pseudomonadota > Gammaproteobacteria > Pseudomonadales > Pseudomonadaceae > Pseudomonas > Pseudomonas sp. Xaverov 83. Next base: position 17,047 of record NZ_JAAAFU010000072.1, on the reverse strand, counting down.
CGCCCCTTTAATAAGTCCAAAGCCCGCTGCAGCGAGGTTTTGTTGTGTCGTTCAACAGACATCGATATGCCCTTTCAGAGTAGAGAACTCAGCAGAAGTTAGTGCAAATGAGAATGCTACTTGTTTGATATCAGTCATAAGACGTGCCACCGCGACGAAACCGGAAGGTTTTTGCTGAAAAAATTCATTTAAGTTTTAGAGCGCTGAAAAGCTGCCTGGCCGTCTCCTTGACGGCCAGGCAGGACACGTCAGGCAGTGGCGGAAGGTCGCGACCTGGCGAGCAGCGCCTCGCGTTGTTGTGGCGACAGGCTGTTGAGTTTCATCCGTACCTGAGCGGTGCGTTCCAGTGCACCGGGAGCAGCTTCGTTGCGTGTCAGGGCAATCGCCAATTCGGAAACACTCGGATGGTCAAACACCACGCCGGGATGAACGTCCAGCTGCAATTGCTTGCGCAACGCCGACACCAGTTTGATCACCAGTAACGAGTGCCCGCCGAGGGAGAAGAAATTCTGCTCGATGCTGAGCCGCTCGACCCCCAACAACTGCGCCATGCCTTCCGCCAACAAGGTCTGCAACGCGGTACTTGGCGCCACATAGACCTGCGCCGCCAGCAGCGACTCGGGTGCCGGCAGGCCATGACGGTCCAGCTTGCCATTGGCCAAACGGGGCAGATGCTCCAGGGCAAAGAAATGCGCCGGTACCATGGCGCCCGGAAGGCTCGCATTGAGCTGCTCACGCAGCACGTCGAGCCAACCTTCGGCAGGCGTCCCTTGCGCCTGGACATACGCCACCAGTTGCACATTGGCCTCATCACCTTCGCACGCACGCCAGGCAGTAACCACTGCCTGGGCGACAACCGGCTGCGCCAGCAGCGCTTGCTCGACTTCCGCCAACTCGATACGGAAACCACGCACCTTAACCTGATGATCACGACGACCTACCAGTTGCACACCGCCTTGAGGCAAATAGCGCCCGAGGTCGCCACTGCGGTAAAGGCGCTCACCGGGACGGTACGGGTGCTGGATAAAGGCTTCGCTGCCCTGCCCATTCAAATAGCCACGCGCCACTTGCTGACCGCCGATATACAACTCGCCCAACGCTCCCTGCGGCACCTCACGCAATTGCTCGTCGAACAGGTAGACCTCGCACCCGTCGAACACCTGTCGCAATGGCACACCGTGGCTCAGGTCGCTGTTTCTGTCGAGGGGCTGATAGAGCACGCCCACGGTGGTTTCGGTGGGACCGTAATGGTTGAACAGACGACACGTCGGCGCGACTTGGAAGATCAGCTCCACCAGACTCGGCGCAATGGCCTCGCCCCCCAGTATCAGGGTCGTCGGCAAATAACGACTGTGTTTGTCGAACAGCGCACTGAGGTGCGACGGCACGATTTTCAGGCAGTCGATCTGATGGCCCTGCATAAACCCGGCAAAGTGCCCGGCCTCTTGCAGGTCTTCATCGCGGGCGATGTGCAGCGGGGCTCCGTGCAGCAAGGCGGCAAACAGCGTGGTGTGCCCCAGGTCGGCGGCCACCGTGGAAGTCATGGCAAATGACGTGCAATCAGCCAGCCCCAGCGCAGCGCTGGAACCCAGCACGTAGTTGAGCAATTGCCGATGTTCGACCACTACGCCTTTGGGTGTACCGGTGCTGCCAGAGGTAAACAGCACATAGGCGGCCTGGTTCGCCGAGACCGGGGCCCAGTCAAAGACCACATCGCGGTCAATCTCGGGCAGTTGATCCACCAGCAGCACTGCCGCCGAATGCCCCTGCCCACGAGCCCGGTCAGTGACCGTCAACACCGCGCCGGCCTGCTCAATGATCAACGCCTGACGGGCTGCCGGCCATTGCGGATCAATCGGCACCCACGCCGCACCGGCGCGCCAGACAGCGAGCAACGCTACCACCAGGTCCAGCGAACGGGGCAACGCCAGGGCCACGACCTGTGTCGGCTGCACCCCGCTGATGCGCAAGTGGCGAGCCAACTGTTCGACACGATCGGCCAGCGCCCGATGCGTCAGTTGCTCACCGGCAAAGCTCAAGGCCAGTGCTTGCGGCGTGCGCTCTGCCCACTGGGCAATCAACTGCGGCAGGCTCGGACCCTCCAGGTTCAATGGCAGGCCGATGCACTGTTGCTGGCGCGCGCGCTCTCGTGCACCGATCACCGGCAGATCGGCGAGCGCAGTATCGGGAGCCGCCGCCAGGCCGTGCAACAAGGCCTGGTACTGTTCCAGCAAGCCGTCTATCGATGCCTCGTCATAGAGCAGCGGATCAAACCGCAGTTGGATGGCGTGTACCTGCTCTTGCGCCTCCATCAGGAGCAGCTCCAGTTCAAACGGCGCCACCGCGTCGTCCACGGCCATGACCGCCCAGTTACCGTAGTGTGGCGATTCAGCCTCGCAAGCAACGCCAAACAACTGGTGCTGCGTGCTCGACGGTGCCTGCACCGACCAGTGCTCCTGCCAGGTCAGGTGCGCTTGCGCCTGCGCTTCAAGTTCCGGCAGCCAATGCCCGAGGCTGTGTTGCAGGGGTACGTCGATAACCAGAGGCAGGGTTTTCTCGAACACGCCCACGCACTCGGCGAAAAACTCGTAGTCCTGCCGGCAATCGTGACGCCAGCCCACCTGCATCTTTGTCTGCCCGCCAATACGTGCCAACAGAACCCACCAGGCCGCTTGCATGACCCGGACAACCGGTTGCCCCAGCGCTTGAGCAAAGCCGGTGAGAGCCCGTTGCAACGCTGGCTCAAGGGCAGCCCGTAACGTTTGCCCGGCCTGCAAGCGAGCCACACCGTTGTGTCGATAGGCCAGGGCCGGCGCGTTCGCCGAGCCCATTTGTCGCCAATAGTCGCGACCGCTCGCCGCGTCTTCGTCCTGCTCCATCTCCCCACGCCAATCAACGTACTGCGCGTACTGCCCGGCCTCCGGATCCAGCGCACACGATTGATCGGCCACATAAGCCTGATGCAACGCGGCGCAAAGCACCCGCAACCCGTTGCGGTCGCTGAGTAAGGCCGAAATGCGCAACGCCAGGCCATGGTGCTGTTCGCCAAACCGACAGGCATGCAGCACCGCAAGCGTCGGCGCGTCTTCGGCAAAACCGAGTTGTTGCTCGGCGCGCATCTGCGCTTCGAAGGCCCCCCAGCCTTGGGCGGCGGGCTCGATCCGTAAAGGCCAGCCCGAACGTGGCTCCAGGGTCTGGCGCACGCCCCGATAGGTCGGCACCCGCAGTAAACGGGTCGCCAGAATGGGTTGGTCGACCAGCACTTGATCGGCGGCGCGCTGCAACCGCGCCAGGTCCAACGCCCCGCGGACCTCGATCAACAGCAGCAGCGCATGATGTTTATCGCCCACCGCGTCATTCAAGCACGCTTGCTGTTCCGGGCTCAGGGCCTGGCCGTAAGAGGTACTCATTGTCCGGCCTCCACTTCCAGTGCCCGAAGCAACGGTTGCTCCCGGGATGCTTGCAGCGCTGAACGATCGAACATGTCGCCCATCGCCACGACGATCTTGCGTGGGCCTTCGAACGGGTCACGGGCATGCGCTGCAAGCATATTGTCCATCAACACCACATCGCCTTTTTGCCAGTCGAAGCGCACCGCACATTCCTCGTAAAGCTCACCGATCAACGCCATGACCTCATCTTCAATTGGAGTGCCATCGCCGTAATAGACATGCCGGGGCATGTTGTCGATGCCGAACAGGCCGATCAGGTCGTCGCGCACGTCCGCGTCCAGGCAATAGATATGGTGCAACTGCACCTGATTGAAGAATGAGCGCGCCCCTGTCAGCGGGTGGGTGATGACCGCCGGGCAACGCGTGCGCGTCTGCAACTCATCGTTGTCCAGCCACACCCATTCGATACCGGCTGCCAGGCAGCGGGCCTCAACCTCCTGGCGGTCGTCAGTCTTGAAGAAATGCCGCCATGACACGTCGAGCTTGTCGGTGAAAGTGCGCACATACAGCAGGCCTTTTTCTTCGAACTTTTGCAGCAGTTCGGCCGGCAACCGGCGGCACATCTCCCGGCAATCGACAATCGGCGTGGCACCGCCCACCGGCGACGGCAGCTCGCAATAAAACATTTGCTTGCGCGGCCAACGGTCCTGGTGCGAACTCTCGTTGTGGAACAGGATCATTTTCTTTTCCGGGTACGGCGTGGAGCGGTAAGTGTTCTTGCCCCCGTCCTTTTTCGGCAGGTCGCCATAGTTGCCGTAAAGCCCCGGCTGCAAGGCTTCGGCAAACTGCTCGAATTCCTCGATGCCGTTCAATGCAAAACCACGGAACAGAATGCTCGCATGGCTGGCCAGCTTTTCCTCGACCAGGGCCCGGTTGGCTCTCACCCATTCGATAACGTCCAGGCCACTGTCCGCAGGCTGTGCCAGCAGCGGGAAAACCTGGCCTTCGCGTAACGCGCGAAACTGCACCTGAGGCCCGTTGGCCGGTGCCGTTGGTGGCCCCTTCTTGAGGAACTTATTGAGCTTGTCGAACTTCTTGCTCGCGACCTTTTCCGTGGCAGGCGCTGGTGGTGCAACAGACATGACGAATTCTCCGGACAGTGTGTGTCGGTCCTGCACCGCCTGCTCAAGAATGCCGATCCAGCTGCGCATCATCATTTCGATGCGTTCGCGCCGGAACAGGGCGACGGCGTACGACCAATTACAAACAAGGCTATTTCCAAGCTCTTCAACGAACAGGCCCATCTCGAATTTCGAGTGGCGCTCTTTTAGTTCCAGTGGTTCCAGCACCAGGTCGTCGACCCGCAAGGTCGCACTGGGCGTGTTGTTCATCACGAACAACACCTGAATCAGCGGATTGATACCTTTGATACGTTCCACAGCGCAGGCGTCGATGATCAGGTCGAGCGGCAGCTCCTGATGCTCGAACGCGGCCAGCGCGTTGCGGTTAAGCGTCTGTACGTACTCGCTGAAAGGCTGCTGCGGTGTCAGGCGCGAGCGCATCGGCAAGACGTTGACGAAGAAGCCGATCAGCCCTTCCAGGGCCTGTTGCTGACGCCCCGCCACGTCCGTGCCAATCACCAGGTCGGTGGTGTCACAGGTGCGGTGCAACATCAGTTGGAACGCAGCCAACATCAACAGGTACGGGGTGCACCCCAACTGCTGGGCCAGCGCCTTGATCGGTTCGTAGAGCGGCGCTTCGAGGCGCAGTTCCACGCTGTCACCGTCATGGCTCGCTTGGGCAGGCCGTGGGTAATCCAGGGGCAACGGCAGGTGTGAAGGTGCACCGCTCAGGGTTTCCCGCCAGTAGTCGGTGTCTGCCGCAAGCCAACCATCACTCAGCAGGTGCTGCTGCCAGAAGGCATAGTCGAGGTATTGCACGGGTAAAGGCGGCAACGGTTCCGGGCTGCCGCCGTAAAGCGCAATCAACTCCTGCACCAGCACCGCCATCGACCAACCATCGGAGATGATGTGGTGCATCGCGAACAGAATCAGGTGCTCCTGTGGGCCATGCCGCAACAAGTGCACCCGCAGCAACGGCACCTGTTCCAGGTCGATACGTTCGGCGCCGCAGTCAAGCAGCCATTGCTGCTGTGCCTGCGCACGTGCCTGGGAATCCAGGCTGCTGATGTCGAGCACGCGAATCGGCAAATCGACGTGTTCGGCCACCCGCACCAGCGGGTTACCGTCGTCGTCTTCGTGATAGCTGGTACGCAGAATCTCGTGGCGCTCGATCAATTGCGCAAAGCTGCGCTGCAAGCGTTGCAGGTCCAACTCGCCGCGTACGGTCAGCGCTGCGGGCAAGTTATAGGCCGCGCTGTCTGCGGAAATACGCTCAACCAGCCACAACCGCTGCTGCGCCAGGGAAAGCGGCAACACCCCCACTCGGGGCACCGTCACCAGGGGCGGTAATACCCGCTGAGGTTCGGCCAGGGCGCGACGCTGCTCCAGGCGTTCAGCCAGGGCCGCCAGTTGCGCACATTCAAACAGGTCGCGCAGACGCAAGATGTCGAGCCCTTCGGCGTGTGCACAGGACACTACCCGCGTGGCCAACAGCGAGTGCCCGCCCAGCTCGAAGAAGTGATCCCCCAGGCCCACTTGCTCAACCTGCAAGACCTGCTCCCAGATACCCGCCAACTGCCGTTGCAGGGTCGTGACCGGAGCCTGGTACGCATCGCGCCCCTGATTCAGGTCCGGCACTGGCAGGGCCTTGCGGTCCAGCTTGCCATTGGGGCTCAACGGCATATGTGACAACAGCGTCAGGTGTGTGGGCACCATGTAATCAGGCAGCAAAGCCTTGAGATGCTGACGCAGCCCATCGCGCCAGGCGCTCTGGATCTCGGCCTCGGCATGCACCAGCGCTGATTCGCGAGGCACCAGCCACGCCGCGACCTGCAAACCACCGGGGCCTTCCAGGGTCATCACCAACGCCTCGCGCACGCCGGGGTATTCCTGCACCCGCGCTTCGATTTCGCCGAGTTCAATACGGAACCCGCGAATTTTCACCTGATGGTCGGCGCGACCGACGTACTCGATCACCCCGTCCGCGCGATAGCGCGCCAGGTCGCCGGTACGGTACAGACGGCCAGCTCCGAATGGGCTCGGTACAAACTTCTCAGCACTCAAGGACGGGCGGTTGAAATAGCCACGCGCCAGCAACTCTCCGCCGATCAACAACTCACCAACCACGCCCACCGGCACCGGATTGAGGGCGTCATCCACCAGGTAAATCGAGCGTCCGTCGAGCACCTTGCCAATGGGCATCACCAGGGGCAAGGCCGCAGCGCCGGAAACATAGTCCGCGCAATCCAGTGCCGTGGCGGTGACGGTTGCCTCGGTAGGACCGTAGGTGTTGTACAGCGCCAAATGCCCCAGGCCAGCTTCTCGCCAGGCCAGCAAGCCTTCCGGCGGCATCGCTTCTCCGCCGGCGTGTACCTGGCGCAAACGCCCGTAGCTGCGAGGCCCCTGAGTGGCGAAATCGCGGGCCAGCATGTGCCAATAGGCCGTGGTCACGTCGACCACACTGATGCCATGGCGAATGACCTGCTGGTAGAACGTCTCGCTGTCCCACAGCTCACCACCACGCAGCACCACACACGCGCCTTCGCACAACGCCGGGTAAAGCTGTTCGACAAACCCGTCAAAGTTGAAGGTACCGAACTGCAAGACACAGTCGTCGGCGGTCAACTGGAACACCGCTTTCATGACCGCGGTGTGCCGCGCCACTGAAGCATGGTTGATCCCCACGCCCTTGGGCCGGCCGGTGGAGCCCGAGGTGAACATGACGTAAGCGAGGTTATCCGGATGAGCCAGGTTCGGCAGGTCCAGCGTGGGATATTCCGCCAGCCATTGCTCGCAGGTGTCCACGCACAACACCTCGACACCGGCCGGAATGGGCAAGTGTTCCCGCAGCGCAGTCTGGGTAAGCAACAACTGCAAGCCACTGTCCTCGATCATCCAGCCCAGGCGCTGGGCGGGATATTCCGGGTCCAGGGGCACATAGCCGCCGCCGGCTTTCAAAATCGCCAGCAGGCCGATGATCATGTCCAGCGAACGGCCCACGGCAACCCCGACCAGAACGTCCGGGCCAACACCCAGTTCACGGAGTTTGTGCGCCAAGCGGTTGGCACGCTGGTTCAGCGCCGTATACGACAGTCGCTGGTCATCCAGGACCAGCGCCGGCGCATCACCGCGCGCCGCCACCTGAGCCTCAAACGCCTGATGCACGCACAGTGCGGCAGCCGTCGTGTCGGCGGGGTTCCAATCGTGAATCATTGCCTGATACTCGCCGGCCAGTAGCGTCGGCACTGCCCCAAGGGGCTGCCGGGCATCACTGACAAACTGCTCCAGCACATGGCGCAGGTGGCCGAGCAAACCGTGGATACTCGGTTCGGCAAAGCGCTCGCGCTGATAGCCCAGGCTCAGTGACAGCCGATCACCGCTGTAGACGGTCAGCGCCAACGGGTAGTTGGTGTGTTCGTGGTTTTGCGCGCCACTGAAGCGCAAGCCGCCAGTGGCACCTTGCTGCAAACTCTGGGCAATCGGAAAGTTTTCGAACACCACTATGCTGTCAAACAGGGCTTCACCGGCAGAACCCGCCCAACGCTGGATATCGTACAGCGGGGTGTGTTCATGTTCGCGCAAGCCCAGGTTGAGCGCCTGGACCTGCTGAATCCACTCACCCACCGATTGCTCCACGGAGGGCTCGGCAATCAGCGGCAAGGTGTTGATGAACAGCCCGACTTGCCGCTCGATGCCTGGCAATTCGGCCGGACGCCCCGATACCGTGGTGCCCAAGGTCACACAGCGCTGGCCGGTGTAACGCTGCAGCAGCAACAGCCAGGCGGCCTGCACCAGGGTATTGACGGTGACCTTCTGCTCACGGGCAAACTCGACCAAGCGCAACGAAGACGAGGCGTCCAGCAGCAGGTCGAGTTCAGCGTAGCCCTGTCCGGGGCATTCCTGGCGCGCCATGGCCGAGGCCAGCAGCGTCGGCCCGTCCAACCGGCCCAACCGCTCCATCCAGAAGGCCTGACTGGCCTCGGCGTCCTGGCGTTGCAACCAATCGATGTACTGGCGATAGCGTACGGGAGGCGCGAGTGGGTGCTCGCCGGCGTACCGCGCGAGCATTTCAGCCAAGAGCTGGGCGTTGCTCCAGCCGTCCATCAGGATATGGTGGTTGGTGTAAACCAGGTGATACCGCTGCTCATCCAGGCGAATCAAGGTCAAGCGCATCAACGGCGCCTGGTTCAGATCAAAGCCTCGCAGGCGATCCTGTGCGGCGAACGCCTGAGTGTCCTGCACGGCGGCGTCGCGCCAGTCGAGGACCTCCAGCGGCAACCTGACCGTACGATGCACCACCTGCAGCGGCTGCTGGCTGCCGTTTTGCCAGATAAAACCGGTGCGCAGGATGTCATGGGCATCCAGGGTCGCCTGCCATGCCGCGCGAAAACGCTCTACCTCCAGGCCATCGACATCAACGGCCAACTGATTGACATAGGTGTCGTCCCCCTGCTCGTAGAGGGTATGGAACAGCATGCCTTGCTGCATGGGTGACAACGGGTAGATATCGTCGATGGCCGGCCCGGCCAGCGGCAGCCCGTCGAGTTGCTGCTGGGTCAGGTTCGCCAGCGGGAAATCAGACGGCGTCACCTGTCCGGCAGGGGTCCGGCAGCAATGGTCGATCAACGCCGTGAGTTCGGCGACGTAGTCGTCGGCCAGGCGCTGGATCGTCGACACGTTGAACATGTCGCGGCTGAAGCCCCATTGCAACGACAGCTCGCCGCCATACACCTGGCCTTCCACGGTCAGCCAATTGGCCAGCGGAGCCTGGGGATCCTGGGCCTGCCCACTGCCCTCCTCAGAGGGTATAAACAAAGCGTTCTGATCGAACTGACGATCAAACTGGCCGAGGTAGTTAAAGGTGATGCGCGGCTGCGGCAGGGCCGCTAACGCAGCGCCGACCCCAGGCTCGGCAAGGTAGCGCAGCACGCCGTAGCCAATGCCTTTGTCCGGCACCGCACGCAGTTGCTCCTTGACCGCCTTGATCGCGGCCGGCAGGTTTTCGCCCGGCGTCAGGTTGACCGGGAACAGGCTGGTGAACCAACCCACGGTACGGGTCAGGTCCAGGCCTTCGAACAGGTCTTCGCGGCCGTGGCCTTCCAGCTGAACAAGGGTGCTGCCCTGCCCGCTCCAGCGGCACACCACACGTGCCAATGCCGCCAGCAGCAGGTCGTTGACTTGGGTGCGATAGGCGGCGGGCGCGTGGGTCAGGAGCTGACGCGTCGTGTCGGCATCCAGGGTGCTACTGACTTTCTGCTCCAGGCAGTGATGCAGGGCGCCTTGAGGATTATCGCAAGGCAAGTCCACCGACGGAGCGTGCCGAAGGCGCGCCTGCCAATCTTCAAGCTGTGGCAGGAAGCGCGGAACGGCATCTTGCAGTCGAGCGGTCCAGGCTTGATAGGACGTGGTCTTGCCCGCCAAAGCCGGCACGCTGCCGTCCCGCAAGGCGCGATACATCTGCTGCAAATCATCCAGCAACACACGCCAGGACACACCGTCCACCACCAGGTGATGGACCACCAGCAGCAAGCGCTGGCTGTGGTCGGGCATCTGCACCAGCAGCGCTCGCAGCAACGGGCCGTCTTGCAGGCTGAGGCTGCGCTGGGCCTCATCACACAGCTCGGCCAGGGCCGCGTTGCTGTCAGCCTGGCGCTGCCATAACACGGATTCAACCGCGGCCTCGCCGTAGTGCTGCAGCCATCCCTCGGTACCCGACTGATACCGCAGACGCAGGCCATCATGGTGGTTGACCAATTGCTGCAACGCGGCGTCCAGGTGCGCCGCCGCTATCGGCTCGCGCGGCACCAGCAACAACGACTGGTTCCAGTGCTGACGCTGGGGGATGTCCTGGGCGAAAAACCACTGCTGCACCGGGCTGAGAAAAGCCGGACCGTGGGCAGCACCCTGGTCGATGGCGGTGTGCGTGCGCAGACTGGCGACTTGCGCCAGGCTACGCAGGGTCTGGTGCTGGAACACATCCTTGGGGCTCAGGCTGATCTCGGCCTGGCGTGCGCGGCTGATCACTTGCATGGAGACGATCGAGTCGCCGCCCAGTTCGAAGAAGTTGTCGTCCAGCCCCACGCGCGCAACCCCGAGCACCGCTTGCCAGATCGACGCGAGGGTTTTTTCCGTGTCGCTGCGGGGCTCGACGTGTTGCCGGGCCGGTTGTGAACTGTCGATGGCCGGCAGGGCCTTGCGGTCGAGTTTGCCGTTGGGGGTCAGTGGCAAGTGCTCCAGGAACAGCAAGTGGTTGGGCACCATGTAAGCCGGAAGCACCTGTTTGAGGGCGGCCTTGAGGGTTTCGCGCAAGGCTTCCTGAGCCTCGGCATCGCCGGGCAAACGTGGGTCGGTGGGCACCAGATAAGCCACCAGTTGCTGGCCGCTCGGGCTGTCCTGGGCCAGTACCGCCAATTCACGTATCGCGGGCTGGCGCAACAGCTGCGCCTCGATTTCCCCCAGCTCGATACGGAAGCCGCGCACCTTGACCTGATGGTCGATGCGCCCCTGGTACTCCAGCACGCCGCCGTCCTGATAACGCACCAGGTCGCCGGTGCGGTAGAGACGTTCGCCATCGTTGGAGAACGGGTTGGGTACATAGCGCTCGGCCGTCAGCGCGGCGCGTCCGAGGTAGCCGCGGGTGATCCCCGCGCCCGCCAGGTAGAGTTCGGCGCAAACACCCTGGGGCACAGCCTGCAACTGGGCATCCAGCAGGTAGCTGGCGGTATGGTTGATGGGCCGGCCAATACTCGGCTGGCCCCCGGCGGTACGCCGGGTGTAGGTGGAGTAGGTGGTGTCTTCAGAGGGCCCGTAAAGGTCGTAGACATGTTCGACGCCAGGCTGTTGATACAGCGCCTCCACCAAGGTCTGTTTCAGCGGCTCGCCGGCCAGGTTGATGATGCGCACAGAGGGAGGAATCTGCCCGGTGCGCTGGAGCGCGGCAATCGCCGATGGCACCGTGTTGATCAAGCGAACCCGGTCGCGGGCCGGCAGGTCGGGCAGCTCCAGGGCGTTGCGGGCGATGATCAGCGAGCCGCCGGCGGCCAGGGTCACAAACAGTTCCCACACCGACAGGTCGAAACACACCGAGGTCGAGGCCAATACACCCTGCACATCCTCACGGCTGTAGACCCGCTGCGACCAGTCGATCAGCGCCAGCACGTTGCGATGGGCAATTGCCACGCCCTTGGGCTTGCCGGTGGAGCCCGAGGTGTAGATCACATAGGCCAGGTTGTCCGGGGTTACCGCCGTGACCGCTTCGGTGACAGGCCATGGCGCCAGCAGCGATACCGGATCGTCGAGCAAAATCACTTGGGTATCGGGGATGATCGGCAGGGTGGCCGCCACCGCCTGTTCGGTCAGCAGCAGCAAGGCGCGGCTGTCTTCGAGCATGTAGGCCACGCGCTCGGGCGGGTAGTCCGGGTCCAGCGGCACATACGCGCCACCGGCCTTGAGCACTGCCAGCAGCGCCACCAGCAACGCCTCGGAACGGACCATCGCCACGCCGACGCGCACCTCTGGTCCCACTCCGTGCTTGATCAGCAGATGGGCCAACTGATTGGATCGCTGATCGAGTTGCTCATAGGTCAGCTCACGGACGCCAAAGGTGACCGCCAGTGCCTGCGGAGTTTGCCGCGCCTGCTCGGCAATGCGCTGATGGATGCACTGCGCCTCGGGGAAGCTGTCGTGACGGGGATTCCAGTCATGCACGATGCGCTGGTATTCGTCTTCGTCCAGCAGCGGCAAATCGCCGACCGCTTGACGGGGATCGGCCACCATCCCCTGCAACAGTCGCAACCAATGGCGCGCCATGCGCTCGACGGTGGCCGGGTCGAACAGGTCATCGGCGTAAGTCAGTGCGGCATGCAGGGTGCCGGACTGTTCATAGGTGTCCAGTGTCAGGTCGAATTGCGTAGTACGGCCTTGCCCTTGCACCAGGCTCAGTTCCAGACCTGACGCGGTGCTGACCGTGGAAATATCCGCCACCTGTGGCTGGTGGTTGTACATCACCTGGAACAGCGGTGTGTGGCTCAAGCTGCGCTCGATATTCAGCGCCTCCACCAGCCGTTCGAAGGGCAGGTCCTGGTGGGCCTGGGCGCCAAGGGCCGCTTCCTTGATGGCTGCCAGCAGTTCGTAGACAGGGGTTTGCCCGTTCAATTCAGTGCGCAGTACCTGGGTGTTGACGAAGAAACCGATCAGCCCTTCGATCTCGCTGCGGTTACGGTTGGCAATCGGCACGCCAACCCGAATATCGCCCTGACCGGTGTAGCGGTGCAGCAGCACGTTGAACGCGCCCAGTAGCAGCATGAACAGGGTCACTTGATGCTGCTGGGCACAGGCGCGCAATTGCTCTACCAGCCGGGCGTCGACTGCGAAGGCATGACGTGTACCGCGATAGCTGGGCATGGCCGGACGAGGGTGATCCGTGGGCAGTTCCAGCACCGGATGCTCATTACCCAGGCGCGCCTGCCAGTATTCCAACTGGCGGGCCTGCTCCCCCGCTTCCAGCCAGCGGCGCTGCCACAGGGCGTAGTCGCTGTACTGGATCGGCAGGGCCGGCAACCGCGGCTGCTCATTGCGCTCATGGGCGTCATAGCAGCGAATGAACTCGTCGATCAGCACGTTCATCGACCAGCCATCGGAAACGATGTGGTGCAAGGTCAGCAGCAGCACGTGTTCCTGCTCGGCCAGCTTGAGCAAGTGCACCCTCAGCAAAGGGCCGTTGGCCAAGTCGAAGGGCAGCAGCGCCTGACGGGTGGCGGCCTGTGTCACCGCCTGCTCGCGCTCGGCTGGCGCCAGGGCGCTGAGGTCTGATTGCTCGATGGCCAGCGGCGACTGTGCGGCCACTTGCAACAGACTATCATCCGCCTGGCGCTGGAACACCGTGCGCAAAGTCTCATGGCGGGCCACCAGGCTGGCGAACGCCTGCTCAATCGCCGGCAGGCTCAACGCCCCTTTCAGCCGCACCGCCCCCGGCAGGTTATAGGCGCCACTGGCAGGGTCCAGTTGCCACAGAAACCACATCCGCTGCTGCGCGTAGGACAGCGCCTGCCGGTCCTCGGCCTCCACTCCTGCAGGAATCGGAAACCGCGAGAACTCCACCCCTTCCCTCTGCAGCGCCTGGAGGAACATCTGGCGTTTTTCCAGGGGCAACCCGATAAACCGGCGAGCAAGTTTCAAGGAGTCTTCAGCGTTCATTTCTTGGGATCCGGGGCAATAGGCAGGAAGCACAAAGGCACGTCGTCCCTATAAAACGAATCCGGAGGGGAAAAATTAGCGGGAGATTTGGGGCGCAGGCAACGGTGTCATCAAGGGTTACATCAAACACCGAGCGGCTCGGCGAGGCTGTCCTATCATTGACTCAACCCATCAATTGCAACTACATTTAGTTACAGGCAAGGATCGCCGTGTCGAAAAATGAAAAGCTGCTGGCCAAACTGCTCAATGAACAATCGGCCTTTACCTGGCCCGAACTGGTAACGCTGCTGCGGCGACTGGGTTACACGCAAATCGAAGGGGCAGGTAGCCGGGTCAGGTTCGACATAGGCGACCCCAGTGCAATGATCACCCTGCACAAGCCTCACCCCGGCAACGAACTGAAACACTACATTCGGCGCCAAATCATCGAACAATTGAAATCAGGAGAACTGATTCAGTGAACAACCAGCTGAAACACAAAGGCTACATCGGCTCCATCGAAGCCAGCATCGAAGACAACTGCCTGTTCGGAAAGCTGCTTTTCATCAAGGCCCTGGTCAGCTACGAGGGCAAAACCGTCGCTGAACTGGACGCCGCCTTTTGCACCGCCGTGGACGACTACATCGAGACCTGCCAGGCCCTTGGGCAAACACCGGAAAAGCCCTGCAAGGGTTCGTTCAACGTCCGTGTCGGCCATGACCTCCACCTGGCCGCCGCCCTTGCCGCGACCCGGCAAAAAGTCACGTTGAACGATCTCACGCGGCAGGCGCTGAACGAATTCCTGCAACATCGCGGCGCACTGGTGACCGGGTAATCACCCCAACCGCCGATACCCCAACACCGCCGCCCCAAGCACCACCGCACCCGCCGCCAGCGCCACCCAGAACCCGCTGGGGGCGCCGAAGTTGTCGATCATCCAGCCGGAACTGGCGGCGCCAATGGCCACGCCGATGCTCAGGCCGGTGATAAGCCAGGTCATGCCTTCGGTCAGGCGGCTCGGCGGGACGATTTGCTCCACCAACGCCATGGACACGATCAATGTCGGGGCGAAGAACAGCCCAGAGATGAAGATCGCCGCCGCCAACCCGGGAATGTTCGTCACCAGCAGCAACGGCAACGTCGTGATCGCCGTGGCCACGCCGCAGTACAGGAACTGGCGCGGCAAGGGCGCTTTCAACTTGAGTGCACCAAACGCCAGCCCGGCCAGGCACGAACCAATGGCGTACACCGACAGCACAATGCTCGCGGCGGCTGGCTGGCCTTGATGCTGGGCGAAGGCGACGCTGACCACATCCACCACCCCAACGATGACCCCCATGGCCATCAACAACACCATCAGGATCAACACCGAGGGCGAGGCAATCAGCCAACGGCCCTGTTCGGCGTGGTGTTCATGCACCGGTGGTTCGGTCTGGCGTTGCAGCACAAAGGCGGTCACGCCCACTGCCAAAAACAGCGCGGCAATCAACGGCCCGGCTTCGGGGAACAACAGCACGCACAAGCCCACCGACACCGGCGGGCCGATAATGAACACCACCTCGTCGAGCACCGACTCCAGGGCAAACGCGGTTTGCAACTTGGGCTGGCCGCGATACAGCTCGGTCCAGCGCGCCCGCACCATGGCCGACATGTTGGGCATACAACCGGCCAGGGCAGCGAAGATGAACAGCGTCCACGTCGGCGCCTGCAAGCGGGTGCAGAGCAACAGCAGCAACAACGCACCGCCGCCGATGGAAGCCGCCACCGGCAACACCCGGCCCTGGCCATAACGGTCCACCAGCCGCGAGACCTGAGGCGCACAAAACGCGGTGGCCAGGGCGAAGGTGGCCGTCACCGCACCTGCCAATCCATAACCGCCGTGCACTTGCGAGAGCATGGTGATCAAGCCGATCCCGGTCATGGAGATCGGCATGCGGGCGAGCATCCCCGCCAATACAAAAGCCCTGGAACCTGGCGCCTGGAACAGCTCGGCGTAGGGGTTTGCCATGGTGTGTAACCTCTTCCTGAGCGCCCTGAAACTTGCTATTCGAGGTATTCGGGGCAAAATACATACGGTGCGTATGTGACAAATCATGCGTAACATACGCGCCGTATGTCAATCGTCTATTGTGAGCCTTACCCATGAGCCGAGCCCGTGCCGACATGATCGAAGACACCCGCGCCCGCCTGATCGCCAGCGCCCGTCACGCCTTCGCCACGCAAGGCTACGCCCAAACGTCGATGGATGATTTCACCGCCCGCGCCGGTCTGACCCGGGGAGCGTTGTACCATCATTTTGGCGACAAGAAAGGCTTGCTGGCGGCGGTGGTTGCGCAGCTGGACGGTGAAATGGACGCGAGCCTGCAGCGTATTTCGGAACAGGCCGATCACCCTTGGGAAGGGTTTTGCGAACGCTGCCGGGCCTATTTGCGTATGGCTCAGGATCCCGAGATCCAGCGCATTGTGCTGCAAGATGCACCGGCGGTGTTGGGCGCAACCGACCAGCAGCAATGCGTGGACTCGCTGCGCCAGCTGCTCGATGACCTGATGCAAGCGGGCCTCATCGAGCAGGCGTGCAGCCAGGCGTTGGCGAGGCTGATCAATGGCAGCTTGGTGAGCGCATCGTTGTGGATCGCCCAGGATGGAGACTCGGGTGTGCGGCTGGAAGAGGCTCTGCGAGGGCTGGAGTTGTTGTTGCGCGGGTTGAAGCCCAATGCCGTTCGCTGAACGAGTGCGGCGGGGGTGGTCAGGATCCAGGGGGGCATATCCATTATTTAGGTAACGGCCACCTATGGTTCCGCTCTTACAGCGGCTCACTTTGGAAAAGCCCCAAAGTAAGCAAAGGGCTCTGCCCCGCCTGTCGGCGCCTCGCTGTGGCTCGGCGTTCCCTCACTCCGGCATTGTTCCGCGGGCCGCCGCGACGGGCCATCCATGGCCCGGCGCGGCTAAACCGGCGTCCTGCCGGTTTACCCGCTCCGCAATACCTGCGTTCGGCCTCGGGCTTATTGGGGCAGTCAGATCAAGATCAAAAGCAAAAGCACAGCGGCCTCCCGGCCGGCTTGAGTGTTAAAAGCCGAGGCAAGATCCAGAGCGGACGCAGATCTGCTTTTCTGTGGGAGCGGGCTTGCTCGCGAAAAACCTGAGAGCGCCGCGTTGAATCAGAACGCCCGCGTCATCGTTAACGACCTTCGCGAGCAAGCCCGCTCCCACATTTTTTGGACCGTGCCCGCTTTAGCTTTTGATTTTGCTTTTAACACTCAAGCCGGCCGGGAGGCCGCTGTGCTCTTGATTCTGCTTTTGATCTTGATCTTAGGCGCCCCGTTAAACCACGCTGGCCGAACGCAGGCTTTGGAGCGTGGG
>NZ_JAAAFU010000071.1:0-15541 GCF_019352905.1 Pseudomonas sp. Xaverov 83 | reverse complement strand
GAGTGGTGGGGCAAGAGCGTTTTGCTTACTTTTGCGCTTTTCAAAAGTGAGCCGCTGTAAGAGCGGAACCGATATAAGCCATCACCCAAATAATGGATATACACACCGCCCGTCACAGCACCAGCCGAACCTCGGCACACAACCCACCACCATCCCGATTGCTCAAGGTCAACTCCCCACCAATCGCCACCGCCAGTTGCTGGGCAATCGCCAACCCCAACCCAGTACCCCCAGTGCCGCGATTACGCGAACTCTCAACCCGATAAAACGGCTGCATCACCTGCACCAGCTCATCCGCCGCAATCCCCGGTCCCCGATCCAGCACCTTGATCGAAAGCTCACCCGCCGACGTCGACCCCACCTCCAACTGTGCCGCCCCGGCAAATTTCAGCGCGTTATCCACCAGGTTCACCAGCACCCGACGCAACGCATGGGGCCGTGTATCCAAAACCACCGCGCTTTTACCGGTCAAACTCACTTGCTTGTTCATGTCCTGGTAATCAAACACCAGGCTGTCGAGAAACGCATCCAGGTCGATCCGGCAACTGGCCTCGGTGGACCCATGCACACTGCGGGCATACGCCACACCCTCGCGCACCAGATGCTCCATTTCCCCCAGGTCACTCCAGAGCTTCTCCCGATCCACCGAGTCCTCCATAAACTCGGCGCGCAATTTCATGCGGGTAATCGGCGTCTGCAAGTCATGGGAAATCGCCGCCAGAATCTGCATGCGCTCCTTGAGGTACTCGGCAATCCGCTTCTGCATTTCGTTGAACGCCGCCGCCGCATGCGCCACCTCGGTGGGGCCGGTTTCGTCCAGCGGTGTCGGGCGCGCATTCGGGTCGAGGGTTTCCACCGCCCGTGCCAGCCGTGTCAGCGGGCGGATGGCGATGCGCACGGCGATCCAGGTGCACACCAGCAACACCAGCAACTGCAGTACCAGCACCACCGGCAGCCAGAACGCAAACGGGATGGGCTTGGGGTGTACATCAATGGTGATCGGGCTGCCATCGGCCAGTGTCAGGTGCGCCTGGAAGTGTTTTTGCAGGCCGGGGATGTTGCGAAACGTCAGCGGGTAGTGCTCGCCCAGGGCATCGGCAATCGAGGTGGCGGCCATGGGCACGTCGTCGCTGGCCATCGGCTCGCCGGGTTCGCCGGCATTCAGCAGGTAGCGGTAGGCGTTGCGGTCGAGGCGCGGTAGCCAACTGGCGCGCTCGGCGGCGGGCAGGCGGTCGAGGATCGCGATCGATGTCGACACGTCGTTTTCCAGGTTGCCCAGCATCACGCTCCGGGCGCTCATGTAGCGCTCATAGAACTGCGCACTGAACGACAGGGCGTTGGCGCACAGCAGGCTGACGATGAAAATAACCGACAGTTGCGCCGCCAGGGTGCGCGGCCAGCGGAACGTGAGGGTCATGCCGAGTCCCCAAGGATTTCCACGGCCAGGGAGAACACATAGCCTTCGCTGCGCACGGTCTTGATGTAGGCCGGTTCGCGGGCGTCGTCCAAAAGGCGCTGGCGCAGGCGGCTGACCAGCAGGTCGATGGAGCGGTCGAACAGGTCTGCGTCCCGGCCTTGGGTCAGGTTCAGCAACTGGTCACGGTTGAGTACCCGTTGCGGATGGTCGAGGAAGACGCGTAACAGGCGGTATTCTGCGCCGCTCAGGGCCACCAGGGTGTTGTCTTCATCCAGCAGATGGCGGGCGGTGGTGTCCAGGCGCCAGCGGCCAAAGCGGATCAGCCGGCCGCTTTCCGTCACCACCAGGTTCGGCGGCAGCATCCGGGTGCGGCGCAGCACGGCGTTGATGCGGGCCAGCAGTTCACGGGCGGCGAAGGGCTTGACCAGGTAATCGTCGGCGCCCATTTCCAGGCCGATGATGCGGTCGGTTTCATCGTTGCGCGCGGTGAGCATCAGGATCGGCGTGGCCTTGTGTTTGCCCACCCGCAGTTCGCGGCACAGCTGCAAACCATCATCGCCCGGCATCATGATATCCAGCACGATCAGGTCCACGGGCGTGGTGTCGAGGAAGCTGCGCATCTGCCGACCGTCGGCCACCACGGTGGTGCGCAGGCCATTCTTTTTCAGGTAGTTGCCCACCAGTTCGCGGATCTCCCGATCGTCATCGACAATCAGAATGTGATCGACGTGATCCATGCTGCCTTCCTCGTTGATTAGTCATTGATGCGCAGTCTAGCCACTGGCGGCGGGCTTGCCTTGTGCCCTTTGTATTGCAGTGTATCTGGCGGTGACGAGATACACATCGACGCAAAAATCCGGGCCTGGCCGACACAATCCGGATACCTCGCAAGGTTCAAATGAGCCCATCGAGGTGATCCGCCTCGGCCCACTTGAAACCCCGAGGAACCGCCCATGACTATCAAAGCTACCTATGCCAGTTGCCTGTTTGTCTTACTCACTGGCCTGAGTGTTGCCGCCCATGCCGAAACCACCGCCAGCCAGCCGGATATCCACCAGGTGGTGTCGATCTCCGAAGAGTCCGGTGGCGCCCTGTGCGGCATCGTCAACTCGCACCTGACCTACCTGGATTCAGAGGGCCAGCACCACGTCCTCGACTACCGCAAATTTTCCAGCAATTGCCTTGAAGGCAGTTGAGGAGACCGGCCATGACCCCACTCAACAGCTTTCTCAGCGCCCTGGCGTTTTCCATGGCGGGTGTGGCGGCGGATGTGAATGCCGCCACCGCGAAAAAACTCACCGGCAGTGAAACCTGCTTCCAGAACACGCCGCTGGCGCAAAACGGCGCGGCTCGCAAACGCGACGAAACACCCCCGGCCACGAGGTGACACCCATGAACTTCATCCGATACCTGCGCCGCTCAAAAACCCTGCTGCTGTTGGCACTGGTGGTTGCCTTGGTCGGCGTGCCCAAGGCGGTGAACTACCTGATCAATAACGTCGATGCCGAAAGTTTCAGCCAGTCCGATGAGCGCATGCCGTCCCTCGACGGCGCGGTGGCCTGGCTCAACTCGCCACCGCTGACGGCCGAGGGCCTGAAGGGCAAGGTGGTGCTGGTGGATTTCTGGACCTACGACTGCGTCAACTGCCAGCGCAGCCTGCCGTACGTCAATCAGTGGGCGAAGAAGTACGCCAGGGACGGGTTGGTGGTGATCGGAGTGCACACGCCGGAAAACGCCTACGAGAAAGTCCTGGATAACGTGCGCAGCCAGGTCAAGAAGCTGGACATCCATTACCCGGTGGCCATCGACAACGACTACCGGATCTGGCGTGCTTTCGATAACCAGTATTGGCCGGCCCATTACTTCTTTGATGCCACCGGTAAAGTCCGCTATAGCCATTTCGGTGAAGGCCGTTATGACAATCAGGAGAAGGTCATACAGGCCTTGCTGGAAGAAGCCCGGGCCGCCGGCTCAACGCAAGGGTAGTTTCCAGCGCTCCCGGTAGAGGTCGTACTGCGCCGCCGGCAGTTGCACCAGCACCGGGTTTTCTCGCGGGTTCAGCCAGGCAAACAACGCTTGGATATTTACCGGCTCCATCGCCGTACAGCCCAATGTCCCCGCACTGACGCTGCGCCAGATATGCAGGAAAATACACGAACCACCGTTGGCCGAAGTCGGTGTGTTGTGTTCGATAAAAATTCCCTGGCGGTACAGCTGATCCTTGCGCAGCATCTGCTCGGAGCTGGTCCAGTCCTTGTTCACTGTCGAGCTGTCCACCAGGGTGTTGTAGTGGCTGGACTGGCTGTCATCCACGCATTCGCGGGTGGCGGTGCTGGCGGTGTAGGGCAACCGGGTATCGGCGGTAGGGGCGTAGCCGAAGGCACCGCCGAGTTTGAAGATGCCGGCCGGGGCCTTGCCATCGCCTTCATGCTTGAGGGGCTGCTGGTCGGGGGTGGGCGTCGTAAGGCCGGTACCCCACGCCATGCCGTTTTTACCGACCACGATGGCAAAGGGTTCGCCGACTTTCTGAAAACCTTGCCCATGCCGCTCATAGCGTTGTGCGGTGCCCTGGAGGGCGTTCCAGTCCGGGGTGGTGACCACGATCAGTTGCCGGCTGTCGTCGGGGATTTGCGCGAGCGCCACGTTTGAAAGCAGCGTCAGGAGCGCCGCGCAGGTTTTGATGAGCGTGTTCAACGTCGTTCAGTCCTTGAAAAGAGGGAAACCTCAAACGCTAGTTTTTGCCCCGGGCTTTATCAAGCTGAAGCTGTGTTGCGATGTTACCGCAGCGGCTCGATAGGGAAGTCCATCGGCTCGGCCCGCACCGGATTGCGGCTGTAGGTGAAGTGCCACCATTCGCCGGCGTAACCGATAAAGCCTTCCTTGGCCATTGCCGCGCTCAACCGTTGGCGATTCTGGCGTGCCGCCTGGCTGATGTGGGGGCTGTCGGTATGGGCCATTTCGTCGAAGCAATCAAAACCGGTGCCCATGTCCAGGCCTCCATCGGGCAGGCGTCGACCGTAACCGGCGGTGCAATCCACCGCCGCGGTGTCGGCGCTCCAGGCCTGGGCTGGCAGTGCATCGGGGCCGGTCAGGGTCACGTCGACTGCCGCGCCTCGGGAGTGGTTGGAAACCTTGGCCACATAGCCCAGGCGCCAGAAATCCTGCTTGTTCACTCGGGGATAGAACTCGGCCTTGGCCGGGTCGCCCGGCAGGCTGGCGAAGCGGCCCATGTTCGCCACGGCACGGCTGGGGCGATAGCAGTCGAATACCTTCAAGCCGTAACCCTGCCTGGCCAACTCGGCCTGGACCCGCACCAGGGCCTTTGCCGCGTCGGCAGACAGCACGCATTCGGCAGCGTTGTAGCCGTCCAGTGGCGCACCGGTGAAGTTATGGGGGCTGGCGTAGCGAATGTCCTGCGCGATGCTCGGATCGAGGCTTCGCAGGTAAACCATGTTGGCTGGCATTGGCGTGTCTGCCGCTGCCGGCGCGGCGAGCACCAGGAGGCTAAGGGCGGCAACTGCGGGGAAAGAGTAGGGCATGGGCGGCCGGGCTCGGGCGGTGGCTTAAGCGCGCCACACTAGCAATGCCCGGCCCGTGCCGCCAGTGCTACGGCGCGGCGTTGGGCACAAACGCCACGCTGCCACCGTCACGCTTGTGGAACAACCGTTCGCCATTGTCCGGTTGGGTCGTGATGACCTGATGATCGTTGCCCAGATAGGCCAGCGGCGTCGGGTCATCCTTGGTGTACTGCGCGACAATAATCGTGCGCTTGGGATCAAAGGTGCGGCCGCTGGTTTTTTCCAGCCAGGCCATGAACGCCGCACTGTCGCCCTGGCGTGGAAAATCCTGGGTTTCGGCGACGTAGTAGAACGGCGTCCCGTGGTTTTGCAGGTACATTGGCACCTTGTTGTCGACTTCCACCATCACCATCTGCCACTCGTTCCATGGCGCGCTTTTCACCGCCTGCGCTTGAACGTCATTGGCGAAACGGGTCACGCCGCCGTTGCCATTGGTCCATGGATACACCACCCCGAGTACCAGCAGCATCACGCCGGCGGCGATGCCGAACCCACGGTACCAACCCCGGCCGATCGTGCCTTTGCGGGCGATACGCTCACTGACCCACCACGCCGCCAGCAACTGCGCGAACGGCACCAGCGGCAGCACGTAGTAACTGCGTCGGCTGCCACTGGCGGTGAAGAACACAAACAGCAGGCCCAGGCCCCACACCAGCCAGCGGGTGTTGGGAGGGGTGTCGCGCCAATGCCGCACGGCGAGCCACAGGCCGAGGATCCAGCACGGAGCCCAGGGCAAAGTGTAGGCCGGCAGGTAGATCAGGTAGGTGTAGATCGGCCCCATATGGTCGAACGGGTCGAAGAAGCGCACCACGTTTTCCCGGAACACCAGTTCCAGGCCACTTTCACCGTAGGTGGGCGCACCGTAGAGGTGGGACAGCAAAAACGGAATCCCATAGAACGCCCCGGCGATAACCACGGCCAACACCAGCCGTAGGTTGAGATGACGCTTGTAGCGCTGTTCGCTGAGCAAGTGCGGCAACAGCACCAGGCCCGGCAGTACAAAGCCGATCAACCCCTTGAACAGCGACGTCGCGGCCAGCAACAGGAAGAACACGGTGTAGCGCCCCAGACGCGTATCGTCCGGCCCGCGCCAATACCACCACACCGCCGCCAGCACGCCGCACACGGTCAGCACGTCCGCCGTGGCGACCCGGGCCCAGAAGATGAAGTAGAAGGTGGTCGCAAGCATCCAGCCGGCAATCAGGCCAGTGCCTTTGCGAAATAGCCGCTCGCCGATCAGGTACACCAGCCAGATGCTCAGCCACGCTGAGATGACCGAAGACAGGCGCAAGGACCACGGCCCCAGCCCCCCCATCAGGTTGGCAAAGCCGGTGATCAGCCAGTACGACGGCAGGGGTTTGTCGTAGTAGGGGGTGCCTTTGAGGTACGGGTCGAAGTAGTCGCCGCTTTGCAGCATCTGCAGGGTGATGTTCGCCCAGCGGGTTTCCGGGCCCCACAGGTCGCGGGCGCCCAGGCCCAACAGCAGGATCGCGGCGGACACGCCAAGGAGCAACAACAGGGCGCCGCGTTCGGTTTTCCAGAAGGTCATGGAGCAGTTCCGATGTGGGATGAGTGTTTAATGGGTCACCCCACATTAGTGCGGCTGTGTTACGGCAATGGCGGGTAGATGATGATCTCCAGGTCACCCTTGTAATAACGCTTGCCCCCCAGCGGCAGCTGGCCGGCTTCGCGCATTTCGCTGGTGCTCCTGACTCGCATCATCACGCCCACCGGGCCTTGCTGGCGCGCCTGCTTGAGCCAGGCTTGAACACTGTCCAGATCCACCTTGCGGTGCATCGAGTCAGCGTATTGCAGGCCGTAGCGCAGTTCGCCTTCAGTGTTGTAGAGCGTCACTTCGGGCCGGCGCAGGCGCCATGCCAAGGCAGACGCCGACTCCAGTTCGTTGCTCAGCAGCGCATGGGTCTGTTGCAGCTCGTCCAGGTGCTGGAGCACGAACTGGTCAGGCATCTGGTTATCTTCGACCACCGCCGGCATGCCGGCGGGCAACAGCGCCACCAGCAGGCCAATGCCCAAGGCCGGCATCGCCCACATCGCCAGCGGGCGGAACGCTTGCAGCAGGTTGGCGAGCATCCAGCCCATCAGCACGATGAACGTCAGGGACAGGTTGAACATCTCGCTGTGGCTGTTGCCGTACAACGGCCTGTCGATTTGCAGGTAGATCAGCGTCACCATTGCCGCGAGGCCGATGCCCAGGTTGAGCAGGCCATTGACGCGCAGCGTGCGGGTGCGGGCGTTGGCCAGCAGGTCGATCAACGCATGGCCCATCAGCAGTGCCATCGGCAGCAGGCACGGCATGATGTAGGTCGGCAACTTGCCGTTGCTCAGGCTGAAAAAGCCCAGGGGCAGCAGTATCCACAGCGCGAGAAAGACGATGGCCGGTTGGCCCTTGTCCTTCCAGGTCTTGCACAGCGTTGCTGGCAGCAGCGCCGCCCACGGCAGGCACGACACCACCATCAGCGGCAGGTAGAACCACCACGGCCGGGCATGTTGGGCGTTGTCGGAGGCAAACCGGCGGATGTGTTCGTGCCAGAAAAAGAAGCGCCAGAAGTCCGGCTCCTGCAGGTGGACCGTCAGTACCCACGGCAGGCATACCACTGCCGCCACCAGAATCGCCAGCGGGCCGTAGCGCAGCAGTTCGCCCAAGCGACGCTGCCAGAGCATGTACGGCAAGGCGATCAGCACCGGCAGCAACCACGCCAGGAAACCCTTGGTCATGAAGCCCATGCCGCAGGCCACACCCAGCAATGCCCAGCTCGCGAGGCGGGCACGTGGGTTGGCGCTGTCGAGGGCGAACCACAGGGCTGCCAGGCTCAGGTTGACCCAGAAGGTGAATTGCGGGTCCAGGTTGGAGTAACCGGCTTGCCCGGCCACCAGGCCGAAGCTCATATAAAGCAGTGCGCAGGCAAAACTCTTGCGCGGGTCGTTCCACAGCCGGCGGGCGATCAGGTAGGCGAGCATGACGCTCAGGCCCGTGGTCAGCGCGGAGGCGATGCGCACACCGAACAGGTTTTCACCCAATATCGCCTGGCCCAGCGCGATCAGCCAGTAGCCGGCGGCAGGTTTTTCGAAATAGCGCACGCCCATGAAGTGCGGGGCCACCCAGTTGCCGCTCATGATCATTTCCTGGCTGATCTGGGCGTAGCGGGTTTCGTCAGGAATCCATAGGCCATGCAGGCCCAGTGGCAGCAGATAGAACATCACGAATGCCAGTAGCAATACGGGCAATGGTTTAAGGCGGGTCATGGCTATTGCACTCTCAAGCAGTATTGACGGTGGATCAGCGCGAGCGCTGGATCAGCCATGCGCGAGGGGTGGAGGATGGTCTTGGTCGGGTAAAAATGCGGCACAGAACGTTATTCCTTAAACAGTCTGTTAGTGAGCGCGGAATTGAATGTCCGTCTGCCCCAGTCAAGCTCGTTAAACGTGTGTCGTCCAATGAGTCATCGAAAGTCATGATCATGCAGTTAACGTCTAAATGATTAGTTAGCTATGAATAGCACCCAAGTAAATACGAATTAAAACCATGAAAGATCTCATGCCTTGGCTGTCTTTTCGCTGAACAAACTTGAATGCTCAATGTAAATAAGTGTTCAAAGTTGCTTTAGAGCGGCGGCCCAGTCTTTGGTGTTCATAATGCCCAGCGCCTTAAACTTGCCATTGGGCAGAAGCTTGACGAACAACGCACTGCCGTATTCGGCATGCGCGGCGTGTTCGAAGCCCAGCGCTTCTTCAAAGTCGCTGATACAGGCGCTGTGGGTGATCAGCAACAAGTTGCGATTTGCGAGCTTGTGAGGACGCAGTTCCTCGGCGATGGCGGGGCCGCAGATAGCCAATGGGCCGGGTGACAATTCGGATTTTCCGAACATGAACAGCGAGGTCTGCGCCGTACGCGTGGTGGGGCTGCTCAGTACGTCGGTGTTTTCCATGCCCAGGGTCTGAAAGGCCTTGCCGGTGGCGGCGGCAGTGACCGTACCGCTGATGGTCAAGCCGTCAGCGGGGCCCAGGCAGGGGTTGTTGGAGCGGTCGCAGCGTTCTTCATGACGCACCAGCACCACCAGGTCACCGTTGCGCCAGGCTTCTACGGTTCCAGAAGTGAGCAGACGATGGCCCACGCCCAGGTCCAGAGGCGATCGTGGCCACCAGATAAACGCGACCACTGCCAGGCTGACCACTACAGCGCAGGCCAGACCCAACCATAGTTTGTTCAACTGTTTTACAGATGCCCAGCGTGAGCGGGGCTTACTCAGAGACAGGTCAACCACACTATTCACCATTGGTAACTTCCAGGCGTAATCCGGTAACTGGCAGCGGCAAGTTAGGCAAGCGCCAAGTGAGTAGCGCTGATGCAGGAATGTGCAAAAGCGTGTCACAGGGGCGCTGTCTTTTTGCTGAACATACCGATATAAAAATTTGTTCACTTGCACTAACGGGCGTTTGAAAATAACAGGCCTGTTATCTGCTCATGGGCGGCAATTTAAAGTGCGGCAGGTGGCAGCCGAGTGAAATCAATGTGAAAAATTTGCGGCGGTCATGGGGCGCTTCTTTTGCCCACGGTTGTGACATAAAAATGTGACAACCGTTATTCTCGGCCTCAGTCCAGAGGCAGGTGGGGAAGGGTGATGCTGCAGGTACAAGAGGTGTTTAAAAGCTATGGCACGCCGCAGGGGCCGTTGGCCGTGCTGGCGGGTGTCGACCTGTACCTCGGAGAGCGTAGCAGTCTTGCGCTGATGGGCGAGTCCGGGAGCGGAAAAAGTACCTTGCTCCACCTGGTGGCCGGGCTCGATCAGGTCGACCGTGGCCGCATCCAGGTCGGCGATCAGCGCCTGGACCAGATGAGCGAAGCGCAGTTGGCCCACTGGCGGCGTACCGAGATCGGCCTGGTGTTCCAGCAGTTCAACCTGATCGGCAGCTTGCGGGTGGAAGACAACCTGGCATTCCAGGCACGCCTGGCCGGGCGCCTCGATCCGGCCTGGCAAGCACAGCTGGTGGAACGCCTGGGCCTCGGGGATTTGCTCAAGCGTTATCCCGAACAACTGTCCGGCGGCCAGCAGCAACGGGTGGCGGTGGGGCGAGCCCTGGCGTCGCGGCCTGGCTTGTTGCTGGCGGACGAACCCACCGGCAACCTCGATGAAGCCACCAGCGATGAAGTACTGCAATTGCTGCTGGACCTGCTGCGGGACAGCCCCACCAGTTTGTTGATGGTGACTCACAGTCCGCGCATCGCGGCGCGCCTGGACCAGCAGGTGGTATTGCACCGCGGCCAGGTACTCGCAGCGGACGCCCGCTGAAATGCGTGTCTTCTATTGGACGCTGCGCGCGCTGCTCAGCCATTGGCGTCGCCACCCCGTGCAGTTCTTCAGCGTACTCACCGGCCTGTGGCTGGCCACTGCGCTGTTGACCGGTGTGCAAGCTCTCAATAGCCAGGCGCGGGACAGCTATGCCCGGGCCAGCCAACTGATCGGCGGTGAACCCCAGGCCAGCCTCAGTGCGCCGGACGGTGCCAGTTTCCCCCAGACGCTGTTTGCCGAGCTGCGTCGCGCGGGTTGGCCGGTGTCGCCGGTGGTGCAGGGCCGCGTGACGCTCAAGGGGCATGAAGACCAGCGCTTGCAAGTGATGGGCATCGACCCGGTGTCGTTGCCCGGCGGTGGTGCGGTGGCCGGCCAGACCCTGGACCGGGCGCAGATGGTCGCCTTCTTCAACCCGCCGGGACGCACCTGGATCGCGCCGCAGACCTTGCAGGCGCTGGGCCTGAAAGAGGGCGACCAGCCCCTGACGGCCGCGGGGCTGAGCCTGCCGCCCTTGCATGTACAACCGGACATGGCCCCCGGCGTATTGCTGACCGATATCGGCTTCGCCCAAGCGCTGCTGGACATGCCCCAGCGCCTGTCGCGGTTGCTGCTGGACAAGGCCTTTGCCGCCGCGCATCCCGCCTTGCCGCCGGCACTGGGCGCGCAACTGCAACTCAAGCAGGCCGAGGAAAACAACCTCGCGCGCCTCACTGAAAGCTTCCACCTGAACCTCGATGCGCTGGGCTTTTTGTCCTTCGTGGTGGGGCTGTTTATCGTGCACGCCGCCATCGGCCTGGCCCTGGAGCAACGGCGCGGCCTGCTGCGAACCTTGCGTGCGTGCGGGGTGAGCGCGCGAATGCTGATCCTCAGCCTGGCGGTCGAACTGGGTGGCATGGCCGTGCTTGGCGGCCTGGTGGGCGTGGCCAGCGGGTACTTGTTGGCCAGCTTGTTGCTGCCGGACGTGGCCGCCAGTTTGCGCGGCTTGTACGGCGCCGAAGTGCCTGGCCAACTGAGCCTTAGCCCGCTGTGGTGGCTGAGTGGATTGGGCCTGGGTTTGCTTGGCGCGTTGCTCGCCGGGGCCAGCAGTTTGTGGCGAGCAGCGCGTTTGCCATTGTTGGCGTTGGCCAATGCCCAGGCCTGGCATCAGGCCCATGGGCGCTGGCTGCGACGCCAAGGCTGGGTGGCGGGTGCTGCCTTGCTGATCGCAATCCTGGCCCTAGTGTTTGGCGATAGCCTGGCCAGCGGTTTTGTCTTGATGGCGGCCTTGTTGCTGGGCGCTGCGCTGGGCTTGCCGGTGGTGCTCAATGGCGTGCTCAAAGCGGTGCTGGGGCGCAGCCGTTCAGTGTTGGGGCAATGGTTTCTCGCCGATTGCCGCCAGCAGTTGCCAGCCTTGAGCCTGGCGCTGATGGCCTTGCTGCTGGCGTTGGCCGCCAATATCGGCGCGGGCTCGATGACCTCGGGCTTTCGCCAGACCTTCAACAACTGGCTGGAACAACGCCTGACTGCCGAGCTGTACCTCAACCCGCAAAACCCGGCCCAGGCCGACGCGCTGCAAACCTGGCTGGTGCAGCAGCCACTGGTGCAGGCGGTACTGCCCACCTGGCAGGTTGCGGTGCAACTGCAAGGTTGGCCGGCGGACCTGTTCGGCGTGGTCGACGACCCTACTTATCGTCAGCATTGGCCGTTGCTGGAAGCCGCGACGGACCCATGGGGCCAGTTGTTGCAGGACGACACCCTGATGCTCAGCGAGCAAATGGCACGTAGGCTCACGGTGCGGCTGGGTGATGTCATCAACATTCCCACCCCTCAAGGTCCATGGTCGCCCAAGGTGGTGGGGATTTACGCCGATTACGGCAACCCCAAGGGCCATCTGCTGGTGAACGCGCGGCACCTGTTGCAGCACTGGCCAGGATTATCACCGGCACGTTTCAACCTGCGGGTATTACCGGGCAACGTGCCGACCCTGGTGCGTGAAGTGCAGAACCGGTTCGCCCTGGAAGACAGCCGCATCGTCGACCAGCAGCAGCTCAAGGGCTGGTCGAGCCAGGTCTTCGAACGGACTTTTGCCGCCACCGCCGCCCTCAACAGCCTGACCCTGGGGGTGGCCGGCGTGGCGCTGTTCATCAGCCTGCTGACCCAGAGCCAAAGCCGGCTTGGCCAGTTGGCGCCGTTGTGGGCGCTGGGCGTCACACGCCGCCAATTGATGCTGCTCAACCTCGGCCAAACCTGGCTGCTGGCGGTGCTGACCCTGGTACTGGCGTTGCCCTTGGGGTTGTTGCTGGCGTGGTGCCTGGATGTGGTGATCAACGTCCAGGCCTTTGGCTGGCGCCTGCCGTTGCAGGTATTCCCGTGGCAACTGGCGCAACTGCTGGGCCTGGCGATGTTGGCCACCTTGCTGGCTTCGGCCTGGCCGCTGTGGCAGTTGTACCGCAGTCGCCCGGCGGATTTGCTGAGGACCTTTGCCAATGAAGATTAAGTGCCTGCTATGGGCGACGTTCCTGCTGCTGTGCGCCTGCGACAAACCGCCTGCGCCTGAAGAAAGCTTCGCCGGGCTGGGCAGCCAGGCGGCGGACTTTGCCCAGGTGGTGCCCGGCAAAGTCTTCAGCTTTCCCGATGACCACGGCCCCCATGACGGCTATCGCATTGAATGGTGGTACCTCACCGCTAACCTCAAGGACGCCGAGGGCAATGCCTACGGCGTGCAATGGACGCTGTTTCGCAACGCCCTCAAGGCCGGGCCGACGCAACCGGGCTGGCACGACTCGACGGTCTGGCTCGGCCACGCCGCCGTCACTTCGGCCACTCACCACTACGCTGCCGAACGCTATGCCCGTGGCGGCGTGGGGCAGGCGGGGGCCCAGGCGGTGCCGTTCAATGCCTGGATCGATGACTGGGATTTCGCCACCCGCCCTGGTGCAACCAGCCCCTTGGCGGACATGCAGTTGCAGGCCGCCGGCGAGCATTTCAATTACGACCTGCACCTGACCTCCAGCCGTCCATTGGTGCTCCAGGGCGATAACGGTTACAGCCGAAAATCCGATCAGGGCCAGGCGTCGTACTACTACAGCCAGCCGTTTTTTCAGGCGGATGGCCGCGTGACCATCGACGGCAAACCTTATCAAGTCACCGGCACCGCCTGGCTCGACCGCGAATGGAGCAGCCAGCCCCTGACCGCCAGCCAGACCGGCTGGGACTGGTTCTCCCTGCACCTGGACAGCGGCGAGCAGTTGATGCTGTTTCGGGTGCGGCAGACAGACGGACCGTCCTACCTGACCGGCACCTGGATCGACAAGGAGGGCCACACGCAGACCTTGCACAACCAGGATATTCAACTGGCGCCGCTGGGCACGACCGCCATTGATGGGCGCACTATTCCCACCCAATGGTCGTTGAAAATCCCGGGCAAGCGTCTGGATATCACTACGGAAGCGGTCAACCCGAAAGCCTGGATGAACCTGAGCATTCCTTACTGGGAAGGGCCGGTGAAATTTCAGGGTGGGGTGGGGTACCTGGAGATGACGGGGTATTAATTGTAAGAATCGGCTTACAAAATACTGGACATACATACAGTAATTAATTAGATTCCATCTTAGGTGACCGGATGTCACCGGTTACCTGAGCTTCAATTTTTTAACTATGGATGGATAAAAAATGAAATCTAAAAAAGCCTTTGTATTGGGCGCGGCCATGATGGCTGCCAGCTTCGTTTCGGCCTTTGCCCTGGCCGAGCAATACCCGTCGCAGAGCAGTGTGCATCTGAGCGAAAAAAGCTTGAGTGCAGCGGTCAAGAGTGCCCTGAAATCCGGTGGCAAGGTGCAGGCCTCCGCGTCTTCGGCGCAGGTGCTGGACAAGCTCAAGGCTGCACAAAAAACCAAGACCGTCGGTGTGCAAAAGAAGGCTGCCAGCGTCGCGAAGCCTTCTGAAAGTGTGCAGATTTCGCCGGTGAGCCGGCTGGTAAAACCGGCCAAGGCGCCTGCTGCCCAGGCCGCGTTTGTACCGCTGTGCGACAGCCTCGATATTAACGTTGGTTACAGCTATGACGGCTTGCAGAGCGGTGAATCAAAGTGCTTCCACTTTAATGTGCCCGCCAAGGCCAAGGTGCAGATCTACCTCGCAGGTCAGCAGCCGGGGACCGAAATGGCCCTGACGCTGTTCCAGGACGACGGGCAGAACAACCTGACGGCACTGATCACTTCTGATAACCCGGGCAACAGCGATGAAGTCATCAGCGGCATGCTTGAAGCCGGGGACTACTACTGGTTCCTGGAGGCCAAGGTTGCCGACGGTTCGGCCTTCGACTTCGGCGCGATCGTCAACACAGCGATTGACGCCTACGAGCCCAACGACACACCGGAAACGGCGTTCGCCTTGCCGGACCGCTTGAACTACCTGACGGGCAACCTCGACAGCCCGGATGACGTTGACTACTTCGACTTCGCCGCCGTACGCGGACAGGGTGTCAGCCTGTTCCTCGGTGATGACGATAAGGGCGTGCGCAATCAGTGGATCTTCGAGTACTTCAACGGCAGCGCCTGGGTCAACATTCCGGGTGGCTCGACGGCGACCTTCCCGAGCCGGGCGCCAGGCTTTGTCTACAAGGCGCGCGTGCGGGCCAACCCCGCTGAGGCGTGGGATGCCAAGTCCGAGTACAAGCTGACGTTCGGTTCGAGTCCGCGCCTGGCGGACTCCGATGCGAGGGGCGGAACGGTGACCCGAATCCCGGTGGGCATCGCACCTCTGGCGACCCAGGCCGGTCGTCTCATGACCTGGAGAACCGAATGGAAAGACAGCACGGGGGCACCGTTGGTGGGGGTCACTTCACAGCTCAAGGTCGACAAGCGTTTTGTTCCGGGTCCGGACTTTAACTGGACGGTATTCTCGGACGTCACCGACAGTGCCGGCAAAACATCCGGAAGCGCGGAGTTGGGCGGTTGTGTGGGTGATTACCGTGCCCAGTACTACGACAGCAGCACGGGCGTGAAGTACCTCTGGGACACCTGGTACAACGTTGGCGGCTGGCGCATCGACCTCAAGGAACTGCCGAATGTCGGCGTCGGTGGCGATAACGTTCCCTTTGTGAGCCTGGGGCATATCTGCAGCCAGGACATCATTGGCCGATAACCGGCGTATAAGAGCCCTCTGAAATGTAAACGCCCCACCTAGGTGGGTAATGCTGTTCACTTAAGCATTTGAGCCCACGCCGGGCTTCCTAGAAAATCCGATACCAGACCTCTGGC
>NZ_JAAAFU010000070.1:0-252 GCF_019352905.1 Pseudomonas sp. Xaverov 83 | reverse complement strand
CGCAGCGGTAGTTCAGTCGGTTAGAATACCGGCCTGTCACGCCGGGGGTCGCGGGTTCGAGTCCCGTCCGCTGCGCCATATTTTCCAGGTCTGATGTTTCAGATTTGAGATTGAACAGCCAAGGCTGATCAGTCAGATGTTTGAAGGCGGTTGAAGGTGACACTTCAGCAGTCTGAGCGATACGCAGCGGTAGTTCAGTCGGTTAGAATACCGGCCTGTCACGCCGGGGGTCGCGGGTTCGAGTCCCGTCCG
>NZ_JAAAFU010000069.1:3400-14094 GCF_019352905.1 Pseudomonas sp. Xaverov 83 | reverse complement strand
GGCAAAGACCTTTTGGTTACTTTTGGGGCGTTTGCCAAAAGTGACCCGCTGTAAGAGCGGAACCCTAAGTCGCCGTTACCGCAGCAACGGATATGTACGCAGCGCAACGCAACAGAGTCCTACACAGACCGCATCAAACAACCGTCTTGCGCGGCACCAGCGTCACCCAATACCGCGTACGAAACTGCACCTCCAGCGCCATCGTCGACGCCAGCAACGCAAGAATGCGATCCGTATCCGCCAACTGAAAGCTCCCAGTCACCCGCAACGTCTCCAGGCTCGAGTCCCAACGCATCACCCCTGGCCGATACCGCTCCAACTCCCGCAAAAAATCACCCAACAGCTGGTTCTGCGCAGTCAGCACACCGTCGCGCCAACCCAATTGCAACGCATCAAACCCCACCGCAGCGCCCATCCCCGACGCCTGCAATCGAGCCTGCTGCCCACCGTGCAATGTCGCCATCTGCCCACGCAGGTCCTGCACCTGCACTACGCCCTTGAGCACCGACACCAAACACCCGGATGACAGCTGCCGCACACACACCTCAGCCTGGCTGACGATCACCTGGCCATAACGCGTCTGCACCGTCAGCGCGCCAGCCCCCGGCACCGTCAACGCCATCTCCCCTTCCACCAGCGTCACACGGCGCCGGGCCGCATCTACATCCACCGCACTCGCGGTATTGAGTTGCAGGCTGCTGCCATCCGCCAGCGTCACCTGCTTACGTTCGCCGGTGGCGGTGTGCAAGTCGGCGCGCCATGCATCGATCGGCAATTGCCGGCTAAGCAACCACGCAGCCGGCACCAACGCCGCCACCCCCAACGCACGCTTGAGCACCGCACGCCGCCCCGGTTGCGGGCGATCGAGGCTGGCCATGGCCAATGCCGGAGGCAAGTCGGTAAAACGCTGGCGCAGTAACTGGGCTTTTTGCCAGATCTGTTCGTGTTGAGGATGGCTGTCACGCCACTGCTGCAGGCTGGCATGGTCACGCTCAGTGGCAGTACCGGACTCCAGCAACGCCAGCCACTGTGCCGCCGCACGGGCAAGATCCGGTGCAGTACGGCTCACAGTTCCACCAGCAGGCAATGCTCATAGGCCTGGGCCATGTAGCGCTTGACCGTACGCTCGGACACCTTGAGCCGCTCGGCGATCTCGCGGTAGCCCAGCCCTTCCAGCTGGCTCCAGAGAAACGCGCGACGCACCACCGGTGGCAAACCGTCGAGCAGCTCATCCAGGGCTTGCAGGGTTTCCAACAGCAGCCAGCGCTGCTCCGGCGACGGCACGCAAGCCTCCGGCAACTGCATCAACGCATCGAGATACGCCTGCTCCAAGCTGCGCCGCTGGTGAAAATTCACCAGCAAGCGCTTGCCCACGGTCACCAGATAGGCCCGGGGTTCCTGCAATTGCGCAATCGGCTGGGCGCTGGCCAGCACCCGCAGGAACGTGTCCTGGCTCAGGTCTGCGGCATCCCAGGCGTTGCCCAGGCGGCGTCGCAACCAGCTTTCCAGCCAACTGCGATGGTCACGGTACAAGCTGTGAAGCGTCGGTTCAGCGCGGTGCGTCGGCAATACAGCATCATTCATGGCAAGTAACCTGCGCGGCGCGAGTCAGTCTCAAATGAGATTCATTCTATTTAATATCCCGCCGGCATACCACGTTCTTTTGCACAGGATGTTTAAAGCATCGCCGCCTTTTGCCTGAGCATGTCGATAAACATCCCTAGCTCGCGACTCACCGGGTCACCCCGGCGCAGCAGCATGCCGAACGGCGCGAGCTGCACCTCCAGCGCCACCGGCAGTGCGACCACCAGGCCCATTTTCAGGTAATCCCGCAGGGCGCTTTCCGAGAGCACCATAATTGCGTCGGTCAGTTGAATCAGTTGCTGCATGGAATACACCGAGCTGCATTCGATGATGTCTGCCGGCTGCGGTAACGCAAGGCGTTGCAGTGCTTCGTCGAAGCCGATGCGCGCCGGGCTGGTTTCCGGTTGCAGGATCCACGGCCAGTCGCTGACCAGCTCCGTCAACGCCAGGTCATCACGCTGGGCCAGGGGATGGCCGGCGTGCACCACCACCAACAAACGCTCGTTGCCCAAGGGTTCGAAGGTGTAATGCTCGCTGTCGGTGGCGGCATTGCGCCGCGCGATGGCCAAGTCGATGCGGCCTTGTTCCAGCAACTGGATCACCTGGTCGCTGGTGTCGCCCATGATGCGAATGCGCAGTTGGGGATTGAGTGTCTTGATCTGGGCGATGGAGTCCATCACCAGGTCCGGGGCCGCGCCCATGATGGTGCCAATCGACAAGTAGCCATAACCGCCCTGCTGACGTGCCATCAGGTCTTCGGCGCAGCGGTCGAGGCCACTCAGCGCCGACTCGGCAAAGCGGATCAGTTCCTTGCCCAGCGCCGTCGGGCGCATGCCCCGGGGCAGCCGTTCGAACAGGTCACAGGCAAACATGTCCTCGATCTCGCGCAACATGCGCGTCGCCGCCGGCTGCGACATGTTCAGGCTTTGGGACGCACGGTGCAGGTTCTGGCTGGAACTCAAGGCCACCAGCATGTGCAGATGCTTGTAGCGCAGGCGGTTGAACAGGCTGCGGGAGATCAACGGACTACTCATTTTTATCCTTGTTATCGATACCCTGAGGTTATCAGTTGTAAGCGAGATTCGATTTGTAGCGCATGGATTGAGCGCCGTACAGTCCTTCCCATAAGAACAAAACACCGGACTGAACAATGAAGACCCTGCCCGCACCTCTGCTCGCCAAAATTTCCTGGCGGCTGCTGCCCTTCCTGCTGTTGATGTACATCATGGCCTTCCTCGACCGCGCCAACGTCGGATTCGCCAAACAAGCCTTCCAGGCCGACACCGGCCTCAGTGACGCCGCCTTCGCCTTTGGCGCCGGGGTGTTTTTTGTCGGCTATGCGCTGCTGGAAGTGCCGAGCAACCTGATCATGCATCGCGTCGGTGCCCGCCTGTGGATGTGCCGGATCATGGTCAGTTGGGGCCTGGTGTCCGCCGCCATGATGTTTGCCCACAACGAAACCAGCTTCTACGTGTTGCGCTTTCTGCTGGGCGTGGCCGAGGCCGGGTTTTTCCCCGGGGTGATTCTCTACCTCACCTACTGGTTCCCCTCCGCCGTGCGCGGCAAGGCCATGGGCTTCTTCTACTTTGGCGCGCCCTTGGCCTTCATCTTCGGCAGCCCGCTGTCCGGCCTGTTGCTGGAGCTGGACGGGTTCTCCGGGCTGCATGGCTGGCAATGGCTGTTTGCGGTGGAAGGCCTGATGGCCACCGCGGTTGGCATTTGGGCCTACTGGTACCTGGACAACCGCCCCGCCGATGCCAAATGGCTGAGCGTTGCAGAGCGCCGCCAGATCCAGGATTTGCTGGACCACGAAGATCAACACAAAACCTCCCACGGCCGCAGCCTGCTCACAGTGCTGTGTCAGCCCAGCGTGCTGTACCTGTGCCTGGTATACCTGCTGATCCAGGCCAGCGTCTACGGCGTGGTGTTCTACTTGCCAACCCAAGTCGGCGGGCTGCTGGGGACCAAGGTCGGCTTGATGGTGGGCCTGGTCTCGGCGATTCCCTGGGTCTGCGCACTGTTCGCCGCGTGGTGGATTCCCGGCTACTCCGACCGCACCGGCGAGCGCCGCAAAACCGCATCCCTGACCCTGTTGATGGCCGCCGCCGGGATCGCCTGCTCAGTGACCTTCGCCAACCCGCTGCTGGGCATGCTCGCCCTGTGTTTTGCCGCCTCGGGTTTTATCGCTGTACAACCGGTGTTCTGGACCTTCCCGTCCAGCTACCTGGCCGGCAGCGCAGCGGCGGCCAGCATCGCCCTGATCAACTCCTTCGGCGCCCTCGGCGGGTTTATTGCCCCGGTGCTGAAGAACTGGGCAGAAACCGCCTTTCACTCCCCTGCGGCCGGCCTTTACCTGCTATCCGCCACCACCGTACTCGCAGCGTTGCTGGTACTCGGTATCCATTCCCCAGGCCAAAAAGCGACGAACACGCCGGCCACTGTTTAATCAAGGAGTCACACCATGGGCAACCTCACTATCAAGCACGTCCGCGCCTTTGTGCTGCGCGGCGGCGGCGCGGACTACCACGACCAGGCAGACGGCCACTGGATCGACGATCACATCAGTACCCCCATGAGCAAATACCCCGAGTACCGCCAGAGCCGCCGCAGTTTCGGGATCAACGTACTCGGCACACTCGTGGTGGAAATCGAAGCCAGCGACGGCACCGTCGGGTTCGCCGTGACCACCGGTGGCGAGCCCGCCGCGTATATCGTCGAGAAGCACCTGGCGCGCTTCCTGGAAGGCGCCCGCGTCACCGATATCGAGAAAATCTGGGACCAGATGTACCAGTCCACCCTGTACTACGGCCGCAAGGGCCTGGTGATCAACACGATCTCCGGTGTCGACCTGGCGCTGTGGGACCTGCTCGGCAAGATCCGCCAGGAGCCGGTGCACCAGTTGCTCGGCGGCGCGGTGCGTGACGAATTGCAGTTCTACGCCACCGGCGCCCGCCCCGACCTCGCACAGAAGATGGGCTTTATCGGCGGCAAGATGCCCCTGCACTACAGCCCGTCGGAAGGCGAAGAAGGCCTGCGCAAAAACCTCGAGGAACTGGCGACCATGCGCGAACGGGTCGGCCCGGACTTCTGGCTGATGCTCGATTGCTGGATGAGCCTGGACCTGAACTACGCCACCAAACTGGCGATCGGCGCCCATGAATACGGCCTGAAATGGATCGAAGAAGCGCTGTCGCCCGACGACTACTGGGGCTATGCCGCGCTGCGCAACAACGTGCCCAAAGGCATGTTGGTCACCACCGGCGAACACGAAGCCACCCGCTGGGGCTTTCGTATGCTGCTGGAGATGGGGTGCTGCGACATTATCCAGCCGGATGTGGGCTGGTGCGGCGGCCTCACCGAGCTGGTGAAAATCTCGGCACTGGCCGATGCCCATAACGCGCTGGTGGTGCCTCACGGCTCGTCGGTCTACAGCTACCACTTTGTTGCGACCCGCCATAACAGCCCGTTCGCCGAATTCCTGATGATGGCGCCCAAGGCCGATGAGGTGGTGCCGATGTTCCACCCGCAACTGCTCGGTGAACCCGTGCCGGTGAATGGCCGCATGCGCCTGTCGGTGCTCGACAAACCCGGGTTTGGCGTGGACCTCAACCCCGATTGCCAACTGCATCGTCCGTATAACCGCTGAGGACTCCTGCCATGAACATGCCCCACAACGCTTTCAAGGCTGCGCTGCGTAAAGACGCTGCGCAATACGGGATCTGGGCCGGCTTCGCCACCGCTTACGCCGCCGAAATCGTCGCCAGCACCGGTTACGACTGGATGCTGATTGACGGCGAACACGCCCCCAACACCGTGCCCAGCGTGCTCAACCAGCTCCAGGCCGTGGCGCCCTACGCCACTGCGCCGGTGGTGCGTGCGGTAAGCAGCGACGCCAACCTGATCAAGCAACTGCTGGACGTGGGTGCGCAAACGCTGATGATCCCGATGGTGGAAACCGCCGAGCAAGCCCAGGCCCTGGTGCGGGCCATGCGTTACCCGCCCCACGGTATTCGTGGCGTAGGCGGCGGCTTGACCCGCGCCACCCGCTGGGACGGCGTGGCCGACTACCTCAATACTGCCCATGAACAGCTGTGCCTGATCGTGCAGGTGGAGTCGCGCCTGGGCGTTGAAAACGTCGCGGCGATTGCGGCGGTGGAAGGCGTGGACGCGGTATTTATCGGCCCCGCCGACCTGTCCATCGGCCTCGGTCACGCCGGCAATCCCGGGCACCCCGAGGTGCAGGAACGCATCCAGCACGCGGTCAACGCCACGCTGGCGGCCGGCAAGGCCTGCGGCATTCTTGCGCCCAACGAAGACGATGCTCGCCGTTATCAAGCCTGGGGCTGCCAGTTCATTGCGGTGGCCATCGACATCAGCCTGCTGCGCCAGGGTGCCATGGCGACCCTGGCCCGATACCGCCCCGCCGCCGACGCCAAGGCGCCGTCACGTACTTACTGAGGAGCCAAGCATGTCATCCGTACCGGTCTACCAGAACTTCATCAATGGCCGCTTTACCCCGAGCGATGCCCACCTGGATGTGTTGAACCCGGCCACCGGCGTCCTGCTGTCGAAAGTCCCGGCGGCCACCGCCGAAGACGTCGACCAGGCCCTGGCCGCTGCCCGCCATGCGCAAAAAGACTGGGCGCGCAAGCCGGCGATCGAACGCGCCGGGCACTTGCGCCGCATCGCCGCCAAGCTGCGGGAAAACGTCGGCCACCTGGCGCGCACCATTACCCTGGAGCAAGGCAAGGTCAGCAGCCTGGCGGAAGTGGAAGTCAACTTCACCGCCGACTACCTCGACTACATGGCCGAGTGGGCGCGCCGCATTGAAGGCGAGATCATCACCAGTGACCGCCCCAACGAAAACATCTTCCTGTTCCGCAAACCCCTGGGGGTGGTGGCCGGTATCCTGCCGTGGAATTTCCCGTTCTTTTTGATCGCCCGCAAGATGGCCCCGGCATTGCTGACCGGCAACACCATCGTGATCAAACCCAGCGAAGAAACGCCGAACAACTGCTTCGAGTTCGCCAAATTGGTGGCCGAGACGGACCTGCCAGCCGGGGTATTCAATGTGGTGTGCGGCGATGGCCGAGTCGGTGGCGCCCTCACCGCCCATAAGGGCGTGGACATGATCAGCTTCACCGGCAGCGTAGCCACCGGCTCGCGGATCATGGCTGCTGCGGCACCGAATATCACCAAGCTCAACCTGGAACTGGGCGGCAAGGCACCGGCCATTGTCCTCGCCGATGCCGACCTGGACCTCGCGGTAAAAGCCATTCGCGACTCGCGGATCATCAACAGCGGCCAGGTGTGCAACTGCGCCGAACGGGTGTACGTGGAGCGCAAAGTCGCCGACCAGTTTATCGAGCGCATCAGCGCCACGATGGCCGCCACCCGCTACGGCGACCCCATCGCCCAGGCCGATGTGGAGATGGGTCCGCTGATCAACCGCCAAGGACTGGACAGCGTCAATCGCAAGGTACGCACCGCCTTGAGCCAGGGTGCATCGCTGGTCACCGGTGGGCAGATCGACGATCTGGGCCAGGGGTTTCACTTCCAGCCGACGGTATTGGCCGGTTGCCACGCCGACATGGAAATCATGCGCGAAGAAATTTTTGGCCCGGTGCTGCCGATCCAGATTGTCGACGACCTGGATGAGGCGATCGCCATGGCCAATGACTGCGACTACGGCCTGACGTCCTCGATCTACACCCGTGACCTGGGCAAGGCGATGCAGGCGGTGCGCGAATTGTCGTTCGGCGAAACCTACGTCAACCGCGAGAACTTCGAGGCGATGCAAGGCTTCCATGCCGGCGTGCGCAAATCCGGAATCGGCGGCGCCGACGGGAAGCACGGCCTGTATGAGTACACCCATACCCATGCGGTGTACCTGCAGGGCTGAGGTGGTGCAACGGGCCCTGGCGCGGTAGCGTGCGGGCCCTTCCCTATCCATTGTTCCGAAGGATTGCGCTATGCCTCTTACCCCTTACAGCGGCCCGATCATCGACAGCCATTTGCACCTGTTCGACCCGCGCCGCCCCCAGGGCATTCCCTGGCCCGAGCCGGGCAACGCGCTGTATGCCGCGCATTTGCCGGCGGACTATTGGGCGCTGGCAGGCGAACATAACGTGATCGGCGCCATTGCCGTTGAAGCCAGCCCATGGCGCGACGACAACCGCTGGTTGCTGGAGACCCTGCGCAGCGACCCACGCATGCTCGGTTTCGTCGGCAACCTTGACCCGCTGCACGGTGACTTTGCGGCAGACCTTGAGGCCTTGGCCAAGGAACCCCTGTTCCTCGGTTTGCGTTACGGCAACCTGTGGGACCGCGACTTGCTCGAAGACCAGACGCGCCCCGGCTTCATCGATGGCCTGCGCCGGCTTGCCAAATGCGGGCGTGGCCTGGACAGCGCCAACCCCAATCCGCGCCTGATCAAAGGGCTGCTGCACCTGAGCGACGCCTTGCCCGAGCTGCGCATCATCGTCGACCACCTGCCCAATGCCAGCGTGCCCGCCGGTGAAGAGTCGGCGTATCACGCCGACCTGATGCGCCTGGCAGAGCGGCCGAATGTGTTTGCCAAACTGGCGGAAATCCCCCAGGTCGGCCCGCAGGGTCTAATCCTTGACCCGGCGTTCTACAACGACCGCCTGGCCGTGCTGTGGGAAGCCTTTGGCGAAGACCGTTGCTTCTACGGCAGCGACTGGCCCAACAGCGATCATCTGGCCAGTTTCGCCACCACCTTGGACCTGGTGAAAGCCTGCATGGCGGGCAAACCCGAGGACGTACAGGGCAAGTTCTTCCTGCACAACGCGGTGCGCATCTACAGCCCCACGCCACCCCACGGAGGCCAGTCATGCAGACCCGAGCCTTTCGCATGAACCTCAACCCCGGCCAGCACGCCGAGTACCGTCGACGCCATGACGAGATCTGGCCCGAACTGGCCCAGGCCCTGCGTGATGCCGGGATGCTGGACTACCGGATCTTCCTCGACGAGGCCAGCAACGCCTTGTTCGCCGTGATGACCCACGTAGACCAGCACGGCCTCGACGCGTTGCCGGGCACCGCGCTGATGCAACGGTGGTGGCAGTACATGCAAGACATCATGCCCAGCCATCCGGACGCCTCGCCCGTCAGCGTGGATTTAATCCCGATGTTCAGCCTCACCCCAGGCTGAAACAGCGCGCTACCACAACAATAAAAAAGGATTCGACTACGTGGAAATCATTCTCTTCGGTGTGATCCTGCACTTCATCGGCGGCTTCGCCTCCGGCAGTTTCTACATCCCTTACAAGAAGGTCCGTGGCTGGGCGTGGGAAAGCTATTGGATCACCGGTGGCCTGGTGTCATGGCTGATCGTGCCGCTGATTGCCGCGCAACTGACCGTGCCCGGCTGGGCCGACATCCTGCGCCAGGCCGACAGCAGCACCTTGCTCTGGACCTACCTGTTCGGAGTGCTCTGGGGCATCGGCGGGCTGACCTTTGGCCTGACCATGCGCTACCTCGGGCTGTCCCTGGGCATGTCGCTGGTACTGGGCCTGACCTCGGCCCTTGGCGCCTTGATGCCGGCGCTGTACCGCGACCTGTTCACCGACGCCACCGAAGGCGCCCTGACCTCGATGCTCGCGTCTCAGGGCGGGCATTGGGTGCTGTGGGGTGTAGCGGTTTCACTGGTGGGCATCGCGGTGTGTGGCAAGGCCGGGTTAATCAAGGAGCGTGAAGTGCCGGAGGCGGTGAAGTTTGCCAGCATCAGCGAGTTCTCGGTGGCCAAGGGCATGCTGGTGGCGGTGATCTCCGGCGTACTCAGCGCGTGCTTCAGCTACGGCATTTCCGCCGGTCGCCCCTTGGCCGCAGCGGCCGTGGAGCACGGCGCCAACAGCCTGTTCCAGAACAACGTGACCTTCATGGTGATCATGTGGGGTGGCCTGACCACCAACGGCCTCTGGTGCCTGTGGCTGAACTGGCGCAACCGTACGTTCCACAACTACACCGACCGCAGTACGCCGCTGCTCGGCAACTACCTGCTGGTGGCGTGCGCTGGCACCCTGTGGTTCCTGCAGTTTTTCTTCTACGGCATGGGCGAAAGCCGCCTGCAGAACGACGCCAGTTCGTGGGTGTTGCACATGTCTTTCATCATCATCGTATCCAACTGCTGGGGCCTGTATTTCCGCGAATGGCAGGGCACCAGCGCCACCAACAAAGGCGTATTGGTCGCGGGTATCGCGGTGATTCTCGGTGCCATTGCCATGGTCGGTTACGGCAACTATCTCGGCTGAGGCCGCTTTTTTTCCAGGAGTCCACTTATGTTACTTGCAGACAAAACCGTGATTATTACTGGCGCCTCCCGTGGTATCGGCCGCGCCGCCGCCCGGGAATGTGCACGCCAGGGTGCCCGTGTGGTCATCGGCCACAGTGGTAGCGGCCAGGGTACGGAGGCGGCGCTTTCGCTGATTGAGGAGATCAAGGCGTTCGGTGGCCAGGCGGTGGAAGTGGGCGGCGATGCGGCTGATCCGGACACCGGCGACAAACTGGTGGCCGGCGCGCTCAAGGCGTTCGGGAGTGTGGATGTGTTCGTCAACAACGCCGGGATCTGTCCGTTCCACTCGTTCCTCGACATGCCGCGGGAGGTGTATCTGAAGACGGTCAACACCAACCTCAACGGCGCCTACTTCGCCGTGCAGGCGGCGGCGAACCAGATGAAAAACCAGGGCAAGGGTGGCGCGATCATCGCGGTCAGTTCCATCAGTGCGCTGGTGGGTGGAGGGATGCAGACGCACTACACGCCAACCAAGGCCGGGCTGCATTCGTTGATGCAGTCCTGTGCGATTGCGCTGGGGCCGTATGGGATTCGCTGTAATTCGGTGTTGCCGGGGACGATTGCTACCGACATCAACAAGGAGGATTTGGCGGATGAGGAGAAGCTGGCGTACATGACTTCGCGTACGCCGCTGGGGCGCCTGGGTGAGCCCGACGATGTTGCGGGGCCCATTGTTTTTCTTGCTTCGGATATGGCGCGGTATGTGACCGGGGCTTCGTTGCTGGTGGATGGGGGGTTGTTTGTCAACTTGCAGTAGCTTTCGGGGGGCATATCCGTTATTTGGGTGATGGCTGAG
>NZ_JAAAFU010000069.1:0-3280 GCF_019352905.1 Pseudomonas sp. Xaverov 83 | reverse complement strand
CGTCATGGGCCATCCTTGGCCCAGGACGGCTAACCTGGCGTCCTGCCAGGTTACCCACGCTCCAAAGCCTACGTTCGGCCAGCGTGGTTTAACGGGGCGCCTAAGATCAAAATCAAGATCAACAGCAAGAGCACAGCGGCCTACCGGCCGGCTTGAGTGTTGAAGAGCTACATCAAAAGCTAAAGCGAGCACGGTCAAATGTGGGAGCTGGCTTGCCTGCGATGGCATCGCCTCGGTGTATCTGAAAAACCGAGTTGTCTGCATCGCAGGCAAGCCAGCTCCCACAGAAAAGCAGAGCCACCCCGCCCGTAGCAGCTGTCGAGCGCCAGCGAGGCTGCGTGCTTTTGATCTTGATCTACGGGCACCATTACCGCAGCAACGGATATATACCCCCCTTACTCCTCACAATCAAAAACCTCCCCCCGCCTGACCACACTACCCGCCGCAAGCACCGCCCCCGGCGCCAACACCCCATTGGCACCCACCCTACACTGATCCCCCAGCAACGCGCCAAACTTGTCACAACCAGTACCCTGCAACTGCCCATCAACGCGCACCTGCACCTCCTTGTCGTCACGCTCGTTCCGGTAATTGGCGACGATGCTGCCGGCCTCCAGGTTTACCCCGCGCCCCAGCACCGAATCGCCGACAAAGTTGAAGTGCGCCAGCTTGCTGCCGCTGAACACGAAGGACGTCTTGAGCTCTGCACCAGGCCCGAAGATGCAATATTCATCCACCCAGCAGCCGCCGCGAAGGTAAGCACCGGCGGCGATAAAACAGTGGGCACCGATGATCAGCGGCGCTTTTAAAACAGCGCCCGCCTCCACAACAGCAGTACGGTGCACCGCAATCTCATCATGAATCTCATAGTCATCATCAGAAAGCCCCGCCAACAACTGACGCACGATGCCAGGCGCTTGGGTGACCAGTTCCCAGGGCGCAAGATCAGCCCAGGGTGACAGCGGCGAACGGGAAAAGTCAGCGATGTAATCGGTGAGTCGAATCAATGTCGAGCCCTCTACAGATCAGAGAAGCCCGAAACGCTAGCATGAAATGCATCTTTACAGTTTGTATAGATATGGATATTTTATCCACAACAAGACATTCGAGAGATCCCTTCCATGCAACTGTCTTCGTACCAAGACGTGATCAACGCCGCCGAACGCCTGGAGGGCTTTGCCAACCGCACGCCGGTGTTCACCTCGCGCACCCTCGATGCCGAGACCGGCGCCCAGGTGTTTATCAAGTGCGAGAACCTGCAGCGCACCGGCTCGTTCAAGTTTCGTGGGGCGTTCAATGCGCTATCGCGGTTTGATGAGCAGCAGCGCAAGGCTGGCGTAGTGGCGTTTTCCTCGGGCAATCATGCGCAAGGCATCGCGCTGGCCGCACGGTTGTTGCAGATGCCGGCAACCATCGTCATGCCCACAGACGCCCCG
The DNA here is from genome assembly GCF_019352905.1 of Pseudomonas sp. Xaverov 83. Classification (NCBI taxonomy): domain Bacteria; kingdom Pseudomonadati; phylum Pseudomonadota; class Gammaproteobacteria; order Pseudomonadales; family Pseudomonadaceae; genus Pseudomonas; species Pseudomonas sp. Xaverov 83. The sequence continues at coordinate 1,844 of NZ_JAAAFU010000069.1, read as the reverse complement.
GCCGCCAAGGTCGCCGCCACCCGTGAGTACGGCGCGACCATGGTGTTTTACGACCGCATCACCGAAGACCGGGAGCAGATCGGTCGCACTCTGGCCGAGCAACACGGCATGACCCTGATCCCCTCCTACGACCACCCGGACGTGCTGGCCGGCCAGGGCACTGCCGCGAAGGAGTTGCTGGAGTTCACCGGCCCGCTGGATGCGCTGTTTGTCGGCCTGGGCGGGGGCGGCATGCTCTCCGGCACGGCGTTAGCGACCCGTGCGCTGGCACCCGATTGCCTGTTGTACGGGGTCGAGCCCGAAGCCGGGAATGACGGGCAGCGCTCCTTCCAGACTGGCAGCATCGTGCACATCGACACGCCAGCTACCATCGCCGATGGCGCCCAGACCCAGCATCTGGGCCATCACACCTTCCCGATCATCCGTGAGCAGGTCACCGACATCCTCACCGTCTCGGATGCCGAATTGGTGGCCTCGATGAAGTTCTTCATTCAGCGCATGAAAATGGTTGTGGAGCCCACCGGTTGCTTGGGCCTCGCTGCCTTGCGCAACCTGAAGGACCAATACCGGGGCCAGCGCGTGGGCATCATCGTGACTGGCGGTAACGTCGATCTCCAAACGTATGCGGCGCTGCTGAGCACTCCGCAATGAACATCATCCACACTCGCGCAGCCTCGGCGCCTGCCGGTCACTACGCCCAGGCCGTGAGTCATCAGGGCACGTTGTACATCTCCGGGCAATTGCCAGTGAGCCCTGACGGGCGTCATAGCTTCGAGGCTTCGTTTGCCGAACAAGCTCAAGTGGCCCTGGACAATCTGCTGGCGATCTTGAAGTCGGCAGGCGGCTCACCCGCAGACCTGGTGAAAGTCACCGTATATGTGGTGGGCGTGAAGCACTGGCCTGAATTTGACGGTTTGTATGCCGCCGCGCTGGGGGAGCACCGCCCTGCCCGTGCGGTGGTGCCGGTGCCGGAGCTGCACCACGGCTACCTGATTGAAATCGAAGCCGTGGCGCGCTCGGCATAGGTCATTTGGCGTAGGTGTAGACCGCCGCCCGCGAGACCCCAAGGTGCGAGGCGACCGTTTCCATGGCACGTCGAATGTCCATCACACCCGCCTCTTTCAGCTCTTGCATCAGCAAGCGCCGGTCGGCGGCCTTGAGGGCACGTGGGGTGGTCGCCAGGCGTGCGGCGAACTGGTCGATACGCGCGCGAATGGCATCCGCGCCGGACGGGTCGAGAGACTCGGCGAGCCGGTCGCCGCTGACCGAGCCGAATTGTTCCAGCATGCCCTGCAGGCCCCGGAACAGCGAGAGGTCGACGTTCATGCACAAGGCCGCCACGTACTTGCCGGTGGAGTCCTTGATGCCGATGGAGGTGCTCTTGACCTGACGGCCGTCGGCGAACTGGTTCTGGTAGTTGGCGATCACCTGCGGGTACTCGGGATCGGCGATCCGCGCCAGGCCCAGCTCGGTGGCCGGGTCACCCGGTTGACGCCCGGAGAGGTTGTTGTGGATGGCCATGATTGCGTGCTGCGGGTCGCGCAGGTCGTGCAGCACGACCTCGCAAAACGGGCTGAAGGTTTTGCTCAGGCCTTCGGCAATCTGTTCGAGTTGGCTGATCAAGGCGGCTTGTTCGGGAGTGTGTTTTTTCATTCAGACAACATATCCAGTAGTGGATAGACCGTCAATTTGGCTTTTTGCGGTGTGCATGGTGGATAGCCTGACAGCCTTGCTGGATGTGGGCTGATATCTTGGGCGTTAGCTTGATCGGGGTCATATCCGTTATTTAGGTAACGGCCGCTTATGGTTCCGCTCTTACAGCGGCTCACTTTTGAAAAGCGCAA
>NZ_JAAAFU010000068.1:0-271 GCF_019352905.1 Pseudomonas sp. Xaverov 83 | reverse complement strand
GCCAAATCTGAAGCTGATGCAGCTTTGCTTTTCTGTGGGAGCTGGCTTGCCTGCGATGCAGACAACTCGGTCTTTCAGGCACACCGAGGTGATGCCATCGCAGGCAAGCCAGCTCCCACATTTGAACCGTGCCCGCTTTAGCTTTTGATTTTGCTGTTGCTCTAAAACACTCAAGCCGGCCGGGAGGCCGCTGTGCTCTTGATCTGCTTTTGATCTTAGGCGCCCCGTTAAACCACGCTGGCCGAACGCAGGCTTTGGAGCGTGGGTAACC
>NZ_JAAAFU010000001.1:0-42001 GCF_019352905.1 Pseudomonas sp. Xaverov 83 | reverse complement strand
GTCTGCATCGCAGGCAAGCCAGCTCCCACAGAAAAGCAGAGCTGCATCAGCTTCAGATTTGGCTTTCGCTTTGGTCTTTGCCTTTGCTTTTAACACTCAAGCCGGCCGGGAGGCCGCTGTGCTCTTGCTTTTGATCTTGATCTGCGGGCCCCGTCAACCACGATGGCCGCAAGTAGGCACGGTGGAGCGGGTAAACCGGCAGGACGCCGGTTTAGCCGCGCCGGGCCATGGATGGCCCGTCGCGGCGGCCCGCGGAATCGGGCCGGAGTGCGGGCATGCCGAGCCTAGGCGAGGCACCGAGTGGTGGGGCAAAGACCTTTTGGTTACTTTTGGGGCGTTTGCCAAAAGTGACCCGCTGTAAGAGCGGAACCATAGGCGGCCGTTACCTAAATAACGGATATGTACACCCAAAGCCCCGACGATAGACCCCACCAATCACCCAGTCAGCCCAAGCAATTGGACGCAACGCAAACATGCTTCTAACCTGACAGCCTGCGCCACCCAAGAAGCCCGCCCATGATCGTCCGCCCCAAACCCAACCTGCTCGGCATCCTGTTCTCCCTCAAGGGCTCAATCGCCAAGCGCATCGCCCTGCGCAGCCTGCTGGTCACCTTGCTGGCCTCAGTCATCGTGCTGGTAGAAACCCTGCACCCGGCCTACTTCTCCAAGGTCAACGCCACACCCTTCACCCTCCTCGGCCTGTCACTGTCGATCTTCATGAGTTTTCGCAACAACGCCTGCTACGACCGCTGGTGGGAAGGCCGCAAACAACTGGGCCAGATGATCATCGAAATACGCTCGCTGATCCGCGAAACCCAAATCCTCAGCCCCACCGACCGAGAAAGCGTACTACGTGGCCTGTGCGGTTTCGCCCACGGCCTGATCGCCCGCCTGCGCCTGGAAGATGAAACCCAAGCAATCAGACCGTGGGTCAACCCCAAGGCCAGCCACCCCAACCTCCCCGACAGCATCCTGCAAGACCTCGGCGCCCGCTGCTCGAACCTCGCCGAACAAGGCCACATCAGCGACTGGCGCTACACCCAACTGGAAACCCGGCTATACGGCCTGAGCCAGGTCCAGGCCTCGTGCGAGCGCATCAAGCACACGCCGCTGCCCTTCCCCTATACCCTGCTGCTGCACCGCACCATCTACCTGTTCTGCATTCTGCTGCCCTTCGCCATGGCCGAGCCGCTGGGCTGGCTGACGCCGGTGTTTACCGCGATCGTCAGCTACACCTTCTTCGGCCTGGATGAAATCGGCGACGACCTCGAAGACCCCTTCGGCTTTGACGAAAATGACCTGCCCTGCAACGCCATCCTCCGCACCCTGGAGCGCGAGATTCTCGCGGCCCTCGGCGAAACCGAGCTGCCGCCGGCCCTTGAGCCCATTGAATTCGTGCTGACGTGATGCGGGTTTGACACTCGCGGTGACCTGACCGAAGCTGGTGACTTTGCACTAGCTGCCAAGCTTTCGGACGCCTGCATGTCAAAGTCACGCCGTTACTCCATCATCGGCCTGTGCGCCCTGTTGTTTATTGTGCTGATCACCTGGTATTTCACCCGTACGCCCCCGGTGGTGGTGCCCCCGGCCATCGCCCACGGTTACGCCAAGGCCTTGAAACAGGCGCATAACGGCGAACCCGGCGCCGCCCGCGTGCTGTACCAACAGCTGGGCCGTCCGGACCTCTCCGATGTGCGCCGCGCCGCCCTGCATGCCGAACTGCCTAACTACCCCAGCCCCCAGGCCCTGAAGCTGGCGGACAAGGACCTTACCCATGACGCGCCCATGGTGCGTGAGGCGGCGATTCACAGCATTGTCGGCCTGGTGCCCAGCGGCCAGCGCACACTGTTGCTCGGGCCGTTGCTGGATGACCCGGAGCAAAGCGTCCGGTTTGCGGCGGCCAATGCCTTGCTGGGGCTGTCTCCCGACACCCTGGGCCTGTACTTCGGCCCGTTGCAGCAGGTACTCGACGAATACGTGAAGTTGCTCAAGGCCCAACCCGAAAGCCCCGAAGGCTGGATTCAGCTGGCCCGTCTGTACATTCACAGTGCGCTGCTGCCCGATGCCCAAAATGCCCTGGAACAGGCGATGCGTCTGCAACCGGACAACCTGCAAGCCGTCGTCGCGCAAATTGAACTGCTGGACAAGCAGGGCAAGGTCGACGAATCCCGCCAGCTCCTGGCCAAGCAGTTGCAGGCTCACCCCGATTCGGCCTACCTGCAACATGCCCTGGGCATGTGGCTGCTGCACCATGGCGAGCGCGCGTTTGCCCTGCTCAGCCTGTCCCGGGCAGTGGAGCTGGAGCCGAACAATCAGGATTACCGCTACGACCTGGCGACCACCCTCCACGCCCAGGAGGAACTGGAGGCCGCCCAGCGCCAGTTGGAAGAAATCGTCCAGCGCAACCCGGCCAATCGCAAGGCGCGGGTCTTGCTGGTCAATTACTGGAAGGAAACCGGCCAGTTGCAGAATGTGCAGGTGCTGCTGGCGCAGCTTGAACAGCAGAACCCGGACGACCCGGCGCTGCAACAAGGCCTGTAAACGCTGCAATTGATACAAAACGTTGAACCGCCACACACCGCTACGGTCAAGTAAATATGGCGCGCCCCAGACGGCGCTGCCGACTACTTATTTGTGACCCGAGGGCACTTCTTGTCTACATCCAAAGAGCTGTTCACAGCAAAGGCGGCCACCGGTATTGAAGGTCTGGACGACATTCTTGCCGGGGGGCTTTCCCGTAGCCACTTGTTCCTGCTGGAAGGTGAACCCGGCACCGGTAAAACCACCGTGGCCCTGCATTTCCTCCAGTCCGGGGCAAAAAACGGCGAACGATCGCTGTACATCACCCTGTCGGAAACCGAGCGCGAGTTGCGTCAGGGTGCCAAGTCCCATGGCTGGGACCTGGACGAACACATTCACATCTTTGAACTGACCCCGCCGGAAAGCCTGCTCAACGCCGAGCACCAGCAAAGCCTCCTGTATTCCTCGGACCTTGAGCTGGGCGAAGCCACTCGCCAGATCTTCGAAGTGGTGGAACGGGTCAAACCGACCCGCGTCGTCATCGATAGCCTTTCTGAGATCCGCCTGCTGGCGCAAAGCTCTCTGCGCTATCGCCGGCAGATCCTGGCCATCAAGCACTACTTCGTGCGCTACGACGCCACCGTATTGCTGCTGGATGACCTGACCACCGAGTCCCTCGACAAAACCGTACACAGCGTGGCCCACGGTGTGATTCGCCTGGAAGAACTGACCCCCAACTACGGCGCCGAGCGCCGTCGCGTGCGAATCGTGAAGTACCGTGGCCAGAAGTACCGTGGCGGTTTTCACGACTTCACCATCATGGAAGACGGCGTACATGTATTCCCACGTCTGGTGGCGGCCGAACACCGTGGCGGCTACAACCGCCAGACCCTCACCAGCGGCATCCGTGAAATGGATGCATTGCTCGGTGGCGGTATCGAAACCGGTTCCAGCACCTTGATCCTGGGCCCGGCCGGTACCGGCAAATCGCTGATCTCGATGATCTTCGCCGCAGCGGCCGTCGCCCGCGGCGAAAAAGCCGCGCTGTTCATTTTTGATGAAGAGCTGGGCCTGCTGTTCGAGCGCATGCGCAACATGGGCATCGACCTGGAAGCGCTGCAAGCCACCGGCAATCTGCTGATCGAACAAGTGGACGCCGCCGAGCTGTCTCCCGGCGAGTTCTCCCACCGGGTGCGGCGTTGCGTGGACGAGCGCGGGATCAAGACCGTGGTGATCGACAGCGTCAACGGCTACCAGGCCGCGATGCCGGAAGAGAACGCGCTGATCCTGCACATGCACGAGCTCCTGCTTTACCTCAACCGCCGTGGCGCCGCGACCTTCATGACCGTCGCCCAGCACGGCCTGGTGGGTGACATGCAGGCGCCGGTGGACATCACTTATCTGGCCGACACCGTAATCCTGCTGCGCTACTTCGAAGCCTTGGGCAAGGTGCGGCGCGCGATTTCGATCATCAAGAAACGCACCGGCAGCCATGAATCGACGATTCGCGAATACCGTATCGGCAGCAAGGGCATGACCATCGGTGAACCTCTGGATACGTTCCAGGGTGTATTGCGCGGCGTGCCGACCTATATGGGCACCGATAACCCGCTGCTCAAGGATGAAAGTTCATGAGTGGATCGTCGGCCATTTCCGAACGGGCGATCATTCTGGCGCCCCTGGGCCGCGACAGCTCCCTGGCATTGATGATGCTCAATGAGGCCGGATTCAACGGCATCATCGCCAGCCATTTGCAGATGCTGTGCGAGGAACTGGAACAGGGCGCCGGCTTGCTGATTGTGGCCGCCGAAGCCATGCACGGTGTCGATCTGGAACCGCTGCTGAGCTACCTGCACCAACAGCCGGCCTGGTCGGACCTGCCTATCGTGCTGATGACTCATCATGGCGGCAGCGAACAGAACGGCTCATCACGCTTGAGTACGCTGCTGGGCAATGTGACGTTCCTGGAGCGGCCGTTCCATCCGATCACCCTGATCAGCCTCGTGACCACGGCCCTGCGCGGACGCCGCCGACAATACGAGGCACGCGACCGGTTGATCGACCTGAGCCAGAGCGAACAGCGCCTGCAAAGCACCCTGGAAACCCTTGAGCAACAGGTGGAAGAACGCACGGCTCAACTGCGCAACAACGAAGAAGCGTTGCGCCAGTCACAAAAAATGGAAGCCGTCGGCCAATTGACCGGCGGTATCGCCCATGACTTCAACAATATGCTGACCGGGATTATCGGCAGCCTTGAGCTGCTGCGAAGGCGCGTAGCCCGGGGCCGCACTGAAGACCTTGACAGCCTGATCGACCTGGGTGTCACTTCAGCCAACCGCGCGGCCGCCCTGACCCACCGCTTGCTGGCGTTTTCCCGTCGCCAGTCGCTGGATTCAAAACCGGTACAGATCAATCAATTGGTAAGTTCGATGGGTGAGCTGCTGCAACGCAGCCTCAACGAAAGCATCACCCTGGACATCCGCCTGACCGAACAGTTATGGACCGCTGAAGTCGACCCCAATCAACTGGAAAGCGCCCTGCTCAACCTGGCCATCAATGCCCGGGATGCAATGCCCAACGGCGGCAAACTGGTGGTGGAAACCACCAACCGCCATCTGGACAGTGTGTTTACCGCAGCCTATGGCACCCTCACCCCTGGCGACTATGTGGAACTGAGCGTCAGCGACACCGGCTGCGGCATGCCCGAGAGCGTGATCAGCCGCGCCTTTGACCCGTTCTTTACCACCAAACCCATCGGCCAGGGCACCGGGCTGGGGCTGTCGATGATCTATGGGTTTGCGCGCCAGTCCCACGGGCATGTGTCGATCCACAGCGTGGTGGGCCAAGGCACCACCGTCAGCCTGTTCCTGCCGAGGTATGTCGGCGAGGTCATTGCAGATGAACCTCTCAACCCGGCATTGCTGCCGTTCGCCAACGCTGGCGAGACGGTGCTGATCGTCGAAGACGACCCGGCCGTGCGGGTGCTGGTCAGCGCCGTGTTGAGTGAACTGGGTTATGCCTTCGTCGAAGCCGGTGATGCCGACAGTGCCATGCCGATCATCGAGTCCAGCCAGCGGATTGACCTGCTGATCAGCGACGTTGGCCTGCCCGGTATGAACGGCCGGCAACTGGCGGAAATCGGGCGGCAGGTGCGACCGGACTTAAAGGTGTTGTTTATCACGGGCTATGCAGAGCATGCAGCGGTGCGGGGCGGCTTTCTGGACCCGGGCATGCAGATGATCACCAAGCCCTTCACCTTTGATTTGTTGACGGCAACGGTGAGGGAGATGATCAAGGCTTGAAGAGGGAGTGCGCTCCCTCTTCGCAAGGCGTTAAGCCAGCAAGCGCTGGATATGTTCCTGCAACGTATCCAGGTCAAACGGCTTGGCCAGGATCGGCGCATTGCGCGTGATCGGGCTGTTGCAGTCGAGGATCTCCTGCGGGTAACCGCTGATAAAGATCACCTTCAATTCCGGTCGCAGCTTGATCGCAGGCTCGGCGATCTGCACGCCGGAAATACCGCCTGGTAGACGATAGTCGGTGACCATCAGGTCCAGGTGCGGCTTGGTGGCGAGGATTTCGAACGCCTGCTCACCGTCAATCGCCTTCAACACCCGGTACCCAAGCCCCGACAGGTACTCGCCCAACACAAACATAATCGATTCGTCATCTTCGACGATCAGTACAACATCTTGTGCATCTTCACTCATGGGAAGCCTTTGTCCGGTCAATTGCTGCTGATACGACCATAGGGTCACGCAGAGGTTGCGTCGGATTCACGATTGATTTCCAGCCGCGGGCGCCAACGGCAGGCAAACGCGAAACAAGGCGCCCTCGCCTATCCGGCTTTCGACTTCGATAGTACCGCCATGGGCCGCGATAATCTGCTCGGAGATAAACAGCCCCAGGCCGAGGCCCGCGACAGCGTGGTTGGCCGACACCCGTTCAAACTGCTGGAAAATCCGCTTCTGGTTGTCTTCGCTGATGCCGATACCGTGGTCACGCACTTCCACTCGTGCTTCGCCATGCTCGGCATAAACCCGCACCTCCACCGGGCTCTTGGCCCCGTATCGCAAGGCGTTGGTCAGCAGGTTGGACACCACCTGTTCGATACGGAACTCGTCCCAGTTGCCCTCCACCGGCCCTTCCTGCACCCACTTCACCGAGGACTCGGCCGCCGCCACTTGCGGGGCGAAATTCTCCAGCAGGTTGTGCACCAGTTGCGTCAGGTCAAAGCGCCCGGGGCGAATCGACAGCTTGCCGGTGCGAATACGCGATACATCAAGCATGTCTTCGATCAAGCGGATCAGGCTCTGGATCTGCCGCTCGTCGCGGTCGACCATGGCGTGCATCTTGTCCATGGTAAAGGCGGCGGCGTTATCCCGGGCCAGGTGCATCTTGCGCAACTGGGTTTCCAGGATCAGCCCGTTGAGGGGCGTACGCACCTCATGAGCAACGATCGACATGAAGTCATCACGCATGCGCACGGCTTGCTCCAGTTCCGCCTGGGTGGCCTGCAAGCGCGTGAGCAAGGCTTCCTGCTCGCGGCGGCTTTGCTCCAGGGCTTCAACCTGTTGTTTCATCGCCTTGCTCTGGCGATACAGGTCGACGAACACGTTGACCTTGCTCTTGACCGCATGGATATCCAGCGGCTTGTGCAGGAAGTCCACGGCGCCGCTTTCGTAGCCCTTGAACGCGTAGTTGAGCTCACGACCGGCGGCGCTGACAAACACGATCGGGATGTTCTTGGTCTTTTCGGTGCCGCGCATCAGCTCGGCCAGCTCAAAGCCGTTCATGCCGGGCATCTGCACGTCGAGAATGGCCATCGCGAACTCGTGCTCCAACAGCAGCGACAAGGCCTCGTCGGCGCTCAATGCCTTGTAGACCTGGCGGTCCTCGCGCTTGATCAGCGCTTCAAGGGCCAGCAGGTTTTCCGGCAGATCGTCGACGATCAGCAGTTTGGCCTGGACAGTACTTAACATGGGGAGGATTCCAGGGAAGCCAGCAAGGTGCCGATGCGGCTCAAGGGAAGAATATGGTCAGGTGTATGCAGCGCCAGGGCGGCGCGGGGCATGATGGCTACCCGCGCCTCGTCGGGATCCTGGACCACCGTCATACCACCGCACTGTTTGACATGGGCCAGGCCACGGGCGCCGTCCTGGTTGGCGCCCGTCAGCAGGATCGCCATCAGGCCGGCGCCGTAAGCATCGGCCGCCGACTCGAACAGGTAGTCAATAGCTGGCCTGGAATGGTGCACGCGGTCCTCCTGGCTCAGTGACAGGCTACGGTCGTGCTCTACCGACAGGTGATAACCGGGGCCGGCAAAATACAGGGTACCGGGCTGGATCACTTCCTTGTCCCGCGCTTCCACCACCTTCATCGATACGCGACGGTCAAACACTTCCGCCAACTGGCTGCGGCGCTCGTCGGGCAGGTGCAGCACCGTGATGATCGGCAGGCCGAAGCTCGCCGGCAATTCACCAAAAATGCCCAGCAACGCCTCGACGCCGCCTGCGGAAGCGCCGATCACAATAGCTTCGATCCCGGATACCGGGCTGGCAGCAGCTTCATTCATAATTTTCGGTAGATCCGTTCTTGCTTGACCAAGGGTTCGAACTGTTTGCTGTAGCCGGAAAAATCCAGGGTTTCCTTGCTGCCCAGCACCAGGAAGCCGCGATGACACAGCGACTCATGAAACAATCCAAACGCCCTATCCTGCAACTTTTTATTGAAGTAAATCAGTACATTACGACACGAAATTAATTGAGTTTCTGAGAATACGCTATCCGTCGCCAGGCTGTGATCGGCAAACGTCACGTTCTCTCGCAGGGTCTTGTCGAAGATCGCATGATCGTAAGCCGCGGTGTAGTAATCGGCAAACGAACGCTGGCCACCGGCCTGCTGGTAGTTGTGGGTATAAGCGCGGATGTTCTCAAGGGAAAAAATCCCCTGCTTGGCTTTTTCCAGGGACCGGGGATTGATGTCGGTGGCGTAGATGATGGTGCGCTCCAGCAAGCCTTCCTCACGCAACAGGATGGCCATGGAATACACCTCTTCCCCGGTGCTGCAGCCGGCGATCCAGATTTTGATCGACGGGTAGGTCTTGAGCAGCGGCACGACTTCCTGGCGAATCGCCAGGAAGTGCGAGGGGTCGCGAAACATCTCACTGACGGGAATCGTCAGGAACTGCAGCAACTGCATGAACGCCGTCGGGTCATGCAGCACCCGCTCCTGCAAGGCCGAGATGGTGGCGCAGTCGAACTGCCGCAGCGCATGGGCCACGCGGCGCTTGACCGAGGCCCCGGAGTAATCACGAAAGTCATAGCTGTACTTGAGGTAAATCGCCTCAATCAACAAGCGCAGTTCGATGTCAGTGCTTCTTTCCAATTAAATCCGTTCCATCTTGGGTAGCCACACGCGAATCAATGAAAACAACCGGTCCAGGTCGATAGGCTTGGCCAGGTAATCGTTGGAGCCTGCCGCCAGGCAACGCTCCTGATCGTCCTTCATGGCCTTGGCCGTCACCGCGATGATCGGCAGCTTGCGCCAGCGCGGGTCCTGGCGGATCAAGGCCGTGGCCTCGTATCCGTCCATCTCCGGCATCATCACGTCCATCAGCACCAGGTCGATGTCATCGACTTCATTGAGTTTCTCGATCGCCTCGCGGCCATTACGGCCGATCACGACAATCGCGCCCTTGTGCTCCAGGGCACTGGTCAGGGCGAAGATATTGCGCACATCGTCATCCACCAGCAGGATCTTGCGCCCTTCGAAGACCTTGTCGCGGCTGCGAGCGGTCCTGAGCATTGTCTGGCGTTCATGGGACAGCTGGGATTCGACTTTGTGCAGAAAGAGTGTGACTTCGTCCAGCAGGCGCTCGGGGGAACGCGCACCCTTGATGATGATCGAGCGCGAATACTTGCGCAGTTCGGCCTCTTCGTCCCGGGTCAGGTTGCGCCCGGTATAGACGATCACCGGCGGGAACGAGCAGATATCCTCGGTGGACATGCGCTTGAGCAACTCATTACCGAGCATGTCCGGCAGCTTGAGGTCGATGATCATGCAGTCATAGATGTGGGTGCGCAGCAGGTCCAATGCCTCTTGGGCGAAGCCTACGGCGGTGATCTCGATGTCATCGTCGCCGATCAGGCGGGCAATGCTGTCTCGCTGAAGGTCATCGTCTTCCACCAGCAGCACACGCTTGACCTTCTGCGTCAGCTTGGCTTCCAGGCGGGCGAACACATCCTTGAGCTCTTCACGGGTGGTCGGCTTGACCGCATAGCCCACGGCGCCCATGTGCATGGCGGCTTCGACGCGGTCTTCCACGGAAATCACGTGCACCGGGATATGGCGGGTCCCGGCATGTTCCTTGAGGCGTTGCAGCACGGTCAGGCCGGAATGGTCCGGCAGGCGCATGTCCAGCAGGATCGCATCGGGAATGTACTGCTCAGCCAGGGCGTAGCCTTCGTCTGCGCCATGGGCCACCAGGCAGTGGTAACCCAGTTCATGGGCGAGATCGAAGAGGATGCGGGCGAAGTTAGGCTCATCTTCCACCACCAGGATGCAACGCGTGGCGAACGGAGCCTTGTCGCGGTCATCGATAAAGCGCGGGATCTGCGCTTCGTGGGCGATCGGCATCGGCGACACCTTGATCGGCGCCGGTGCAGGCACAGGGACTACCGCGCGCGGCTGTTCCAGCGCCGGGGTGTCTTCGTCACGCTCTACATAGTGCTCGGGCACCACCAGGGTAAAGATACTGCCCTGGCCAGGTTCGCTGGTGACGCTGATATAGCCGCCCAGCAGGTTCGCCAGGTCCCGGGAAATCGACAGGCCCAGGCCGGTGCCGCCGTAACGACGGTTGGTGGTGCCATCGGCCTGGCGGAAGGCCTCGAAGATGCTTTCCTGCTGGTCCGGGGCGATGCCAATCCCCGAGTCGCGCACGGTAAAGGCGATGCCCTCCCCCGGCGCTCGGGATACCGACAGGCTGACCTCACCTTTCTCGGTGAACTTGATGGCGTTGGACAGCAGGTTCTTCAGAATCTGCTCCAGGCGCTGGCGGTCGGTGAACAGCATGTGTGGCGAGCCTTCCTGCACCTCCACCTGGAACCCGAGCTTGCGGTCGGCTGCCAGCGGCTCGAACATGCCGCGCAGCCCATCCACCAGGCGCGCAACGCTGGTGTTCTCCGGGCGCATTTCCAGCTTACCGGCTTCGACCTTGGAGATATCGAGGATGTCATTGATCAGGTTGAGCAAGTCGTTGCCGGCCGAGTAGATCGACTCGGCGAACTTGACCTGTTCGGCGCTGAGGTTTTCCTGAGGGTTCTCTGCCAGCAACTTGGCAAGGATCAACGAGCTGTTCAGCGGTGTGCGCAGCTCGTGGGACATGTTGGCAAGGAACTCGGACTTGTACTTGCTGGAGCGCTGCAACTCATCAGCGCGCTCTTCCAGCTCGATCTGTACGCGATTGAGTTCAACGTTTTTCTGATCCATGGCATCGCGCTGCTCGGCCAGGGTCTGGGTCTGTTCGGCCAACTGTTCGTTGGTCTGTTCCAGCTCCGCCTGTTGGGTTTCCAGGTGGGCCTGGGACTCCTTGAGGATGCGCGACTGTTCTTCCAGCTCTTCGTTGGCGGTCTTGAGCTCTTCCTGCTGCACTTGCAGTTCTTCATTAAGCTGTTGGGTTTCGGCCAGCACTTCCTGCAGGCGCTGACGATAACGGGCAGCTTCGATGGAGGTGCCGATATTGCCGGCAATCAACTCCAGCAGTTCGACATCACGGTCTTCCAGTACACGCAGGAACCCCAGCTCGATCACCCCGTTGACCCGGCCATCGTCGCTGGTCGGTACCACCATCACACTGCGGGTCGAGCCTTCGCCGAGGCCGGAACTGACCTTGAAGTAGTCCACCGGCACATCGTCCAGGCGAATCAGGCGATCCTGACGGGCAGACTGGCCGACGATGCCTTCATCGTTATAGATCGACTGTTCCTGCTGCTCTTGCTCGCGGGAGAAGCCATAAGTGGCCACGCGTGTAAGGCCGCCGTGCTCTTCACGCACGTACAGCGCCGCCACCGCCGAGCCCATGTACTGGGCGAAGAACTGCAAAATGTTACGACCCAGCAGGCTCAACGTCAGTTGGCCAAGGACCTGCTCGGCCAGTTCGGTCTGGCCGTTGCGCAGCCAGGCTTGCTGCTCCAGGCGCTTGGCAATCCTCTGCTGCGACATGAGGTTTTCGCTGTAACTATTTGAAAGCTCGAGCAAATTCTTTCGGCCGACATACGCGAGAAAGCCGCTCAGGCCGAGTACAAACACCAGGTACAGGGTGACGCTGATGATCGTGGTGCGGGTAACGTCTTCATTCCGGGTGATGCGGAATTGTTGCTCCATCGCCACCGCCCGGTCGTACTCCTTGCGAATTTCGTCCGTCAGGCTTTTGCCACGCCCGGCTTTCACGGCGGTGCGAAAATCACCGCTTTGGCGCTGCATATCAATCATCGACTGGGCATAAGTGTTCCATGCCTGTTGCAACGACTCCAGACGCTTGAGCCGGTCCACCTGCTCTGGATTGTCCGCCACCAGTGCCTGCAAATTGCGCAAGTCCGAAATGATCCGCGGCTTGGCCACTTCATACGGGTCGAGGAAATGCTCGTCCCCCGTGATCAGGAAGCCGCGCATGCCGGTTTCCAGGTCCACCGTCAGTTTCGAGGTTTCGTTGAGATTGTTGATCACCCGGTCGGTGTGCTCGACCCACTGAATCACCGACAACAGGTAAGTGATCAGAACGACGAAAAACACCGCGCTGAGCACGCCAACGCCCAACGGCAGCGCCACGTTGCGGCCCAGCAATTTACGGAAGCTTTTCTCATCGACAGACGACGCGGGAGTCATGGATATGCCTTGGCCAAATACGGAAAAACGGGGAGTTTGCCCCAAAGTTGCACCTGAGCGCTATTTTTCTGCTGGCCATGGTGGCATTGATTACATAACGCGCCTGCTCATCGATTCCTTGAACGGGACATTTCCACTCAATCCCGGCACAATGCCGACCCTGTTTCGGGAACTTGCCGAGATTGACGCGACTCATTAGAGGATGGTCTTTCGACTGCTCAAGACCTGCCCCCTCAACTTCTCGGGAACCCTCACTATGTCCGCCTCAGCCTCCACCATCCTAGTAGTCGAAGACGATGCCATCGTTCGCATGTTGATCGTCGATGTCCTCGAAGAGCTGGAGTTCCAGGTGCTTGAAGCGGCAGACGCTGAAATCGCCCTGGATATCATCAAAGATACCGCCCACACCATCGACCTGATGATGACCGATCACGGCCTGCCGGGAATGAGTGGCGTTGACCTGGCCGCCAAGGCCCGTGAACTGAGACCCGCCCTGCCGATTCTGTTCGCCAGTGGTTATGCCGAGAACATCGGTGTACCGGCTGGCACCCAGGTGATTGGCAAACCGTTCTCGATTGATCAGTTGCGTGACAAAGTCAAATCCATGCTCCTCTGATCCCTTCCCCTCGATGCCGTTGCACAGCAGCGGCATTTGAGGCAATTCGCCATTATTCATGGCGTTCGTGATGCCCCCCTCAACAAACAACTAATTCTTTCGATTGACTAGCGAGTCTTTAATTTACTGCTAGCTTCAAACGACATGTCCTACACGTAATAGTGAATAAGGACAGCCCCCTAGCCTTCACAAACGCGCTATCGGGAACATCACCAGGGAATTGGGGAGTGGTCATGCTTAAGTCATCGTATATTCCGGCCGTTGTGCTGGTGGCTTCAGTGTTGCCTGCAATTTCGGCCCAGGCCGACAACGCCGATACCGCCAACAAGAGTAACAACCCGTTGAACCTCGCACCGGGTGCAAACCTGCAGGACTATTACACCCCGAAGTTATTCGACACTAACGCCCATACCAACGACATGCTCTTGCGCGGCACGCTGCCCGTTGCGCCCTCGGACTTCATTGGGGTGCCACAGCTGTTGCGCGCGACGTTGCCCATCAGCACACGTCCCGACCCCCACAGTGGCTACACCACCGGGATCGGCGACTTGAACCTGTTCGATATTTTCCTGCTCAAGACCGAAGGCGTGCAGTTGGGCATCGGCCCGCAGATCACCGCGCCTACCGCCGAGCACGATGAACTGGGCACCGGCAAGTGGCAGGCCGGCCTGGCGGCGGTGGCCATCGATGCCTCGCCCCGTGGCCTGCTCGGTGCTTTGGTGCAATACCAAAGCTCGTTCGCCGGCGACAGCGACCGCGCCCATGTGGAAAGTGCCACTTTCCAACCGTTCATCATTCATAACCTGCCCAAGGGCTGGTACTTGCGCTCCACCGGCACCTGGACGTTTGACCTGAAAAACGACACCCATTACATCCCTATCGGTTTCGGTGCCGGCAAGGCCTGGAAATCCGGCAGCAATATCCTCAACGCCTATATCGAACCGCAGTGGACGGTCGCCCGCAAAGGCGATGGCCTGCCGCAGTTCACTTTGTTTGCCGGGATCAACGTCACGTTCGGGAAATAAGGATATTTTATGCAGGCACTGCTTCGTAGCGCCGGTTTCAGCCTGCTGGCCCTCGCCGCCAGCGCACAGGCGCAAACCCTGGATACGCGCATCGGTCCGATCACCATGGAAGGCGAGCTGCCGGCCCACAGCGAAATCGCCAAGCTGTATGGCGAGCTGGATTTCCAGCAGGCCACCCAGAGTTTACTGTGGGCCTTGCCACTGGTGTCCTATGCACAATGGCAGGACGAATTCAGCACCAAGCTCGGCGCCCGCAGTGGCGACCTGATGGTGCTGACCACCTACGAAGACAAGCTCGGCGTGATCACCGCCAACGCCACCACGCCGTACCTTCTCGGTTTCGTCGACCTCAACGAAACCGGGCCGCTGGTGATCGAACTGCCGCCCGGCCCCACCGCAGGCGGGATTGGTGACTTCTGGCAACGGGCAATCATCGACATGGGCCAGACCGGCCCTGATCAGGGCAAGGGCGGCAAGTACCTGGTGCTGCCACCCGGCCAGGAGCCACCCGCCGATGCGGGCCAGTACTACGTGGCCAAGTCGGAAACCATGAACGTGCTGGTGGGTTTTCGCGTACTCGACCCCGACCCCGCCAAGGGCAAGGCGCTGGTCGAGCAATTCAAGATGTACCCCTACGCCCAACGTGCCAACCCCACGAAAACCCGCTTGCTGTCACCCGGCGGCAAGCCCTGGTCCGGCACCCAGCCACGGGGCATGGCTTACTGGCAGCGCCTCCACGGGATTATCCAGAAAGAACCGGTTAACGAACGTGACCGGTTCTACATGGCCATGCTGTCCAGCCTGGGCATCGAAAAGGACAAACCGTTCAACCCCAACGAACGTCAGCGCCAGGCCCTTGAACAAGGCGCGCAAATGGGTGAATTGATCGCCAAGGCCAATGCCTTCGCCAAACGCTTCCCCCAGGCCCAGTACTGGAAAGACCGGCAGTGGGACACCGTGCTCAACATCGCCGAGCCGTCCCAGCGCGTTACCTACTATGACCAGCTCTGGGAACGCAGCGCCTGGTTCTATGAAGCGGTCACCAACACCAAAGGCATGGTTTCCAAGACCCCCGGCCTGGGCCAGACCTACCTCGGTGCCTACACCGACAACAAGGGCCAATGGCTCGACGGCAGCAAGTCCTACACCTTGCACGTCGGCGCCAACCCGCCGGCCAAACAGTTCTGGTCGATGACCGTGTATGACATCGACAGCCGCTGCCTGATCGACAACCCACAGCGCAAGGCCGACCTGTCGTCACGCCAGGATTTGAAGAAAAATGCCGACGGTTCGATAGATCTTTACTTCGGACCGCACGCGCCAAAAGACTTCGAGAGCAACTGGGTGCAAACTCTGCCCGGCAAACACTGGTTCAGCTATTTCCGACTGTATGCGCCCACCGAGGCCTACTTCGATAAAAGCTGGAAACTCGACGACATCCGACTGATTCAGTAAGGACGCAACAACATGATTCGAACTCCGACGCGCCTGCTGTTGGCGAGCCTCTCGATTTTCATGAGTACCGGCGCCTGGGCCGATTTCACCGCCACGCCGAGTGAAGCCCGGGCCATCGCCAAGGAAGCCTACCTCTATGGCTTCCCGGTGGTGGAAATGTATAAGACCCTGTACACCCAGGCCGTCGACAAGACCGGGCCTAACTTCAAGGCGCCGTTCAACCATATCGGCAACACCGCGCAAGTGTTCACGCCCAAGGACACTGCGTTCGTTACACCGAATTCGGACACACCCTACTCCTTCGTCTGGCTGGACCTGCGCGCCGAGCCGGTGGTGCTGACCCTGCCAAAGATCGAAGACAACCGCTATTACTCGGTGCAGTTGATCGACCTCTACACCCAGAACTTCGGCTACCTGGGCACCCGCAGCACCGGCAACAACGGCGGCCACTACATGATCGCCGGCCCTGACTGGAAAGGTCAGCAGCCGACCAATATTGACCGCGTGGTGTACAGCGAAAGCAACATCGCCTACGCGCTGTACCGCACGCAACTGTTCGATGACAAGGACCTCGCCAAGGTCAAGCAGATCCAGAGCGGCTACAAGGTCCAGACCCTCAGCAACTACGTGAACCAGCCGAAACCGATCAAGCCGCCGAAAATCGCCTGGCCCAAGCCCACCCCCAACATGAGCGACAGCGTGCACCTGTTCCGCTACCTGAACTTCATGCTGGGCTATGCAGCGCCTCAGGACAGTGAAAAAGAGCTGCTCGCACGTTTTGCCAAGATCGGCGTCGAGGCCGGCAAACCGTTTGACCTCAAGGCCCTGACGGTTGAACAACGCAAGGCTCTGGAAGACGGGATCGCCGACGGCAAGGCTGAGTTTGCAGCGTTCAAGAAGGACAAGGTCGATACGCACCAGGTATCCAGCGGTGACCTGTTCGGCAGCCGCGATCACCTGCAGAACAATTACCTGTACCGCTACGCCGGCGCCAACATGGGCATCTTCGGAAACTCCACCGATGAAGCGGCCTATATGAGCTACTTCATCGACAGCGACGGCAAGCCCGCCAACGGCGCACGACACAGCTATACCCTGCATTTCGCCAAAGACCAATTGCCACCGGCGGATGCGTTCTGGTCGCTGACCATGTACGACGCCAAGACCAAACTGCTGGTGCCGAACCTGAAGAAGCGCTACCTGCTCAACTCGCGGATGTTGCCCAACTTCAAACTCGACGCCGATGGCGGCCTGACGCTGTTGGTTGCGCACCACGAGCCACCGAAAGCCGAACAAAGCAACTGGCTGCCCGCACCGCCCGGCCCGTTCTACGCCGTATTGCGCATTTACCTGCCCAAGCCTGAAGTGGGTAACGGCCAATGGAAGCTGCCACCGCTCACACCGATCAAATAGCGCCTGATCAAGTAGCACCGCTGCACCCTGACATCAGGCATTTACAAGGAGTAGAGCCATGGTTTCACGTAGTCAACTGAGTGCGTTTACCGCTGCCACACTGGCACTGATGCCAGGGATAGGGTTTGCCGACAATGCCAGGGATTGGCAAAACACCCCGACGGATATGAATATGGTGTTCGGCTACTACAACCGGGTCGACACCAACACCCCGATCGACACGACATTGCCAATCAACGGTCTGTCGTTGGATGCCGACCTCTACCTGTTCCGCTACGCCCGTTCATTCGGCATCGACGGGCGCAACAGCGCCATCCAGTTTATCCAGCCTTACGCCGACGTTTCGGCGTCATTCGACAACGCCCAGTTTTTCAGCGGTACCAAGCGCAACGGTGGTATGGGCGACACGCAGATTGTGTTCGCCCATAACATCTTCGGTGGCCCGGCACTGACCGCCGAGGAGTTCGCCAGCTGGAAACCCGAGACGTTCCTCACCGGCGCGCTGTGGGTGACCATGCCCACCGGTGACTACGATAAAGACCGCATCATCAACATCGGCTCCAACCGCTGGGTGTTCAAGCCCGAACTAGGCTTCGGCACCCCGATTGGCCCGACCTGGCTGGAAATCAACACCTACGTGTCGCTGTTCGGCGACAACAAGGATTACCACGGCGATAGCAAGCTGGAACAAAAGCCGCTGTATGCCATCGAGGGTCACTACAGCTACACCATCAACCGCGCACTCTGGGTCTCGCTGGACGCCACCTACAACCGCGGCGGCGAAAGCAAGATTGATGGCGATTGGCAAGACAACAAACAGGAAAACGGCCTGCTGGGCGCCAGCCTGGGTTTTATGTTGTCACCCCAGTTTGGCGGCCTGATCGCCTATAACGACACGGTCTCCGAACGCACCGGTTCACCCGATGTGAACACCTGGACCTTCCGCCTGCAGTACGTCTGGTGAGAACCGCCTTCACGGAATGAACGGAGTGCGCCATGTCCCGTATTCTTCTTGCGCGTTTAGTGCTCACCGGTGTGCTGCTCACCTCTCACACCGTTTTGGCCGACGAGCTGGAACCCAAGGCCCTCACTGCCCTGGAGCAGATGGGGGGCTACTTGCGCAGCCTGCAGCAGTTTCGCATCGATGCCCACAGCCATACCGACCAGGTGTTGGATAACGGCCAGACCATCGAATTCAGCCATCAGACGCGCCTTGCGGCCATGCAGCCGGACAAGCTGCAAGTCTCGGTGGAAAGCGACGGCTCGCGCCGCAGCCTGTTCTACAACGGTAAAAGTTTCACCCTGTACGACAGCCGCAGCGGCTACTTCGCCAACCAGGCGGCGCCAGCGAATATCGGTGGGTTGCTCGATCAGTTGAGCGAACGCTACGGCATCGAACTGCCCCTGGCCGACCTGTTCCGCTGGAACCCCGGCACCGCCAAGGAGGTGGGCATCAGCAACGCCGTGCTGATCGGCAGTGAAACCATCGACGGCCAGACCTGCACCCATTACGCCTACCGTCAGCCGGATATCGACTGGCAACTGTGGATTCGCCAGGGCGCGCAACCGCTGCCCTGCCGACTGGTGATCAGCCGCCGCGATACCGCCGAACACCCTCGGCACAGCGTCAATTACCTGTGGCAACTCAACAGCCCGCCCAAACCTGCCGACTTTGAGTTCACTCCTCCGGCCGGCGCCCGCGCAGTGCCCCTGCAACAGTTGGAGCCTCAGGGAGAACAGCCATGAAACGCACGGCTGCGGTGTTGACCGCGAGTTTGCTGCTGACGCTGTTCGATCCGCTGGCTGCCCAGGCCTGGCAGTTGCGGGGCGGTGGTGGCGCAAGGACGTTTGTGGTGCCCCATGGTGGCGGTGGTGGCTACCGCCCTCCCATGCCCGCGCCGCATCCGATGCCGGCACCCCGGCCGATGCCTCCACACCCGGAGCCGCACCCGCAGCCCCATCCTCAGCCTGGGCCACACCCCGAGCCTGGTCCGCATCCATATCCAGGACCGCGCCCCGGGCCACAACCGGGGCCGCATCCATACCCTATGCCGCCTCCTCCACCACCGCCACCTCCTCCGCCGCCCCACGGAGATGACTGGTACCACCCGTGGGCCACCGCCGCCGTGATCGGCGCGACCACGGCGACCGTCCTCGCCATCGGTACCCGCGTCACCACGGTGCCGGTGGACTGTGTCTCGGTGGTCGCCAATGGCGTGGCCTATCAGCATTGCGGCCCCACCTGGTACCAGCCGCAATACGTCGGCAGCTCCGTGCTGTACATCGTGGTCGCCGCGCCCTGGTGACCCACTGTTTCAAGGAGGATTGTGATGACAGCGCTCAACGATTTAACCGCCCTGCAAGCCAGCATCGCCGAAAGTGTGCTGGGCCAGGATCAGGTCATCCGCCAGATCCTCATCGGCCTTTTGGCCAACGGTCACTTGCTGCTGGAGAGCTTGCCGGGCCTGGCCAAGACCCGCACGGTCAAGGCCCTGGCCCGACACCTGGACGCGAAGATGAGCCGTATCCAGTTCACTCCCGACCTGCTGCCCTCGGACATCACCGGCGCCGAGGTGCTGCACCAGGTGGACGGCCAGAATCAGATCCGCTTCCAGCCAGGCCCCTTGTTCGGCAACCTGATCCTCGCCGATGAAATCAACCGCGCCCCGGCCAAGGTCCAGGCGGCTTTGCTGGAAGCCATGGAAGAACGCCAGATCACCGTGGCCGGCGCCAGCCATCCGCTGCCCGAGTTGTTTATCGTGGTCGCCACCCAGAACCCCATCGAACAGGAAGGCACTTATCCACTGCCGGAAGCACAGATGGACCGGTTCCTGATGAAAGTCCTGCTGGATTACCCCAGCGCCGAAAATGAAAGCCAGGTGCTGCGCCTGTTGCGCGAAGAAGAACAGCACGCCGCCGCAGCAACCACCCAAGGCTTCACCCTCGCCCCCGAGGTGATCTTCGCCGCCCGCAAGGAAGTCAGCGCGATCCAGGTGTCACCCGCTATCGACCGTTACCTGATCGACCTGATCAACGCCACCCGCCATCCCGCCGACTACGATGCCGACCTGGCGCGCTGGATCAGCCTTGGCGCCAGTCCCCGTGGCGGCATCGGCATGGACCGCGCGGCCCGCGCCGATGCCTGGCTGCGGGGCCAGGCCTTTGTGACGCCGGATAACGTGCGCACGGTGGTGCATCCGGTGCTGCGTCACCGCCTGCAATTGAGCTACGACGCGGTGGCCGATGGCGTCAGCGCCGACCAGGTGCTGGACCGCCTGCTGGACAAAGTGGCGATTCCGGCATGAACGCCGACGGCTTGGTCTACGTGTCCCTGGGGCAGTTGATGGCCCTGGAGTTTCAGACCCGTGGCCTGAGCTTTGTCGCGCGCCAGCCCCAAGGCAGCATCCTCGCCGGCAACCATGCCTCGCGGCTGCGCGGACGCGGCCTGAACTTTGATGAACTGCGCCGCTATCAGCCCGGCGATGATCTACGCCACCTGGACTGGCGCGCCTCTCTGCGCACCGGGAAACCGGTGATCCGTACCTTTACCGAGGAGCGCGACCGCCCCGCGCTGATTGTGGTCGACCAACGCATGTCGATGTTCTTCGGCTCGGTGCGCAGCTTTAAATCCGCTGTTGCCGCCGAGTTGGGCGCGTTGGCCGCGTGGATGGTGTTCAACGCGGGTGACCGGGTGGGCGGGCTGGTGTTCAACGATGAGCACATCGACAGTGTGGCGCCGTTGCGCAGCCGCAAACGCGTCGAAACCTTGTGCAGCCGCATCGTCCGACAGAACGCCGCGTTGAGCGCCGGCAACCCGGACCATGAAGCCGACGGCCAGCTCGACAAGGTGCTGCAACGTTGCCTCGCGCTGACCGGGCATGACCACCTGATCTGCATCATCAGCGACTTCGCCGGGGCCGGTGACCGCACTCTGCAATTGATGCGGCAGCTGTCGGCGCACAACGATGTGGTTGCCCTGCAAGTCTACGACCCGCTGGCGTTGAACGTGCCGGATACCGGGCACCTGATGGTCACCCAGGGCCAATTGCAGGTCGAACTGGCCGTACAGAAACGCCAGGTACGCCAACCCCTGGGGGACTTTCTTGGCGGGCGCCTAAAGGACGTAGCCAGCCTGCTGCGCCGCAGCCAGGTGCCGCTGTTGATGATCAGCACGGCGCTGCCTGCGGTTGACCAACTGCGCGATGAGCTGGGCCGGCGCAATGGAGCGCGGCGATGAACGCCAATGTGCCGAGCATCGAACAACTCAAGGAGCTAGGCCTGCCGGCGCCGGTCAGCTACTGGCCGCAGACCTGGGGCTGGTGGGTGATGCTCGGTTTGCTGGCGATTGCCCTGCTGGTGCTGGGCGTCCGCGCCTGGTTGCGCTGGCGCCGCAATGCCTATCGCCGCGAAGCATTGGCGCGCCTCAACGTGATCGAAGACTTGCGGGAGCTGCCGGAACTGCTCAAGCGCGTGGCCCTGTCGATGCCCCTCGCGCCGGAGGAACACCAACGCGTGCCGACCCTGAGCGGGGCCGACTGGCAGGCGTTCCTGCTGCGTCATGGCGGCATGGCGGTGCAGGAGGATTTCAGCCGTCAACTGGCGAGCCTGGCGTATGGATCAGCCGATATTTCCAGCGCGCAACGCGAACAGCTGTTGGCCCAGTGCAAAACCTGGGTGGAGCATCACCATGTGGCAACTTGATTATCCCTGGCTGCTGCTTCTCCTGCCGTTGCCGTGGCTCGCCTACCGTTACCTGCCGGAATACCGTGAAGCCCGCAGCGCCGTACGCGTGCCGTTTTTCGCCAGCCTCAGCCGGGCCGTGGGCCAGACGCCGGCCGCCAGCGGTATTCGCAGCAACCGCCTGCAACTGCTGCTCAACCTGCTGGTGTGGGCGCTGCTGGTGCTGGCCATTGCCCGCCCGGTGTGGATCGAAAAGCCTATCGAACGCCAACAGCCCGTGCGAGACCTGATGCTGGCCATCGACATCTCGCAGTCCATGGAAACCCAGGACTTTACCGACGCCAACGGCCAGAAGATCAACCGCCTGGCCGCCGTCAAACAGGTCGTGCATGGCTTTATCCAGCGCCGCAAGGACGACCGTATCGGCCTGATCCTGTTTGGCAGCGGCGCCTATCCCCAGGCGCCATTGACCCTGGACCACGCCAGCCTGTCGCTGCTGCTGGATGACAGCGGCATCGGCATGGCCGGGCCCAACACCGCAATTGGCGATGCCATTGGCCTGAGCCTGAAGCTGCTGGACCAGGCTCATGAACAAGAGAAGGTGTTGATCCTGCTCACCGACGGCAACGACACCAGCAGCGCGATTCCGCCCGACCATGCGGCGTCCATGGCAGCGGCCAAGGGCGTGGTGATTCATACCATCGGCATTGGCGATCCGGGCGCTTCAGGTGAGTCAAAGGTCAACCTGAGCGCGCTGCAACAGATTGCTGAAACCACCGGCGGACGGTATTTCCGGGCGGAGAACCGCGACACCCTGGACCAGGTCTACGCCACCCTCGACCAGATCACCCCCCACCAGGTGAAAACCCTGAGCCACCAGCCCAAGCGTGATCTGTTCTGGATGCCACTGGCGGCCGCCATCGGCCTGCTCGCGCTGTATCACCTGATCGCCGCGTTGTGGCCGCATCCGGGGCTGCGCCATCGGGAGGTCCGCGATGGAGTTCAACCTCAGTGACTTCCATTTCCTGCGCCCGGCCTGGCTGCTGCCGGGTTTGCTTGGCCTATTGCTGCCGCTGTTGTGGCGCCGCAGCAAGGACCTGCAACGACGGATGCGGGGCAATATTGCCCCGCATCTGTTGCCGCATCTGCTGCTGACTCCGACGGACCCCCATCGCCTGCGGCCGGTGCATCTGGTCAGCGCCTTGCTGGTTCTCGGCGCACTGGCCAGTGCCGGGCCCACCTGGGAACAGGATCGCCCCGACTTCCTGGAGAACCGCGCGCCGCTGATCATCGCCCTCGACCTGTCACCATCAATGGACACCGCTGACGTGCCGCCAACCCGCCTGCAAGCCGCCAAGCACAAGTTGCAAGACCTGGTGCAGCGTCGCCAAGGCGCGCGCACCGCGTTGATGGTGTATGCCGGCAGCGCGCATCTGGTATTGCCGCCGACGGACGACCCGGCATTGCTCGACAGTTTTATCCAGGCCCTGGCCACCGACCTGATCAGCAAGCCCGGGCGGGATGTCGCCGGGGTGATCGACCAGTCCAAGCGTTTGCTTACGGCGGAAAACGCCTCTGGTAGCCTGTTGCTGATCACTGACGGCGTCGATCTCGCGCAGTTGCCGCAACTCAAGCAACACTTGGCGGACAGCCCGCTACAGGTGCTGGTACTGGCGGTCGGCGTGAACTTCGATGCCGGTGCCTTGAAGCAACTGGCTTCGGCTACCGACGCGCCACTGGGTAGCCTGACCCTCAACGATGACGACCTGGACTGGGTCGAACTCCATGCCCAGCAGCACTTCCAAAACGCGGACGAACAACAGCGCAACCTGCAATGGAAAGATGCCGGTTACTGGCTGTGCTGGCCGCTGCTGCTGTTGGCGTTTTTCAGTGTACGCCGGGGCTGGAGCCTGAACTGGGTGGCGGTGCTGGTGCTGGGGGTATTCCTGCAACCCGCGCCTGTCGAAGCCAACGCGTTGACCGACGCGTTCTTCACCCGCGACCAACAAGGCCGCTGGGCCTTCGAACACCATCACTACCCCGCCGCTGCAGGGCTGTTTGTCGACCCCTATTGGAAAGGCATTGCCGCGTACAACGCTGCCGACTACGACCTGGCCCTGGCGACCTTTGCCCAACTCGACACCGCACAGACCGCGTTCTACCGCGGCAATATCCACGTGCGTCGCTTCAAGTTCGACGATGCCATTGCCGCCTACCAGCAGGCGTTGCAACAACAGCCGCAGTTTCCCGAAGCCAGCGCCAACCTGGCCCTGGCTCTGGCGCTGAAGAAAGACACTGAAAACGCCTCGGACAATGCCCCCGAGGTGAAGCCCGACGCGGTCAAGTTCGACAAGGCGGCCGGCAAGGGCAAGAGCAAGGCAATCCAGACAGAACAGGCAAGCAACGATGCCTTGTGGTTGCAGAACCTGACGACGTCCCCCGCGAACTTCTTGCGCCGCAAGTTCAGCCTTCAAGACCAGGGAGCCCAGCCATGAACCGGCTCTGCTGGCTGTTGCTGCTGATCGCCGGCCCGTTGTGGGCGGCCGAACCGCAACTGCGAGTGCAGGCGCAACTGGTGCCCGGTAGTAACGTGGTGGTGGGCGAGCAAGTGCAATTGCAGGTCGATGTGTTGACCGACACCTGGTTCACCGCGGCCGCCGGCCTGCCGCCGCTGCAACTGCCCGGCGCGCGGGTACAGGCGCCGGGCAGTGAGTCCGAGCATGTGAACCAGGTGATCGAGGGCAAGACCTTCTATGGCATGCGTTACCGCTATCGCATCACCCCTTCCTTGGCTCAGACGTTCAACATTCCGGCCCTGACGGTGCAGGCCCAGCCCGGCCAGGCGAGCGCGCCGTTGAGTGCGCAAACTTCACCGTTGTCCTTCCAGGCCGCCCAGCCGCCGGGTTTCGAACCCGGGGAAACCGTGTTGGTGGCTGACGGGCTACGCCTGACCCAGACGGTCACCACCACACCGCTCAAGGTCGGCGACACCCTCACCCGCACGGTCATCCTGCAAGCCGACAACACCCCCGGCCTGTCACTGCCGCCACCTGACCAGGCCCAGGTAAAAGGCCTGCGTCGCTACCCGCAGTCGCCGGTCATCGGCAACCTGGATGATGGCCGCGGCAACATCAGTGGCGGCCAACGCATCGACCGGCAGGTGTACCGCGTCGAGCAAGCCGGTCGCTACCCGCTGCCCGCCATCAGCGTGAAATGGTGGGACAGCCGCAACCATCGGCTGCAAGTGACGCGCGTGCCAGAAGTCACCGTCGAGGCGCAGGCAGCAAGCGCCTACAGCCCGACATTTTCCATCGCCGAGGACCTCAAGCAACTCGGCCAGCACAGCCGCTGGCAACTATCACGGCAGGGCGTGGCCTGGGGCGCTGCCTTGGCGTTGTGGGTACTGGCCGCGTACCTCGCGCATGGCCTATGGCCACGAGTTCCGCCTCTGTGGCGACGCGGCTGCGGTGCGTTGCGCTGGCGGTTTCGTCGGCTACGCTTGCTACCACTGAACCCCCGTCGCGAAAAGGATTTCCCATGACGTCCCTCCGTTCTGTCTTGCCCCTTCTGCTGCTGATAAGCCTGCCTGCGCTGGCGGCGGACCCGCTGCCCTCATGGAACGAAGGACCGAGCAAGAAACACATTATCGAATTCGTCCAGGCCGTGACCGCCGAGGGCTCCAGGGACTATGTAAAACCCGCCGAACGCATCGCCGTATTCGATAACGACGGCACCCTCTGGACCGAACAGCCGGCTTACTTCGAGGTACTGTTTGCCTTCGACGAAATCAAGCGCCTCGCCCCCCAGCATCCCGAGTGGAAAACCACCCAGCCGTTCAAGGCCGTGCTCGAGAACGATCACCAGGCCCTGGCCCAAAGCGGCATGGAAGGCTTGCTGAAAATCATCGGCGCGACCCATACCGGCATCACCACCGACGCCTTTATCGACAACGCCAAAACCTGGCTCACCCAGGCCCGTCATCCGAAAACCGGCAAGCCCTACACCGAAATGATCTACCAGCCGATGCTGGAGATGCTCGACTACCTGCGCAGCCAGCAATTCAAGACCTACATCGTTTCCGGCGGGGATACTGCCTTCATGCGTGCCTTCGCCGAAGTGGTCTACGGCGTGCCACCGGAACAGGTGATCGGCTCCAACTTCGTCACCGCGTTCCAGATCAAGGATGGCGCCCCGCAGGTCCTGCGCACCGCCAAGCTCGCCCACAACGATGACGGCCCGGGCAAGCCGGAAAGTATCGACTCGATCATTGGCCGCCGACCGATCCTGGCCTTCGGCAACTCCGACGGCGACCTGCAAATGCTCCAGTGGACAGCCGCCGGCCAGGGCAAACGCTTCATGGGCCTGGTGCACCACACCGACGCCAAGCGCGAGTGGGCCTATGACCGCAATTCTCAGATCGGGCGCCTGGACAAGGCGCTGGATGAAGCCAGGACAAAAGGCTGGACCGTGGTGGACATGGCAACCGAGTGGAAGCGCATCTACCCGTTCGAGCCGGCTGTGCAACAACAGGTGCAATAAGAAAAGACGTCGCGATGGACTGTAATAAACGTTGGTCGCAGGCAATGCGACTCAAGCCGAGAAAGGAGCAAGTCATATGACTCGCCTACGCAAGTGGCTGCCGAAACTCGCCCTGGTGGCGGTATCGGTGATGGGGGTCTCGGCATCAGCCTGGGCCGCCGACAAGCCGAATATCCTGGTGATATTCGGCGATGACATTGGGCAAACCAACATCAGCGCCTATTCGATGGGCGTGGTGGGTTACAAAACCCCGAATATCGACCGCATCGCCAAGGAAGGCATGCTGTTCACCGACTACTACGCGGAGAACAGTTGCACCGCCGGGCGCTCATCCTTTATCACGGGCCAGACGCCGTTGCGCACTGGCCTGTCCAAGGTGGGCATCCCGGGTGCGCCGGTGGGCCTGCAAAAACGCGATATCACCATTGCCCAGGCGCTTAAAGGGCTGGGCTATTCCACCGGGCAATTCGGCAAGAACCACCTGGGGGACAAGGATGAATACCTGCCCACCAACCACGGGTTCGATGAGTTCTTCGGCAACCTGTACCACCTCAATGCCGAAGAAGAGCCGGAGCGCCCGTACTGGCCCAAGGATGATGCCGAGTTCGTCAAGGCCAACACCCCGCGCGGTGTGATCCACAGCTTCGCCGATGGCAAGATCGAAGACACCGGTGCGTTGACCGCCAAACGCATGGAAACCATCGACGACGAAACCACCGCCGCCGCCCAGGCGTTCATCAAGAAACAGGCCGAAGCCAACAAGCCGTTCTTCGTGTGGATGAACACCACGCGCATGCACGTGTTCACTCATGTGCGTGACTCGATGAAGGGCCAGAGCGGCATGCCCGGCAACGAGTACGCCGACGGCATGCTGGAGCACGACGCCGATGTGGGCAAACTCCTGCAAACCCTCGACGACCTGAAAATCGCCGACAACACCATTGTGGTCTACACCACCGACAACGGGCCGAACCAGTTCTCGTGGCCGGATGCGGCCACCACGCCGTTCCGCAACGAGAAAAACTCCAACTGGGAAGGCGCGTACCGGGTGCCGGCGATCATCCGCTGGCCAGGCAAGATCAAGCCTGGGGAAGTTTCCACCGAAATGGTCTCGGGCATGGACTGGTTCCCTACCCTGCTGGCCGCTGCGGGTGATGCGGACGTGAAAGACAAGCTGCTCAAGGGCTGGGCCCCGACGGCCGGCGGCAGCAGCTTCAAGGTGCACCTGGACGGTTACAACCAACTGCCCTACCTGACTGGCCAGCAACCCAAAGGCGCGCGTAACGAGTTCTTCTACTTCAACGACGATGGCGTGCTGGTAGCCGTGCGTTTCGACAACTGGAAAGTGGTGTTCGCCGAACAGCGCCAGCCGGGCGGTTTCCGGGTGTGGAGCGAGCCGTTCGTGCAACTGCGGGTACCGAAGATCTTCAACCTGAGGATGGACCCGTATGAACGGGCGGACGTGGTGTCTGACCAGTACTACGACTGGAGCACCAAAAACGTCTACCTGGGTGCAGTGGCGGTGACCAAATCGGCGAAGTTCCTCGAGACGTTCATCGAGTACCCGCCGAGCCAGAAACCGGCCAGCTTCAGCATTGACCAGATCCGCGAAGCCGTGGACAAGAAGATTGCTGAAAAAATGAAGGCTAACCCGGCGCAATAGCCGCCGACGCCGCGCTTATGGGCGGCGCCAAACCCGTGGCGAGGGAGCAAGCTCCCTCGCCACACTTTGATCGGTATTTCCATAAGGCTATCTGCAATGTCGTCACGCACCGCCAGCAAACCTGCCGCACTGGCTCACACCTCAACCACCCTGATCCCCGCCCTGCTGCTGTTCATCTCCGGCATGGCTGCCCTGGTGTACCAGGTGTTGTGGATCAAGCAATTGTCGCTGGTCGTGGGGGTGGAGGTGTACGCCATCACCACCGGAATCAGCGCGTTTTTTGCCGGGTTGGCGTTGGGTGGCCTGCTGTTCGGACGCTGGGCGGATCGCCTGTCGCGACCGCTGCTGCTGTATGCAATCCTCGAAATCCTTGTCGCCGTGCTCGGCGTGAGCGCCACAGTCGCCTTGAGCATGGCCGCCAGCCCGTTTGCCTGGCTGGAACAACAGGTCGGCCTGCTGGCCTGGGTACTGCCGTTTGTGCTGGTGGGCATCCCGGCGCTGTTGATGGGCGGCACCTTGCCGGTGCTGGTGCGCTCGCTGCACATCGACCCCAAGGCCCTCGGTCAGGCCGGTGGCCGCTTGTATGCGGCCAACACCGCCGGGGCAATTGCCGGGACCTTGCTGACCGCCTTTGTGCTGATCGCTACGTTCGGCGTGCGTGGCAGTGCCCTGGTGGCCGCGATACTCAACCTGCTGGCTGCCGTCGGCGCGCTGTTGTATGTGCGGCATCACACCACCACGGTAATCAACCATGCCAACGGCGCCAAACCGGCGCGCCTGGCCCTGGTGCTGTACGCCATTGCCGGCGGCGTGGCCTTGGGTTACGAGGTGGTGTGGTCGCAATCCATCGTGCAGTTCATGAGCACCCGCACCTATGCGTTTGCCGTGGTGCTCGCCACTTACCTGGCGGGGTTGTTTATCGGCAGCCAGTTGATGGCGCGGCGGGTCGAGCGGATCCGTGATCCATGGGGCGTGTTCGGCCTGTTGATTGCCGGCGCCGGGCTCGTGGCGTTGCTGGAGATCGCCCTGCTGGGCCGCTGGCTGGTACTGCTGCAAACCCAGGCCGAATCCCTGGTGCTGAGCCTGGGCGGCGCTGAACTGCCGGGCATGAGCGCGCGCTTTGCGGTGGCCGCCCTGTGCATCGTGTTTGTGCCAACCCTGTTGCTCGGCGCGGCGTTTCCCCTGGCCTTGCGCTTGAGCGTGGGCAGCGAGCACGTGGGCCGGTATGTCGGAGCCGTAGTGGCGTTCAACACCCTGGGCGGCATTGTCGGGGTGATGTTGTGTGGTTTTGTGCTGATTCCCTGGCTCGGGCTGGTACGTACCCTGGGCTTGCTCGCGGTGATTGCCGGCGTCGTGGGGTATCTGGCCGCGCGCCGAGGCCACGGGGTCAAGAAAGGCCGGCGTCAGGCCGTGGTCGCCCTCGGTTTACTGTCTCTGGCCGTGGCGTTGCTGAACCCGGTGGATCGACTGGCCAAGCTGCTGCCCGGGGCACGTAATGCGAGCCTGGCGTTTTACCAGGAAGGACGCGGCGCCACCGTCGCTGTGGTCACCCAGGGCCAAGGCGCCCGCAGCTTTCAACGCCTGTATATCCAGGGCGTGTCCAACACTGGCGACGCCATGCCGTCCCTGCGCTATATGCGGATCCAGGCGCTGTTGCCGCTGCTGATCCATAACGGCGAGCCCCGCTCGGCGTTGGTGATCGGCTTTGGCACCGGAATTACCGCCGGGGCGTTGCTGCGCTATCCCGGGCTGGAACACCGGGTGGTTGCCGAGTTGCTGCCATCGGTAATCCAGGCGGCGCCACTGTTCAAGGGCAACTTCAACGCGGCCAGTGATCCAGGGGTGGACGTGCGCCTGCGAGACGGTCGCCA
Source organism: Pseudomonas sp. Xaverov 83 (assembly GCF_019352905.1). Lineage (NCBI taxonomy): Bacteria > Pseudomonadati > Pseudomonadota > Gammaproteobacteria > Pseudomonadales > Pseudomonadaceae > Pseudomonas > Pseudomonas sp. Xaverov 83. The sequence continues at coordinate 12,334 of NZ_JAAAFU010000001.1, read as the reverse complement.
GGAACTGCTGCGCAACCCGCAGGCGTACGACCTGATCACCCTCGAACCGCCACCGCCCTCCGCTGCCGGCGTGGTCAACCTGTATTCCCGTGACTTCTACCAACTGGCCGCCCGGCGCCTGGAGAAAAACGGCCTGCTGGCCCAATGGCTGCCGCTGCCAACGCAAAACATCGAGGACTCGCAGTCACTGGTACGCAGCTTCCTCGACGTGTTCCCCTACGCGACGCTGTGGACCAGCGAGTTCCACGAAATGCTGCTGGTGGGTTCCATGGAACCCATCGAGCTGGATGCCACGCGGATTCGCCAGCGCTTTGAGCAACCGAACGTGAGCAGCGCCCTGGGGGAAGTGGGCATCGATTCGGCGGCAACTCTGCTCGCCACCTGGGTCACGGATCGCCAGGGCCTGGAGCGCTTTGCAGGCAATGCGTTGCCAGTCACCGATGACCAACCGCGTATCGAATATGCGCCGTGGGTGCGCAGCAAGGAGATCACCCGGGTGCTCCCGGCGCTCCTGGATCTGCGGGTGCCCGCGCCATTGCTGAATGCAGACCCGGCGCTCACCCGTACCCTGGCCAGCGAACAGCAGCGCCTAATGCAGTTCTACCGCGCCAGCCTGCATGCCTATGACGGCGATCGCACCGCCTGGGGCCGGGATATCCAGGCGGTGTTGCAACAAGACAGCGCCAACCCTTATTACCGCTGGTTCATCGGCCAGTAGTCGGGGGCTCATGCGGCCCGGGGCGCGAACCCCGGGCCCGGCACCTCAGCGTTTCAGCTTCAGATACGACTGGTGCAGGTCCGACGCCCAACCGTCGATCACGCTTTTCACGTCATCGGCCTTCATCACCTGGGAGTCGTTCGACAACGGCTTGCCGGTGCCTTTACGCACGACCTGGGCGATTACCTTGCCACTGTCGCCATCGAGGAACTGGGCCTCGGTGCCCAGGGTGGTTTCCTGGTCACGAATCCCGGTACCGGTGCTGACCGCAGCGGCCACCAGCGCTACAGGAATGTACTCATACGGCTTGAGGCTTTCGGTCTTGCTGCTGACTGCCGTGATGGCCGCCCGTACTACAATCACGCCCGGGCCAGGCCCGTTGGCCAGTGGCAGGGACTTTTCCAGCTCGCGCTTGAGCGCCTGGTTGTAGTAGGTGTTGATGCCCTGCAAGGTGCTTTCAGGAATCCTGGTGGTGGCTTGTGGCTTGGGGTAGAACTGGGTGGGCTCGATATACACGGCGGTATAACGGCTCAGGTTCAGGTTGGGGTCCACCCAGCGCATCACTTCTGCCCCTGACGGCGACTTGGCTTCCTTCAGGTTGCTGTAGTCGGAGAGAAACCCGGAATACTCGTCCGGCTGCGTCACCTTGCTGGAACACCCCATCACCCCGATCGAGGCAATGCACACCGTGCCGATCATTAGTCCTAGCTTCATCGTCAAACTCCCTGGCTGTCATCGAAGGAACGTTGAGCTGTAGGTATAGCCAACTCTGGGAAAATAACCCGGTAGCCGTTGCAGGTTGTGGGGCATTTCACAGCGACTTTTCTATTTGACAGGCAAGCACCCAGCGTCAAAGCTGCACGGAGCTTAAGCGCGCCATTAGAGCGTCAACGCATCGGACATCGGAAGTCGTAATGCCCAAGCCTGACAATAAAACCGTACCTCGCGGTGACTCCTCCAGTCGTTACCTGTACCCCGTAGTGATAGTCCTGTTGCTGTTGACCATGGCCGGAATCTGGTTTTTCCTCCAGGCCAGCACGCCCAGGCTGCCGGCGGCGGCGCCTGCGCCCGTGGTCAAGCCGGTGGCCGTTCAGTCGCCCGCAAAAATGGTCGATGAGCAGCAGTGCCAGGGCTGTCATCAGGCACAGGTCAAGGACTGGCAAGGCTCGCACCACCAACTGGCGATGCAGGCCGCCACCCCCGAGACGGTTCCGGCCGACTTCAACAATGCATCCTTCAGCAGCGGGGGTGAGACCACCCGTTTCTCGCGCCGGGGCGATGAATTATGGGTCAACACACCCGGCGCCGACGGCAAGGCCACAGACTTCAAGGTTGCCTATACCTTCGGCATCGCACCGTTGCAGCAATACCTGATCGAGGTCGGTGACGGGCGCCTGCAAGCCCTGGGCGTAGCCTGGGATACGCAAAAAAACCGCTGGTTTCACCTCTACCCAGGTCAGGGTGTGAACTTCAAGAACCCGCTGCACTGGAGCAAGCCCAGCCAGAACGCCAATTTCATGTGCGTGGAGTGCCATACCACCGGCTACAAACGTAATTTCGACCCGGCCAAAAACAGCTTCGACAGCCAGTGGAACAGCCTGGGCGTCGGCTGCCAGGCGTGTCATGGCCCGGCGTCGAACCATGTGGCGTGGGCTGCGAAAAAAGGTGACCTGCTGCACGCCGGCTTTGCCGTGGACCTGAAAGACAAGGACGCCACCGTCGAGATCGAAACCTGCGCCCGCTGCCACGCCCGTCGTGCACCGCTGGGGGACGGCTATACCGTCGGCAAACGCCTGATGGACGATTACCTGCCCAGTGTCCTGACCCGCGAGCTGTATGCCCTGGACGGCAAGATCAAGGATGAAGTGTTCGAGCACGGCTCGTTCGCCCAAAGCAAAATGGCCGACAAGGGCGTGCGCTGCAGCGACTGCCATAACCCTCACAGCGCCGAACTGAAAGCACCGGGCAATGGCGTGTGCCTGCAATGCCACAACACTGCAGGCAAAACCGCCGTGGCCACGGTGGATGGTCGCGGGTTGCAGGCCAAGGACTACGACTCCCCCGAACATACCCGCCACGCTGCCGGTGAGCCGGGTTCGTTCTGCGTCGATTGCCACATGCCCGGCAAGTTCTACATGGGCAATGACTTCCGGCATGACCATAGCTTCAGCATCCCACGGCCCGGCGACAAGGTCAGCGAGCAGTTCAAACTCTGGAACAGCACTGAGGCCGAGCATGCACCGCGTTACGCCGAAAGCATGGTACTGATCCGTGGCGGCCAACCGGGCGCCGCGCAGGCGCTGTATGACCAGTTGGCACGCAACAACCTGCTGGCGATCCAGCGCGCGACGCTGCTGGCTGAACTGCCAAACTACCCGAGTGAACAGGCGTTGAAACTGGCGACCCAGGACCTCGGCAACCCGGCGCCGCAAGTGCGTGAGAGCGCGGTGCGGGCGATCAGTGCATTTCTGCCGCCGCCTGAGCGGGTAGCGTTGTATGGGCCGTTGCTCCGGGACCCGGTACTGGCGGTACGGATCATTGCCGCCCGAGACCTGTTGAGCGCCTCCGGACAAGGCCTTGGGCCGGCCTGGGACAAGGCGATCGCGGAATACGAAACTGTGCAGTCGAGCCTGCTGGAGCGAGCCGAAGCCAATCTCAACCTGGCGATGCTGTACCAGGCCAGCGGTCGGAGCGACAAGGTTGAAGCGCAGCTGCGCACCGCGTTGCTACGGGACCCGGATTTCTTCCCGGCGCTGGTGACTCTGGCGCAATGGCTGGAGGCTAACGGTCGTGCCCAGGAGGCACGGACGCTGGTGGCGGACAACCTCAAGCAACACCCGGATGCGGCGCTGCTGCAACACACCCAGGGGTTGATGTTGATTCGGGCCGGGGATACGGCGAAAGCCATGCCGCACCTGCGTGAAGCGGCGCGGCTGGAGCCGGCGAATCCGCAATACAACTATGTGCTGGCGGTGGCGCTGCATGACAGCGGGTATGTGGATCAGGCCTGTGAGCAGCTTGAAAAGCTGCTCGCCGTACAACCGTATAACCGCAATGCGCGACTGTCGTTGATCCAGTACTACCTGGAAAACGGAAAAGAGCCCAAGGCGCAGGTGGTGATGCAGTCGTGGAAAAAGCTTAACCCTGGAGACCCTGCACTGAAGTAAACCCGCTCGGGGCGCCCCCCTTTAACAGTCTTTGACAGTTTCCCGACAAAGCTCACAAAGACTCATGGACGGCCCGCCCCTAGCATTCGAGCATCCAAACCACCCCTCGGGTGCTCATCATGTTTCGCACATTGCGCAGTATTCCGCTGCTGGGTTGCCTGCTGGGCAGCCTTGGCTGCCACGGCCAACCGCCGGCTCCGCCGCCCATCCCCAAGGGCGACTACAGCGCAATCATTCGCTACCTGCAAAAACGCATCCCCGTTGAAATGGCCAGGCAAAACATACCCGGCCTGTCCATCGCCCTGGTCAATGGCCAAGAACTGATCTGGGCCCACGGCTTCGGCGTTGCCGACAAAGCCCTGGGCAAACCGGTGACCCCCAACACCGCGTTCCGCGCCGGCGCCCTCTCCAAACTGCTCACCGCCACCGCGGCCCTGCAACTGGTTGAGCAACAGCGCCTGACCCTCGACGCCCCGATCCAGAACACCCTGCGAGAGTTTTACGTACGCTCGCGCTTTCATTCCGACCAGACCGCCGCCGACCGCGACATCACTCTGCGCCGCCTGCTCAGCCACCAGTCCGGCCTGCCCAGCGAACACCTGCGGGACGTGCGCAGCACCTTCGCCATGGGCCAGATGCCGATGCGTATTTCCGGGGTATGGCTGAGCACGCCGCCGGGCACTCAGGTGGCCTATTCCAACCTCGGCTACGCCCTGGCCGGTGCCGCCATCGAGCGCAGCAGCGGGCAAGACTTTGAAAACCGGTTGCAAAGCAGCCTGCTCAAACCGCTGGAGATGAACCAGTCGAGCTTCGTCGGTACCGGCGCACAACTGAGCTTCCGCGCCCGGGGTTATGAGGATGGCACCGTCAGCGCCGACGCCCAGGTGCGCGACCTCGCGGCCGGTGGCTTGTGGGCAAGCCCCAAGGACCTCAGCCACTACGTGCGCATGCTCTTCGCCCGAGGCCTCTACAAAGACAAACAGGTGCTGAGCAGCCAGTCGATTGATGAAATGTTCACCCAGCAAAACACCGGCAACGCCCTGGACTTCGACTGCCAGATGGGCCTGGGGTGGTTTCTCGCCCCTTGTGGTGATGAACCGGTCGGCCCCGGCATACGCACCTACCAGCACAGCGGTGGCGGTGATGATTTCGCCGCGCAACTGACGATGCTGCCGGACCAGCAACTGGCGGTGATTGTCATGGCCAACGACAGCAACGCCGAAGAGATGGTGGTGTCCCTGACCACCGACACCCTGCGCCTGATGCTCCAGGCCCAGACCGGCGAGCCGGTGTGTTCTGACGACTGCCAACAGCCGGCCCACGGTCTGAAAATCCGCCAGGTGCCCGCTGCCATCGACCGCAAGCGCCTGGCCGGTTTCTACGCCACGGCCTGGGGCATTTTCCGTATCAAGGACGAAAACGGTCAGCTGTATGGCGAGTTGGCCGACACCCGTTTCGAACTGCTGCGGGACGGCCATGGCTGGCTGCGGGCGCAGCAGAAATTCCTCGGCTTCTGGCTCAAGGACCTGGGTGAACTGGGCCGCGTCCAGCTGGACGTGGTGACGGTGCAAGGGCGCCAGATGCTGACCGCCCGCAGCCATGGCCAGCGCGTGCCCGTGGGCGAACGCATCGAACAGACCCCGCTGAGTAATGCCTGGGCCGACACCATCGGCACCTATCAAGTGCTCAACACCCATGAGCCCGACGCGCCCTTGAGCGGCATCAGCGTGCGCCTGGAAAACGGCTTCCTGGTGATTCGCGGCCAACTGCACGACGAACCACTGACCGACTACATCCTGCTGCCCGTGGACAACGCCCACGCGGTGCTTGCCGGCAACGGCTATGGCCTGGGGGACACCGTGAGCCGCCAGATCAATGGCCTGAGTGCCTCTGGCTACCAGTTCAAACGTACTGATTCTCCCCACAACCCCCTGAGTCTCTGACCTCACATGAAGACCATCCTGCGTTCAAAAAACCTCTGCCTGTCCCTGACATCGCTGTGTCTGCTGTCCAGCGCCGACACCCTGCTGGCGGACGATTGGGAATACACCCTCAAGGCCGGCGTGGCCAACCTGCCCCGCTACAGCGGCAGCGACGAGCGGGTGACCGCGCCGGTGCTGGGTGCGGCCATCGTCAGCCCGTGGGGGATTTTCCTCGACACCGACAAGGGCTTGGGCTGGGGTTATGACGGCGGCGGCGCGAGCTTCAGCGCCTACGTCGGCGCCAGTGGCAATCGAAAGGATGAAAGCAGGAGCGGTCGCCCGGGCTCGAAGAAACTCAAGGGCATGGGCGAAATCAAGACCCGCCCCCAAGTAGGCATCAGTGGCAGCTATAACCTGGGCGGGGTGATTCTCGGCGCCACCCTCGAGCATGCACTTGAAGAGGATGATCACAAGGATTCCGGCAAGGCCTTCACCCACCTGGAACTGAGCCTGGGCACCAACCTGTATGACGGCGACTACGGTTCGCTGGACGCCAACCTCAGCAGTCATTTTGGCGACAGCAACTACCTGCAGACCTGGTACGGCGTCACCACCGGCCAGGCCGCGCAGAGCCGCTTCAAGGCTTACAAGGCCAGCGGCGGCAATGTCAGCAACGGGATGAACCTAGTGTGGAGCTTGCCGATCAGCGATCACACCCAGTTTTCGACGCTGCTGGATGTGCAATACCTGGCGGACAAGGCTGGCCAGAGCCCGATTGTAGAGCGCCGGTTGCAGACGTCAGTGATGGGGATGCTCGAGTACACGTTCTAAGGCGATCGTTCCCACGCTCTGCGTGGGAATGCCTATTGGGACGCTCCGCGTCCCGCCGTCGATGCAAGGCTAAAGTCCTGCGCATGGGTGACGCGGAGCGTCACGGCAGGCATTCCCACGCAGAGCGTGGGAACGATCGGTGGCTCCTGGATGGTTATTCGGCATACGCCCAGGTCATCCGAAACGACGCCCCGCCCCACTCCGAATCCAGCACTTCAACCTGCCCGCCGTGCCACTGGCACACGCGCCGCACCAGCGCCAGGCCGAGGCCGAAGCCACCGGTGCGGCGGTCGCGGCTGGCATCGAGGCGCAGGAACGGTTCGAAAATCTTCGCCCGCCCTTCCATCGGCACCCCAGGCCCATCGTCATTCACCCGCACTTCGTAGCCGGCACCGAATTTTACCAGCGACACTTCCACACGCCGGTCGGCGTAGCGAATCGCATTGCGTAACAGGTTGATCACCGCCCGGGCCATAAAGCGCGGCTCGATGCGGATGTAATCGACTTCACAGGTGCGCAGCAGCAACTGCACGCCTGCCGCCTCGGCCTCCAGGGCGACGCTGCCGATCACACTGTCGAGCCAGCTGTGAGCCTCGATGCTTTCCCGGGTGATCTGCGTGGCGCCACGTTCCAGGCTGGCATAGGTCAACAGTTCCGAGACCATTTCTTCCAGCTCGCCGAGGTCGGCGTACATGTCGGCGATCAGCGCGCGGCTTTGGCGTGGGTCGGCCTGTTGCTTGAGCTGGTCTAGCTCAAACGAAAGCCGTGCAATCGGCGTGCGCAGTTCGTGGGAGACCGCGTTGGTCAACTCGCGTTGATTGGCGATCAGGCTTTCGATGCGCTCGGCCATCTGGTTGAAGTGCCCCGCCAGCTCGCGCACGGTGGAGCGGCGCGGCAGCAGGATGCGCGAGCCGAGGTCGTTGTCGCCGAAACGTTGCGCGGCCAGGCGAATATGCTCCAGGTCACGCCAATGGGGCCGTACCCAGAAGTACAAGACAATCGCCAGGCACAGGCCGAGGAAGCCATACGCCCACATGTACAACCACTTGGGCTCTTCCGGCAGCTTGATTTGCAGCAGTTGCTGGCCGCCGTCGATGTTGGAGATGAACTCCATGAAATCGCCGCGCACCACCAACTCGCCCCCGGCCAGCAGTTGCTGCTCACGTTCGGTCAGTTTCAGCGCGTCCTTCTGCACCAGCGCCAGGCGCAGTCCGTAGTGCGGCTGCAAGTCAACCAGGCGAGCAGCGCGGGCTTCACCCGTCACCGGCCGCAATTGTTCCACCACCCCATAAGCCGGGCCGCGCAGGGCCTCACGGTTATAGGTTTCGTTGGCCTCCGGCAGCAGCTCATCGAAGGTGTAGTTCACCAGCCAGATCGCCCCGGCCAAGCCAATGGCCAGGATGATATACAGACGCAGAAACAGCCGTAACATCTAGACCTCCCAGGCGAACGGATTGAACAGGTAGCCCTTGCCCCAGATGGTCTTGATGCACACCGGTTCCCGAGGGTTGTCATTGAGCTTGCCGCGCAGCTTGCTGATGTACACGTCGACGCTGCGATTGAGCCCGTCAAAGGCAATCCCGCGCATGCGGTTGAGGATGTCGTCGCGGGAGAGGATTTTCCCGGCAGCGCTGGCCAGCAACCACAGCAGTTCGAACTCCATGGTGGTCAGGTCGATCTTCTCGCCGCCCAGGCTCACCACTCGGCAACTGCGATCGATGGCCAGCCGGCCGAACTCAAGGGAGCCCCGCACCGTGGGCTCCGGTGTCTGGCGGCGTTGCAGGGCACGCAGGCGGGCCAGCAGCACGGGTGGTTTAATCGGTTTGATCACGTAGTCGTCAGCGCCGGATTCCAGGCCGAGGATATGGTCCAGGTCGTCTTCCTTGGCGGTGAGGATCACGATGGGCGTGTCGGACACGTTGCGAATTTCGCGACACACATGCAGGCCGCTCTGGCCGGGCAGCATCAGGTCGAGCACGACGATCTTGGGCTTGAACTCCAGGAAGGCCGCCAGCGCCAGGTCACCCCGATGCACGGCCAGCACTTCGAAGCCGTGCTGGGACAGGAAATGGGCGATCAGCCCTGCCAGCTTCTGATCGTCCTCCACGAGCAAGACCTTGCCGAGACCCAAGTTATCCATAAATTTCCAGTGCACGCGCGGATTGAAGTGTGCGCATTATAGGGGGCAAGCCGGCAGACTAAAGCAGCTGGCCATTACTGGCCGACGAAGCTTCATGCTTTTAAGAGTTTTTAACAGTTTCACCGCAGTCTTTAACTCGGCACGGTCCGACAGGCGCGCCCCACACGCTTTTCGGAAGTGTCGCTGATGACAACACCACAAACACAAGAGAATCATGGCCCTTCACCCACATAGCGGGAGAGGATCATGTTCGTTCGTCATAAATCAGACATAGAAAACACCGCGCACTTTGTCGAATGGGGCGCTGGCACCAGCCATCGGCTGCTGACGGAAAAGGACGGGATGGGTTATACCGTGTGCCACACCGTCGTGCGCGCCGGCACTGAGTCGCTGCTGCACTACCGTAATCACCTGGAAGCTTGCTACTGCATCGCCGGCGAAGGTGAGGTGGAAGACATGGACGGCAACGTCTACCCTATCCGCCCCGGTGACATCTATGTGCTGGACCAGCACGACCGCCATTACCTGCGAGGCGGGAAGGAGCAGGATCTGGTGCTGGTCAGCGTATTCAACCCGCCGCTCAAAGGCGATGAGCGCCACAACCTCACGGATAAATCCGGCTCCGGCTACTGACGACGATTTGACTCACGGACACGAGCACACCATGCGCAAGGATTACCTGGCTTTCTTCATTTCGTTGTTTCTGTCACGCCTGGCCGACCAGATTCTGTTGTTCATCGTGCCGTTGATCGTATTCCAGACCACTAACAGTGTGTCGTGGGCCGGGCTGGCGTTTTTTGTCGAGTCCTTGCCGCGCTACCTGTCGTTCCCGGTGTGCGGGGCATTGTGCGACAAGTATCCCGCCGTGCGCATCCTGCATATCAGCCAGGTTTATCGGGCACTGGCCTGCGTGGTCGCCGTGCTGTTGTACGGCATGTTCGACGGCATTTACTGGATCGTGATCCTTTCAGCGCTGTGTGGCGTGTTGACCACCCAGGGCATCATGGCCCGGGAAGTGTTGATGCCGCATATCTTCAAGCATTACACCTACGCCAAGACCTTGTCCTACTCGCAGATTGCCGACCAGACCGGGTTGGTGCTGGGCCCACTGGTGGCCGCGCTGATGTTGGGCGCCTGGGCCTGGCACTGGGTCGTGCTGGGGGTTGCCGGGCTGTTCCTGCTGGCGGACCTGGCGATGCGCATCTGGCAACGCCACACCACGGTCAGTCTTGAAACCTTCGAGCAGCACAACGACATCTGGCTGCAGCCGTTGCGCGTTGCCTTCGGGCATATCCGCGACCTGCCGGAGCTGAAGAAGATCATCGCGCTGGCGGTGGGTGTGAACCTGATTATCGGTGTAACCCTGGCGACATCAGCCGCGATGGTCATTGGTCAGTACGCCGCCGGAAAGGACACCTACGCCGGGCTGCAGGCGGCGGGTGCCGTGGTGACCATCGCCATTCTGTTCTATCTGGCGCGCGCTTCCCTGCCGCTCAAGGTGCTGGGCGGTCTGTCGTATTCGATGATTGCCGTGGGTGCGCTGATCACCGCTCTCAGCCCGAATGTGTGGGCTTATGCCGTGGGTTTCCTGCTGCTGACCGGCTTCGACAAGATGTTCAACGTGTACATCCGCAGCACACGCCAGCGGATAATCCCGGTTCAGGACTTTGGCAAGACGGTGGGTGTGTTGACCTTGCTTAACAACCTTTCGCAGCCACTGGCAGGGTTATTGATTGCTTTGCTGGCGGCGCCGTTGGGGACACAGGCGGTGATCCTGATACTCGCCGGGGTCACCGCGCTGATTGGTGCAGCGGTTGCGTCAGGCTGGCACGCCACTGTGAAAGCGGAACTCGACGTCCCGTGATTCGATCAGGTCCTGCTCGGCGGCGCGTACGCGGTCAATGACCTGGGCGATGTCCTTGGCGTCGCCGTACTGGTAAGCCAGTTTCAAGTAACCCTGGAAATGCCGGGCCTCGCTTTTCAGCAGGCCGAAGTAGAACTTGCCGAGTTCTTCGTCCAAATGCGGCACCAGTGCTTCGAAACGCTCGCAACTGCGGGCTTCGATAAATGCGCCGACCACCAAGGTATCCACCAGTTTGACCGGTTCATGGCTGCGCACCACTTTGCGCAAACCCGAAGCGTAGCGGCCGGCGGACAGCTGGCGCAGCTCGATCTTGCGCTTCTTCATCAGGCGCATGACTTGCTCGTGGTGCACCAGTTCTTCCCGGGCCAGGCGTGACATCAGGTTGATCAGGTCGACGTGGGAATGGTACTTGGCGATCAGGCTCAAGGCGGTGCTGGCGGCCTTGAATTCGCAGTTCTTGTGGTCGATCAGCAAGGTTTCCTGGTCGGCCAACGCGGCCTGGACCCAGCCGTCGGGGGTGCGGCAACCGAGGAATTCGTGGATTTCTGGCAGGTTCATCGGGCTCACGGGCAAAGATTCACAAAAGGCCGGCGATTATACCGACCGCGCCGCAGACCGCCAGCCACCGGGCTTGATGTGCATCAACATGACGTGTGCCGAGCAGCAACTATAGTTGTTCCACGCCCACCCTTTTTGGAGAACCCGACCATGCAAGCCATCCGCAGCATCCTGGTGGTCATCGAGCCCGAGCATTCGGAAAGCCTGGCCCTCAAGCGCGCCAAGCTGATTGCCGGCGTCACCGGGGCCCATTTGCATCTGTTGGTGTGTGACAAGAAGCACGAGCATTCGGCGATGTTGAGCCTGCTGAAGGCCGGTTTGCAGGAGGATGGTTATAGCGTCACGACTGAACAGGCGTGGAATGACAGCCTGCATGAAACCATCATCGACGTGCAGCAGGCTGAGGGGTGTGGGTTGGTGGTCAAGCAGCATTTCGCGGACAGTCCGCTGAAAAAGGCGTTGCTGACGCCTGCCGACTGGAAGCTGATGCGTTACTGCCCTACTCCGGTGCTGCTGGTGAAGACATCCACGCCCTGGGCTGGCGGGGTGATTTTGGCGGCCATCGACGTGGGGAATTCTGATGCGGAGCATCAGGCGCTGCATAACTCGATCATTGATCATGGGTTTGATATCGCGAGCCTGGCCAAGGCGCAGTTGCATGTGATCAGTGCGCATCCGTCGCCGATGTTGTCGGCGGCTGATCCGGTGTTTCAGCTCAAGGAGACGATCGAGGCCCGGTATCGTGAGCAGTGCAAGGCGTTTCAGGCGGAGTTTGATATTGACGACACGCATCTGCATATCGAGGAAGGGCCGGCAGATGTGTTGATTCCTCATGCCGTGCATAAGTGGCAGGCGGCGGTGACCATTATCGGTACCGTGGCGCGTACGGGGATTTCGGGGGCGTTGATTGGGAATACGGCGGAGGTGGTGCTGGATGCGGTGGACAGTGATGTGTTGGTGCTTAAGCCGCAGGAGTTGATGGATCATCTGGAAGAGCTGGCTAATGGGTGAGGCTTTTTTTGGGGGCATATCCGTTATTTGGGTGATGGCGGCTATTGGTTCCGCTCTTACAGCGGGTCACTTTTGAAAAGAGCCCAAAAGTAACCAAAAGGCTCTTGCCCCACCACTCGGCTC
>NZ_JAAAFU010000012.1:0-31510 GCF_019352905.1 Pseudomonas sp. Xaverov 83 | reverse complement strand
TTTGGTTACTTTTGGGGCGTTTGCCAAAAGTGACCCGCTGTAAGAGCGGAACCATAAGCGGCCGTTACCGCAGCAACGGATATGTACTCGACTCGAGATCAACCCCGGTTCAAGGCCACCCCCTCCCGAGCCTTGCGCCTGTTCTTGATCCCGTAGCAAACCCACATAAACACCACCCAAACCGGAATCGCATACACCGACACCTGAATCCCCGGAATCAGCAGCATCACCCCAAGAATAAACACCACAAACGCCAGGCAAACATAATTCCCATACGGATACCAAAGCGCCTTGAACAACGGCACCTGCCCCGTCCGATCCATGTGCTGGCGAAACTTGAAATGCGAAAAGCTGATCATCGCCCAGTTAATCACCAGGGTCGCCACCACCAGCGACATCAGCAATTCCAACGCATGCTGCGGAATCAGATAATTCATCAACACCGCCACCAACGTGATCGCCGCCGAAGCCAGGATCGACCGCACCGGCACCCCACGCTTGTCGATCTTCGCCAATGCACGCGGCGCGTCACCCTGCTCGGCCATCCCCAACAACATCCGGCTATTGCAGTAAGTGCCGCTGTTGTAGACCGACAACGCCGCCGTCAGCACCACAAAGTTGAGAATGTGCGCCGCCGTATTACTGCCCAACATCGAAAACACCTGCACAAACGGACTGCCGCTATAGGCGTCACCGGAAGCATTCAGGGTCTCCAGCAGACTGTCCCAAGGCGTCAACGACAACAGCACCACCAACGCGCCGATGTAGAAAATCAGAATCCGGTAGATCACCTGATTGATCGCCTTCGGAATCACCGTACGCGGCTGGTCCGCCTCCGCTGCGGTAAACCCGAGCATCTCCAGACCACCAAACGAAAACATGATGATCGCCATGGCCATCACCAAACCACCCACACCATGGGGAAAGAACCCACCGTGCTCCCACAGGTTGGTCACCGAAGCCTGCGGCCCGCCGGTGCCGCTCACCAGCAGGTAACTGCCCAGGGCGATCATGCCGACAATGGCGACCACTTTGATGATCGCAAACCAGAACTCGGCCTCGCCAAAGACTTTGACATTGGACAGGTTGATCACATTGATCAGCACAAAAAACGCCGCCGCCGACACCCAGGTCGGGATCTCGGGCCACCAGTAGTGCACGTACTTGCCGACGGCCGTCAGCTCCGACATGCCCACCAGGATGTACAGGATCCAGCAGTTCCAGCCCGACAGGAAGCCGGCGAAACCGCCCCAGTATTTGTGGGCAAAGTGGCTGAAGGAACCGGCCACCGGCTCTTCGACGATCATCTCGCCCAGTTGGCGCATGATCATGAAGGCGATAAAGCCGCAGATGGCATAACCGAGGATCATCGACGGCCCGGCGGATTTCAGCACGCCAGCCGAACCCAGGAACAACCCGGTGCCAATCGCGCCACCGAGGGCGATCAGTTGAATATGGCGATTTTTCAGGCCGCGCTTCAGTTCACCTGAATGCGAGTTGGCTTCACTCATGGAAAGGGTCTCACGCAAGGTTTGAGGGTACTCATGGAGGGGTGCTGCTTTGGTAACGGGCTACAGCAGCGCCGATCAAACCTCGGTCCAGCGTTTTTTCTTACGGTCATACGTCACCTGTTGTTTTTATCTGTGACGAAATCGAACCCGACAGGCTTGTGGCCAGGCGGAATGAACAAGGCGGATAGCCCTGAAAAAGTGGGATCACAGTAAAACGCGGCGCATTGTACACCGCCAAACCTGTCTGGGCCGACAGGATGCGATGCGGCGGATAGCAGGGACATTGGGAAAATTCTTTCAGATATCGGGAAATTGACGGCGAGACAATTCCTTCAGAAAGACGCAACCAACTGTCTGTTTCATCGACATAAACCAAATCGCCATCAAAACAGAATAAAAAATCCAAATGAAACCGTGTCAATAAAAATTTTGCATTCCCAAACACACTCTTCTAGGTTCATCCACTTGCCCAGTGCAGCCCGCTGGCAAGCTCGTTCTCAAACACCGTCATCTAGGAGATTCACCATGCAAGCACTGGAAAACGACCTGGAAACCGAACTGCAACTCGACGATTGGTTTGAAGCGCCGACCCATGAGGCCGCCGTTGAAATGATGCAAGCCGATGCCGTTGTGCCGTTCGGCACCGCGATGTGGCCTTTCTAATCTGATCAGGCACCCCGGCAGGTGCGGGACGCCGCACCTGCCACTGCTCCTACCGAAGGCTTTGAAGGAAGGACGTCATGGACAAGGCCCGCGCCGTCGAACATTTTCTCTACTACCTCGCCCATCACCCGGCCCTCACCGGTCTGCATCGCCCCACTATTCTGCTCGGCCATACCGAACGCTACGACGCCATCGCCCACTCGATCACTCAAGGCAGCGCCGCCCGTTTCGACTTCCAGGTACAACGCTTGGACCAGGCCCCCAGCGAAGCGCTGGCCGAGGCCATCGAAGCCTGCGACCTGTACATGTTTCTCTACGACTCCTCGACCTTGCCCAACCCACGTGCCGAGGGCCCGGACTTTATCCGCGCGCTGCAAGGCGTGATGGCCGAGCACTGGAAAAAATCCCTGCTGCTCAAGGACTACGGCGACTATTTCTACGACACCTTCAGCGTCGCCCCACAGCGGATTGCCGACCTCAACGCCACGTTGATCCGGCGCATGTCCCAGGCCAGCGTGCTGAGCTTCACCGACCAGCATGGCTCGCGCCTTGAAGCGCCCATGAGCAGCATCAAGAAGTGGACCAATATCAACGGCGTCGGCAACCACGACCTGGCGCCCGGCGAGATCGCGACCCACAGCGAGGCCATCAATGGCCAGGTGCGGTTTGTAGGCACCTTTCTCAGCACCATTCCCTTTGCGCGCAAATACGGCGTGCTGCAATCGCCGCTGGAATTGTGGATCGAGAACTCGACCATCTGCACCGTGGCCAGTGAAGTGCCGGGGCTGGCGGATGACTTCAACAAATACCTGAATGCCAACCCGTCCAATCGCCGGGTGGAAGAACTGGGTATTGGCACCAATGAAGGTGTGAAGGATTTGTATGCGCGCAATGCCGGCTTTGAAGAGCGCCATTGCGGGCTGCACCTGGGCTTGGGTGGCGGGCAGAAAGGCAGCCATCATCTGGACCTGATCTTCGCCAGTGGCGTGTTGGCCCTCGACGATAAACCCGTGTTCGATGGGGCGTTCATGTTCTGACCCGCCCGTCAAAACAATGGAGATCAACTGTGGGAGCTGGCTTGCCTGCGATGGCATCACCTCGGTATTGCTGATAGACCGAGTTGCCGGTATCGCAGGCAAGCCAGCTCCCACAGGAAATCAGGTCTGCTTGATAGAAAGCATTCCAAATCCAGGCCAAAAAAAACGCCAACCCGAGGGTTGGCGTTTTTATGCAGCGCTTAACGAATCACTGCGGCTTCTTGCGACCAAAACCTGGACGCTGGCCGGAACCGGCCGGTGCACCACGACGCTTGCCCGATGGCGCGTCATCGACCAGTTTCAAGCCCGGGCGCTTTTTCGGCGATGGCTTGGCTGGGCGTTTGGTGCTGGCGCTGTCGTCGGGACGGCCCGCAGCCGGAGCACCACGGCCAGACTCGCCCCGGTTACCGCGACCGCCCGTTGGGGCATCACCACCACGACCGGCTGGACGCGGAGCGCGCGGCGCACGTTCGCCATCCTGACGGGCCGGTGCCGAAGGACGACGCTCGCCTTCGATATGCGGCTCGCGGGAGATACGACCGCCAGTGGCCGGTGCATCCAGCGCAGGGCGCAGGGTGCGGGCAACACGGTCGGTGCGTGCCACCGGACGCGACGATTTACGCTGCATACGCTCGAGCTTGTCTTTGCTCTTGGCGTTCATCTGCGGCATGGCCACCGGCGTCAGGCCGACTTCGGCACTCAGGATGTCGACTTCGTACTGGCTCATTTCGCGCCAGCGGCCCATCGGCAGGTCGGAGTTGAGGAACACCGGGCCGAAACGCACGCGCTTCAGGCGGCTGACCACCAGGCCCTGGGATTCCCACAGGCGACGTACTTCACGGTTACGGCCTTCCATCACCACGCAGTGGTACCAATGGTTGAAGCCTTCGCCGCCTGGAGCCTGCTTGATGTCGGTGAACTTGGCCGGGCCGTCTTCCAGCACGACGCCGGCTTTCAGACGCTCAATCATTTCGTCATCGACTTCGCCACGTACACGCACCGCGTATTCACGGTCCATCTCGTAGGAAGGGTGCATCAGGCGGTTGGCCAGTTCACCGTCGGTGGTGAACATCAGCAAGCCGGTGGTGTTGATGTCGAGACGGCCGATGTTGATCCAGCGGCCTTCTTTAGGGCGCGGCATCTTGTCGAATACGGTTGGACGGCCTTCCGGGTCGTCACGGGTGCAGATTTCGCCATCAGGTTTGTTGTACATGATGACGCGGCGCACCGATTCGGCGGCCTCTTCACGCTTGATGACCTTGCCATCAATGGTGATGGCATCGTGCAGGTCGACGCGCTGGCCAAGGGTGGCCTCAACGCCGTTGACCTTGATGCGCTTCTGGGTGATCCAGGCTTCTACGTCGCGGCGCGAGCCTACGCCGATTCGAGCGAGGACTTTCTGCAGCTTTTCACCTGCGGGGCCAATTTCCTGGCTGTCTTTCTGGTCTTGGTCACTCATCTTAAGCACCTCCCGGTGTGTCGATTCAGGCTGGGCCTGAAGATAGTAAAAGCTGGGCTTTTGGCGAACGCATCGCCAAAGGGTCGCGAATCATACGCTCATGGCGAGCGTTGCGCATCAGAGACTAGTCGATATGTGCGGGTTCATTTGCCTTTCCGCCGACCGGTGGCACCCAGCGCCAGCAGGCGCAGTTCAGCTTCGGCGAGTACCGTGCGCTTGTCGACCTTGTCGAGTTTCTTCCAGGCACGGATCTCGCGCTTGCTGCGGCCGCAGCCCACGCAGATGTCGTCGGTGAATTTGCAGATGCTGATGCAGGGGTCTTTGGTGGAGCTCATTGAAATCCTCCCAGGCACTGGTTTTCTGTGGGAGCTGGCTTGCCTGCGATGGCATCGCCTTGGTGTAGCAGAAAGACCGAGTCGCCTGCATCGCAGGCAAGCCAGCTCCCACATTTTGAAGCGGCGTCAGTCTTCGAATTGGCGGCGTTCGTTTTCGATGGCTTCGGCCAGGGCGCGGGCTTCGTCTTCTTCGTCGCTCAGCGGCGGTTGTTCAAGCGCAGCTACGGCGGCCAGGAGTTTGGCACGGGCTTCAGCGACGCCGAGGATGTCTTCTTCGGGCTCGGGTTCCGGCTCAGGTTCAACTTCGACTGGCAGGTCGCCCTCAACGTTCAGTTGCGGTGCTGGCTCTTGCTCCGGCTCACCCTCACCCACCGCGCCATCACGCAGCAAGTCGTCGAAGTCAGTCTTGATGCCCTGCTCCATGTCGTCCAGTTCTAGCAACAGCGTATGGAAACTGGTTTCGTCCTTCGGCTCTTCCGGCTCGGCGCTGGCGTCGGCCAGCTCCTGCAAACTGGCCGGCACCGGGGCGTCGTCGAAATCCAGGACCGGGTCCGGCTCCATCTCCCGCAGCTCGGCCAGCGGCGGCAAGTCGTCGAGGTTTTTCAGGTTGAAGTGGTCGAGGAACACCTTGGTGGTAGCAAACATCGCCGGCTTGCCGGGCACATCCCGATAACCAACGATCCGAATCCACTCCCGCTCCAGCAGCGTCTTGACGATATGGCTGTTAACCGCCACGCCCCGCACGTCCTCGATCTCGCCCCGAGTGATCGGCTGGCGATAGGCGATCAGCGCCATGGTTTCCAGCATCGCCCGGGAATAACGTTGCGGGCGTTCTTCCCAGAGGCGGCCCACCCACGGCGAGAACTTCTCGCGGATTTGCAGGCGATAACCGGAAGCCACCTCCCGCAGTTCAAAGGCACGGCCATCGCAGGACTTGCGCAGAATCTCCAACGCTTTCTTGAACACCGGCGGCTCAGGTCGTTCGGCTTCTTCAAACAGTTCGAACAGGCGTTCCAGGGATTGAGGCTTGCCCGAGGCCAGGAGAAAGGCCTCCAGCAGCGGGGCCAGTTCGCGGGGTTCAGTCAGATTCATCGATTCAGCTCTTTATTCGGCTCGCGCCCGCACGTGGATAGCCGCAAAAGGCTCATTCTGGACCAGCTCGACCAAGGATTCCTTGACCAATTCGAGGATTGCCATGAAGGTCACGACTACCCCCAGGCGCCCTTCTTCTTTGGTAAACAGTTCGACAAAAGGCACAAACCCGCCGCCCTTGAGGCGTTCCAGCACATCACTCATGCGCTCGCGGGTGGACAGTGCCTCGCGGCTGACCTGGTGGCTTTCAAACATATCGCCACGGCGCAGTACTTCGGCCATGGACATCAGCAATTCTTCCAGGCTTACGTCCGGCAGCAGCTTGCGAGCCCGGGCTTCCGGGGCGTCGAGCTTGGGCACCACCACATCGCGGCCCACCCGGCTCAGGCCGTCGATGCCTTCGGCAGCGGCCTTGAAGCGTTCGTACTCCTGCAGGCGACGGATCAGTTCGGCGCGCGGGTCATCCTCTTCCGCTTCGATGCTTTCCGAACGCGGCAGCAGCATGCGTGACTTGATCTCCGCGAGCATCGCGGCCATCACCAGGTACTCGGCAGCCAGTTCCAGGCGCACGGTCTGCATCAACTCGACATAGCCCATGTACTGGCGGGTGATTTCCGCCACCGGGATGTCGAGGATGTTGATGTTCTGCTTGCGGATCAGGTACAGCAGCAAGTCCAGCGGGCCTTCGAAGGCTTCGAGGAAGACTTCCAAGGCGTCCGGCGGGATGTACAGGTCCAGCGGCATTTCCATGACGGCCTGGCCGTAGACCATGGCAAATGGCAGTTCCTGCTGGGCGCCCGCCTGGCTGTCGACGGATTCCACGGCCGACATTCAGGCCTCGACCATGAACGGTGCCGGGTCGCCACAACCCACGCGCACCACTTCCGGCTCGCCGTCGGCCAGGTTGATCACGGTGGAGGCCTTGTTGCCGCCGTAGCCGCCGTCGATGATCAGGTCGACGTGTTTTTCCAGCAACCGGCGCATTTCATAAGGGTCGTACAACGGCTCTTCTTCACCCGGCAGGATCAGCGACACGCTCATCAACGGCTCACCGAGTTCGGCCAGCAGCGCCAGGGCGATCGGGTGTTCCGGCACCCGCAGGCCGATGGTGCGCTTCTTCGGGTGCAGCAGCAGGCGCGGCACTTCGCGGGTGGCGTTGAGGATGAACGTGTAGGGCCCCGGCGTGTGGGCCTTGAGCAGGCGGAAGGTGCCGGTGTCGACCTTGGCGAACAGCCCCAGCTGAGACAGGTCGCTGCAAATCAGTGCGAAGTTGTGGTTCTTGTCCAGGTCACGCAGGCGTCTTACTCGCTCGACTGCATTCTTGTCACCGATCTGGCAACCGATAGCGTAGGAGGAATCCGTGGGGTAGATCACCACGCCACCGGCACGGATGATCTCCACGGCCTGTTTGATCAGGCGCGCCTGGGGGTTTTCCGGATGAATCTGGAAGAATTGACTCACGTGTTCTACCTGTTCAGACGGTGGCAATAATGGGGTCATGTTTGAAGCGACACCAAAGGGGCGGCAAATCTTCCGGGACGGCGCGGTACTCGCCAATCTCGGACCAGCCGCCAGGGCCATGAAAATCACTGCCGGCGCTGACCAGCAGACCAAATTCGCGGGCAAGAATCGCCAGGCTGCCTACCTGCTCGGCGGGTTGATGCCCGTTGACCACTTCGATTGCGTGGCCGCCCGCTCCAATATAGTCGCCAATCAGCTTGCGGCGCTTGCTGCGGGTGAAATCGTAATGCCATGGATGCGCCAGGCTGACCCAGGCACCTGCTGCCCGCAATGTGCCGACGGTGTCTTCCAGGGTGGGCCAGTGTTGCTTGACGTCCCCCAGCTTGCCGGCACCCAGCCATTTGCGGAACGCTTCGGCACGATCCTTTACAAAACCTTCACGCACCATCCAGTCGGCAAAGTGCGGACGGGCCGGGGCGTTACCGCTGTCGCCCAGTTCCTGCTGGATGGCGCGGGCGCCTTCCAGGCCGTTGGGCATGCCCTTGAGGGCCAGCTTGCGGCTTATTTCTTCGGACCGCAGCCAGCGGCCATCGTGCAATTTGGCGATGGCCTCCACCAGCGGCGGTGCGTTTACGTCAAAACCGTAGCCCAATACATGAATCGTCGCGCCGCCCCAGGTGCAGGACAATTCAACCCCGTTGACCAGTTGCATGCCCAACGCATTCGCCGCATCACGGGCCTCTGCCAGGCCTTCGAGGGTGTCGTGGTCGGTCAACGACAGGACTCGCACGCCTTTTTCAAACGCACGCGCAACCAGGACCGCGGGCGCCAGGGCGCCGTCGGAGGCTGTGCTATGGCAGTGCAAATCAACATTCACGGGAGTGTGTAACCTCAAGTCAGCTGGCGCTTTCGCTACCAAGGATGTTTGTTATTATGCCGCCACATCCAGCTTCTGGCTCTTACTGTGAAACAATTCATCGACTTCATCCCGCTGTTGCTGTTTTTCATCGTTTACAAAACCGACCCTCGCGTCATCGATCTTGCCGGCCACGAGCTGACAGTCGGTGGCATCTACAGTGCCACGGCGGTGCTGATCATCAGCTCCGTGGTGGTCTACGGCGCGCTCTTCATCTCCCAGCGCAAGCTGGAAAAAAGCCAATGGCTGACCCTGATCGCCTGCCTCGTCTTCGGTAGCCTGACCCTGGCCTTCCACAGCGAAACCTTCCTTAAATGGAAAGCCCCGGTGGTCAACTGGCTGTTCGCCCTGGCCTTTATCGGCAGCCACTTCATCGGTGACCGCTTGCTGATCAAGCGGATCATGGGTCACGCGCTGAGCTTGCCGGACCCGATCTGGGTGCGCCTGAACATCGCCTGGATCGTGTTTTTCCTGTTCTGCGGCGCCGCCAACCTGTTCGTCGCCTTCACCTTCCAGAGCTACTGGGTGGACTTCAAGGTGTTCGGCAGCCTGGGCATGACCGTGCTGTTCCTGGTCGGCCAGGGTATCTACCTGTCGCGCCACCTGCATGACACCGACCCTACCACGCCGAAAACCGAGGACTGACATGCTCTACGCCATCATTGCCACCGACGTTGCCGACTCGCTGGAAAAACGCCTGGGCGTGCGCCCGGCCCACGTCGAGCGCCTGAAACAGCTGCAAGCCGAAGGCCGTATCGTGCTCGCCGGCCCGCACCCGGCAGTCGACAGCAATGACCCGGGAGACGCCGGTTTCACCGGTAGCCTGATCGTCGCCGAGTTCGCCTCCCTGGCGGCGGCACAAGCCTGGGCCGACGCTGATCCGTATGTCGCGGCCGGCGTGTATGCCCATGTCCTGGTCAAGCCGTTCAAGCAAGTCCTGCCTTGATTCGTTGTGCGCTGAACCAATTGGCTTCAGCGCACTCCTAAACGCTCATTATTCCCGGTAACCTGCCGACAACGTTCTGAATATTCGTGTGGAATCAGGAGTTCCGATGCGCTTACGTCAGTTGTGTCTGTTGGCAGTGTTAATGATCGGGGCTACGGCCCACGCTGAAGAAACCTCGAACACCGGCAGTTCCACGCCCCTGTCCTTGAGTGCCGGCAGTCAGATCACCGATTTGCAGCAACGTTTGAAAGAAAGCGAACGGCAGCGGGATGAACTGAGCAAGCAATTGCAAAGTGCTGACGCCACGCGGGAAAGTACCCAACTGAGTAAACTGCGCCAGGAGAACCAACGCCTGGTCCAGCAACTCAAAGAAGCACAGGGCAGTGCCTTGCCACGCTGGCTTACCGAGCAACAGCAATGGTTCGTGACCGGTGGAGCAGTCGCGCTGATCGCCCTGCTGTGCGGGATCTTCGCCAGTGGCGGGCACCGGCGCCGTCGACAATGGCTAAATTGAGTGAGTCATGAGCGAGCTGTTACTGATAGATGATGACCAGGAGCTCTGTGAGCTGCTGACCAGTTGGTTGAGCCAGGAAGGTTTCCAGGTGCGCGCCTGCCATGACGGCTTGAGCGCCCGCAAGGCTTTGGCCGAAGCCGCCCCGGCGGCCGTGGTGCTCGACGTGATGCTGCCCGACGGCAGCGGCCTGGAGCTGCTCAAGCAATTGCGCAACGACCACCCGGAGCTGCCGGTGCTGATGCTCTCGGCTCGCGGCGAACCGCTGGACCGGATCCTCGGCCTGGAGCTGGGCGCCGACGATTACCTGGCCAAGCCCTGCGACCCTCGCGAACTGACCGCCCGCCTGCGCGCCGTGCTGCGCCGCAGTCACCCGGCTGCCGTGTCCACCCAGCTGGAGCTGGGTGACCTGTGCTTCAGCCCGGTGCGTGGCGTGGTTACTATCGATGAACAGGAATTTGCCCTGACCGTTTCCGAAAGCCGTCTGCTGGAAGCCTTGCTGCGCCAGCCGGGCGAGCCGCTGGACAAGCAGGAACTGGCGCAAATCGCCCTGGGTCGCAAGCTGACCTTGTATGACCGCAGCCTGGACATGCACGTCAGCAACCTGCGCAAGAAGATCGGCCCGCACCCGGATGGCCGACCACGGATCGTGGCGCTGCGTAGCCGCGGCTACTACTACAGCCTCTAAGCACAACACCTGTCCCCTGTGGGAGCTGTCGAGCCTTGGCGAGGCTGCGATGGCATCACCCCGGTGCAACGGATAGACCGCGGTGCCTGCATCGCAGCCTCGCCAAAGCTCGACAGCTCCCACACATGATCTCCCCTGCCGGGATAGTTTTGTCAGCCCCGCCCAAATTCCTCTTTACCCAAGCTTTACCGTCCCCTGACTGCCGCTGACCTTGTTCTCCGTAATCTACTCACATCCGGACTCACCGGAATAGAGACAGGAGAATCACCATGCGCAAGACCCTTATCGCTTTGATGTTCGCTGCTGCCCTGCCAACCGTTGCCATGGCCGCAGCACCTGAAGGCCCAGGCCCGATGGGCGGTCCTGAAGGCCACATGATGGGTGGCCCAGGCCACGGCGGCGAACACGGCATGCGGGGCAAAGGTGGCCCTTTCAGCCAGCTGGACCTGAGCCCTGAACAGCGCCAGCAGATCGGCAAGTTGATGGGCCAACAGTGGCACGCTCGCAAAGAGCTGGTGCGCAAGTACCTGGACAAACTGCCAGCCGCTGACAAGCAAGCCATGAAAGACGAAATGGCGGCCGCCAAGCAGAAAACCCAGACCGACATCCGTGCCGTGCTGAAACCCGATCAACAGAAGAAATTCGACGAGATCGTGAAGAAACAAGCCGAACGCCGCGCCGAGTGGAAGGAATTCCAGGCCTGGAAAGCCCAACAGCCGCAAAAAGCGCAATAATGATCTAGCTTCACTCCCAGCCCAGTGGCCACCGCCGCTGGGCTTTTCCTGTTTGAGGGTTTCTTGTGCGTTCATTGTTCTGGCGCGTCCTAGCCAGCTTCTGGCTGGCCATCGCCCTGGTTGCCGGGCTGTCGATCCTGCTTGGGCATATGCTCAACCAGGACGCCTGGATTCTCAGCCGCCACCCCGGGCTCAATAACCTCGCGCAGGAATGGACGCAGCTCTATGAGGCCCAAGGCGAGGACGCCGCCCAGGAATTGCTGCAGCAGCGCAAGCGCCAGTACCACATCGACGTACAAGTGCTTAACGAAAGCGGCGAGCCCGTAGTGCTCGGTACCTTTCCGCGCCGCGCCGCCGCCCTCGAAGCCCGACAAAAAGACAGTCAGGACCGCCATCTGCCCTGGCGGCGCCTGACCGCCGAGTACACCAGTGAAAAAACCGGCGACACTTACCTGCTGATCTACCGCATTCCCCACCCGGAACTGGACGCCTGGCACCGCAACAGCCTGCTCTGGCCATTGAGTGCCCTGGCGATCGCGTTGGTGGTGCTGACCCTGTTCAGTTTGCTGGTGACGCTGTCCATCACCCGCCCCCTCAGCCGCCTGCGCGGCGCAGTGCACGACCTGGGCCAGACCACCTACCAGCAGAACAGCCTGGCGCGGCTGGCCAACCGTCGCGACGAATTCGGCGTACTGGCCACCGACTTCAACCGCATGGGCGCCCGCCTGCAAAGCCTGATTGGCAGCCAGCGCCAATTGCTGCGTGACGTGTCCCACGAACTGCGCTCGCCCCTGGCCCGGCTGCGGATCGCCCTGGCCCTGGCAGAACGCGCCACCCCCGAGGCACGGGAGAAACTCTGGCCACGCCTGACCCGCGAATGCGACCGCCTTGAAGCGCTGATCAGTGAAATCCTGGTACTCGCCCGGGTGGATGCCGACAACGCCAGCGCCGAAGACATCGACCTCAACCCGTTGCTCAGGACCCTGCAAAAAGACGCCTTGCTCGGCGCACCGGACCAACCCGTGCAGCTCGATGCCGAGGCCGGGCTGCAACTCAAGGGCTGGCCGACCATGATTGAACGCGCCGTGGACAACCTGCTGCGCAACGCCCAGCGCTTCAACCCGCCAGGCCAACCGATTGAAATGGACGCCAGACGCCAGGGCGACCGCATTGTGATCAGCGTGCGCGACCACGGCCCCGGCGTGGACGCCGAACACCTGAAGCAACTGGGCGAGCCGTTTTACCGCGCCCCGGGGCAAACCGCCCAGGGCCACGGCCTGGGCCTGGCCATCGCGCGGCGCGCCGCAGAACGTCATGGCGGCAGCCTGATCCTGGCCAATCATCCTGACGGCGGTTTTATCGCCAGTGTGGATTTGCCACTGGAGCCCGGGGTTGTCATTCAACCCTGATGATCTTCTATGATGGTCCTTCTCATTAGGAGGGCCTTTGATGACTGATCTGCTCACCCCCATCCAGGAAGCACTCGATTTACCCGTCACCCCGCTGGCCTTTACCGAAGCCGGCGCCCTGCCCTCGACCTTTGCCGTCACCGAACTGGCCAGCGCCAGCATCGGTGTTGCAGGCCAGGCAGTTGCCCAGTTGCTGCTACAGCAAACCGGGCGCCTGCCCTCGGTGACCGTGGACCGGCGCCTCGCCTCATTCTGGTTCTCCTCGTCCCTGCGTCCCGATGGCTGGACCACCCCGCCGCTGTGGGACCCGATTGCCGGCGACTACGCCTGCGCCGACGGCTGGATTCGCCTGCACACCAATGCGCCACACCATCGTGCCGCCGCTGAACGCGTACTCGGGCAGGTCGCTGACCGAGATGCGATGGCCGCGAAGGTCGCCCAATGGAACGCCGCCGAACTGGAACAGGCGATTGTCGAAGCCAACGGCTGTGCGGCGCAGATGCGCTCGTGGCAAGACTGGCAGGTGCATCCACAAGGTTTGGCGGTCAATCAGGAACCGCTGGTCCATCGCCAGACCTTTGCAACCCTCAGCGACCAACCCTGGCTGGGCTCGGTGGCAAGGCCGATGGCGGGGATCAAGGTGCTGGACCTGACGCGCGTATTGGCCGGCCCCACTGCCAGTCGCTTTCTTGCAGGCCTTGGCGCCGATGTACTGCGCATCGACTCACCGGACTGGAACGAACCCGGCGTCGTACCGGAAATGACCCTGGGCAAACGCTGCGCCCGCCTGGACCTGAAGAACGCCGACGACCGCCAGACTTTCGAAAACCTGCTGAAGGACACCGACATTCTGCTGCACGGCTACCGCGCCGATGCCCTGGAGCAGTTGGGCTACGGTGAGGCCGCGTTGCAAGCCATCGCCCCCGGCCTGATCGACGCCAGCCTCAATGCCTATGGCTGGAGCGGCCCATGGCGCAATCGCCGAGGGTTCGACAGCCTGGTGCAGATGAGTACCGGGATTGCCGAGGCCGGCAGGCAGTGGAAAAACTCGGACAAGCCGGTGCCGCTGCCGTTGCAGGCGCTGGATCACGCCACCGGGTATTTGATGGCGGCCAGTGCAATCCAGGCCTTGAGCGAACGATTGAAATCCGGACGCGGCGGTTCGGCGCTGCTGTCCCTCGCGCGCACGGCAAAACTGTTGGTGGACGCAGGACAAGTCCCGGAACAACTACCGCTGCGGGCCGAAGAGCCGGGCGATCAAGGCTTGGTGGTGGAGCAAACAGCCTGGGGCCCGGCCCACCGGTTGCTGCCCCCGGTGACCATCAGCGGAACACCGTTGCAGTGGGATTTGCCAGCAGGTGAACTGGGTTCACATCGGGCGAAGTGGTGACTTGAAAATCGCTATCGCGGGCAAGCCCGGCTCCCACAGTTGATCGAGTTGCCTGAGCTGACTCGGATCTCCTGTGGGAGCCGGGCTTGCCCGCGATGAGGCCCTTGCAGTCACCGTCAATCCGCGCGGCTCAGTGATGTCCACAAATGCTGCGCCGCATAGGCTCTAAGCGGTCGCCAGGCCTCAGCCCGCGCCAGCAACTGGCGTGGGCTCACCGGCCCGCCTTCCAGCGCCACCAACGCATTGATCAAGCCGATATCCCCCGAGGCAAACGCATCCTGCTCGCGCATCTGGCGCATGGCGATGTACTGTGCCGTCCAGTCTCCAATCCCCGGTAATGCCACCAACCGCGCCACACCCTCCTTCAGGCTCGCCTTCGGCTGGAATACCTGCGGGTCATCCAGTAAGGCCTGGGCCACACCCGACAAGGTGCGCCCGCGACTTTTCGGCATGCCGAGGGTCGCCAAATCTGCTGCTGCCAGCACCTCGGCGGAAGGAAACACGTGGGTCACACCGGCATGGGGCGTCACCAGCGGCGTGCCGTACTGCGCCACCAGCTTGCCCGCCAGCTTGATCGCGGCAACCACAGTAATCTGCTGGCCCAACACCGCACGGATCGCCAACTCCAGCCCATCCCAGGTTCCCGGCACCCGCAGGCCGGGACGCGCCGCAACCAACCTGGCCATCAAAGGATCAGTCGCCAGATGCCGGTTGATCAGCGTCGGGTCAGCCGACAGGTCAAACATGTCCCGCAACCGCCGCTCAATTTCCGGCAACGCAGACGGGTTGGGGAAGTTCACCGTTACCTCAAGCCAATCCCCGGCCCCCGGCGACACACTGAGCCAACCCTGCTGACCGTCGACAGTGATACTGCGCGAGTACACGCCGCCATCCACCGTCTCCAGCCCGCTGATCGCCCGCGCCGACAAGAAGCCCAACATTGCCGCCCAGTCATACGGCGCCTGATACGCCAGCTGCATCCTCACAACGACAACACCCCGCTGTACAACCCATACGCCGCCAGGCTCGCCCCGGCGATCACGCAGGCGAAAATGCCTTTTTCCAGGTGGGTAAACAAGGGCTGGCCCTGCTCACGCTTGGCCAGGGCAAACAGGATCACCCCCGGCGCGTACAGCAACGCCGACAGCAGCAGGTACTTCAAGCCTCCGGCGTAAAGCAGCCACACTGCGTAAGCCAGGGCGATAAGGCTCACCAGCAAGTCCTTCATGCGTTCGCCATGGGCACCTTCGTAGGTTTCACCGCGCCCGCTCAACAGCACCGCATACGCCGCCGACCACAGGTAGGGCACCAAAATCATCGACGACGCCAGATAGATCAGGGTGGTGTAGGTACTTTCCGAAAACAGCGTGATCACCAGGAACAGCTGGATCATCACATTGGTCAGCCACAATGCATTGACCGGCACCTGATTGACGTTTTCCTTTTTCAGGAACGCGGGCATGGTCTTGTCATGGGCGGTGGCATAGAGAATTTCGGCGCAGAGCAACGCCCACGACAACAACGCCCCCAGCAGCGAAACCGCCAGCCCGATGCTGATCAACAGCGCGCCCCAGGGGCCGACGATATGTTCCAGCACCCCGGCCAGGGACGGGTTTTGCAGGTTGGCCAGTTCCGGCTGGCTCATGATCCCGAGCGACAGCAGGTTGACCAACACCAGCAGCGCCAACACCCCCAGAAAACCGATCACCGTGGCCCGGCCCACGTCCGAGCGTTTCTCGGCCCGAGCCGAGTAGACGCTGGCGCCCTCGATGCCGATAAACACAAATACCGTGACCAGCATCATGTTGCGCACCTGGTCCACCACGCCGCCGAACTTAGGGTTGCTCAGGCCCCAGATATCCCGGGTAAAGATGTCGGCCTTGAATGCCACCGCAGCGATCACGATAAACATCACCAGCGGCACGATCTTGGCCACGGTGGTGATCTGGTTGATGAACGCCGCCTCCTTGATCCCGCGCATCACCAGAAAATGCACAGCCCACAGCAATACTGACGCACAGCCGATCGCCACCGGGGTATTGCCCTGGCCGAACACCGGGAAGAAGTAGCCGAGGGTACTGAATAGCAACACGAAGTAACCGACGTTGCCCATCCAGGCACTGATCCAGTAGCCCCACGCGGACGAGAACCCCATGTAGTCGCCAAATCCGGCCTTGGCGTAGGCGTAGACGCCGGAATCCAGCTCAGGCTTGCGGTTGGCCAGGGTTTGAAACACGAAGGCCAGGGTCAACATGCCAACAGCGGTAATGCCCCAGCCGATCAACACCGCGCCCACTTCAGCCCGCGCTGCCATGTTCTGGGGCAACGAGAAGATCCCGCCGCCGATCATCGAACCCACCACCAGGGCGATCAAGGCGTTGAGGCGAAGCTTTTCTGACGCTTGGGACATGGATATTCCTGAATAAAGAAACAGCTGTTGAGGCAACAAGCGTGCACTCAACTAATTTATCTAACGTGAGCAGCGTTTATTAGATATAGCTAATAAACCCTAACGCCTCATAACTTAAAGGCATGACAACAAACAACCTTCTGGCAAATTTATAATTTAAATAATGATTGAACTTTCCAGACGGTGAGGCGTTGCACAAGCCCTTTCCAAAAAGTTTGCATATCTGAAAAAACGAACTAGCTTCAAACGTCCACACCAATGAGAACACCTGCTGTTTGAAACGTAGAAACGCTCTACGACGAGCCTCTGCGTGGCGCTTGAGCGCCCGGACCTTTCATCATAAGTCATTAATTCACAATGGAATGTGCCAATGAAGTGATCTGAGTCAGCTGTTTGATTAGCGCACGGATTTATTCTGTGGTCTCTCTTCTCCTGCATTGGAGTCATGCGATGTCTGATTCTCCCGGAAAACTTCGATTAGGCGCACTGGTTGCACTTGTCGTGGGATCAATGATTGGTGGCGGGATCTTCTCACTGCCGCAAAACATGGCGGCCAGCGCCGATGTCGGCGCGGTATTGATCGGTTGGGTGATTACCGCCGTGGGCATGTTGACCCTGGCCTTCGTGTTTCAGACCCTGGCCAATCGCAAGCCCAACCTCGACGGCGGGGTCTACGCCTACGCCAAGGCCGGGTTTGGCGACTACATGGGTTTCTCATCCGCCTGGGGTTACTGGATCAGCGCCTGGCTGGGCAACGTCGGCTACTTCGTGCTGCTGTTCAGCACCCTCGGTTACTTCTTTCCGATCTTCGGCGAAGGCAACACCCCGGCGGCGGTGATCGGCGCGTCGGTGCTGCTGTGGGCCGTGCATTTTTTGGTACTGCGCGGGATCAAGG
Source organism: Pseudomonas sp. Xaverov 83 (assembly GCF_019352905.1). Classification (NCBI taxonomy): domain Bacteria; kingdom Pseudomonadati; phylum Pseudomonadota; class Gammaproteobacteria; order Pseudomonadales; family Pseudomonadaceae; genus Pseudomonas; species Pseudomonas sp. Xaverov 83. Next base: position 14,053 of record NZ_JAAAFU010000012.1, on the reverse strand, counting down.
AAGCCGCGTTCATCAACCTGGTGACCACCGTCGCGAAGGTCGTGCCGCTGGTGCTGTTCGTGTTGATCGCGCTCTTCGCGTTCAAGCTGGACATCTTCACCGCTGACATCTGGGGCGTGAAAAACCCGGACCTGGGCAGCGTGATGAACCAGGTGCGCAACATGATGCTGGTCACCGTCTGGGTGTTCATCGGCATTGAAGGCGCGAGCATCTTCTCGTCCCGCGCCGAAAAACGCTCCGACGTCGGTAAGGCCACCGTGATCGGTTTTATCACCGTGCTGCTGTTCCTGATGCTGGTGAACGTGCTGTCCCTGGGGATCATGACCCAACCGGAACTGGCCAAGCTGCAGAACCCTTCGATGGCCGCCGTGCTGGAGCATGTGGTGGGTCACTGGGGCGCGGTGTTGATCAGCGTCGGCTTGATCATTTCCTTGCTGGGGGCGCTGTTGTCGTGGGTGCTGCTGTGTGCGGAGATCATGTTCGCCGCGGCCAAGGACCACACCATGCCGGAATTCCTGCGTAAGGAAAACGCCAACCACGTGCCGGCCAACGCCCTGTGGCTGACCAACGCCATGGTGCAGATCTTCCTGGTGATCACGCTGTTTTCCGCCAGTACATACCTGTCGCTGATCTACCTCGCCACCTCGATGATCCTGGTGCCTTACCTGTGGTCGGCGGCCTATGCGCTGCTGCTGGCGGTGCGCGGTGAAACCTATGAAAGCGCCCCGGGCGAACGCCGCAAAGACCTGCTGATCGGCGCCATCGCGTTGATCTACGCGGTCTGGCTGCTGTACGCCGGTGGCACTAAGTACCTGTTGCTGTCCGCCCTGCTCTACGCCCCTGGCGTGATCCTGTTCGCCATGGCCAAGCATGAACTGGGCAAACCGATTTTCACCAACGTCGAGAAGCTGATTTTCGCCGCAGTCGTCATAGGCGCCTTCGTGGCGGGCTATGGCCTCTACTCCGGCTTCCTGACCCTGTAATTATTGTTCACTGGAGGATCTGTAATGACCACGGAAAAAGTGAAGTACGGCGTACATTCCGAAGCCGGCAAACTGCGCAAAGTCATGGTGTGCTCCCCAGGTTTGGCCCACCAGCGGCTGACCCCCAACAACTGCGATGAACTGCTGTTCGATGATGTGCTGTGGGTGGCCCAGGCCAAGCGCGACCATTTCGACTTCGTGACCAAGATGCGCGAGCGCGACATCGATGTGCTGGAAATGCACAACCTGCTGACCGACATCGTCGCCATCCCCGAAGCACTGGACTGGATCCTGGCGCGCAAGATCACCGCCAACCAGGTCGGCCTGGGGCTGGTCAATGAAGTCAGCTCGTGGCTGCGCAGCCTCGAGCCGCGCAAGGTCGCTGAGTTCCTGATCGGTGGTGTGTCGGCCGATGACCTACCGAGCAGCTTTGGCGGCAAGACCATCGAGATGTTCCGCGATTTCCTCGGCCACTCCAGCTTCATTCTGCCGCCGCTGCCCAACACTCAGTTCACCCGCGACACCACCTGCTGGATCTACGGCGGCGTGACGCTGAACCCGATGTACTGGCCGGCACGACGCCAGGAAACCCTGCTGGCCAGCGCCATCTACAAATTCCACCCGGAGTTCACCAACGCCGACTTCCAGGTGTGGTACGGCGACCCGGACCAGGAGCACGGCAATGCCACCCTGGAAGGCGGCGACGTGATGCCGATCGGTAACGGCGTGGTGTTGATCGGCATGGGCGAGCGTTCCTCGCGCCAAGCCATCGGCCAACTCGCCCTGAACCTGTTCAAGCACAAAGCCGTGGAACGCGTAATCGTCGCCGGCCTGCCGAAATCCCGCGCGGCGATGCACCTCGACACCGTGTTCAGTTTCTGCGACCGCGACCTGGTCACGATCTTCCCGGAAGTGGTCAACCAGATCGTCGCTTTCACCCTGCGCCCGGACGAGACCAAGCCCGGCGGCATCGATATCCAACGCGAAAAAACCAACTTCCTCGACACCGTCGCCGCCGCCCTGAACCTCAAGGCCCTGCGCGTGGTGGAAACCGGCGGCAACAGCTTCGCCGCCGAACGCGAGCAGTGGGATGACGGCAACAACGTAGTGGCCGTGGAGCCTGGCGTGGTGATCGGTTACGACCGCAACACCTACACCAACACCCTGCTGCGCAAGGCCGGTGTGGAAGTCATCACCATCAGCGCCGGTGAACTCGGCCGGGGCCGTGGCGGTGGCCACTGCATGACCTGCCCGATCATTCGCGACCCAATCGACTACTAAGGAGATCCATCATGGCTTTCAACATGCGCAACCGCAGCCTGCTGTCGCTGATGCATCACACCACCCGCGAACTGCACTACCTGCTCGACCTGTCCCGCGACCTCAAGCGCGCCAAATACACCGGCACCGAGCGTCCGCACCTGAAGGGCAAAAACATCGCGCTGATCTTCGAAAAAACCTCGACCCGCACTCGTTGCGCGTTCGAAGTCGCGGCCCACGACCAGGGTGCCCACGTCACCTACATCGACCCGGTGTCGTCGCAGATCGGCCACAAGGAAAGCATGAAAGACACCGCCCGCGTCCTGGGCCGGATGTTCGATGCCATCGAGTACCGTGGCTTTGAACAGGAAATCGTCGAAGAACTGGCCAAGTTCGCCGGGGTGCCGGTGTTCAACGGCCTGACCGCTGAATTCCACCCGACCCAGATGATCGCCGACACCCTGACCATGCGCGAGCACAGCGACAAGCCGCTGCATGACATCAGCTACGCCTACCTGGGCGACGCCCGCTACAACATGGGCAACTCGCTGCTGATGATTGGCGCCAAGCTGGGCATGGACGTGCGCATCGGCGCACCGAAAGCCCTGTGGCCCCATGCTGATTTCATCAAGCAGTGCCAGGAATTCGCCGAAGAAAGTGGCGCGCGCATCACCATCACCGAAGACCCGAAAGAAGCGGTCAAAGGCGTGGACTTCATCCACACCGATATCTGGGTGTCCATGGGCGAACCGGTGGAAGCGTGGGACGAGCGCATCGAGCAACTGCTGCCGTACCAGGTCAACACCAAGATGATGAAGGCCTCGGGCAACCCACGGGTGAAATTCATGCACTGCCTGCCGGCGTTCCATAACAGTGAAACCAAGGTCGGCAAGGACATCGCCGCGCGTTATCCGAACCTGGCCAACGGTGTGGAAGTGACCGAAGAGGTGTTTGAGTCCCCGGCCAATATCGCCTTTGAGCAGGCTGAGAATCGCATGCATACCATCAAGGCGATCCTGGTGTCGGCGTTGGCGGATATCTAATTCTCACGGTGCAAACACCGTCAGTGTGGGAGCTGGCTTGCCTGCGATGCAGGCACCTCGGTCTAGCTGAGAAACCGAGTTGATGCTATCGCAGGCAAGCCAGCTCCCACATTGACCGGTTTGTTCATGAGAGACCTCGCTCAATTTTAGAAGGACCGCATTATGCGTATCGTCGTTGCACTGGGCGGCAACGCCCTTCTGCGCCGTGGTGAACCCATGACCGCAGACAATCAACGGGCCAATATCCGCATCGCCACCGAACAGATCGCCAAGATCCACAGCGGCAACGAGCTGGTGATTGCCCACGGCAATGGCCCGCAAGTGGGCCTGCTGTCGCTGCAAGCGGCGGCTTACACCCAGGTCTCGCCGTACCCGCTGGATGTGCTGGGCGCCGAAACCGAAGGCATGATCGGCTACATCATCGAACAGGAACTGGGCAACCTGCTGGACTTCGAAGTGCCGTTCGCCACGCTGTTGACCCAGGTTGAAGTCGACGCCAAGGACCCGGCCTTCCAGAACCCGACCAAGCCGATCGGCCCGGTCTACTCCAAGGCCGAAGCGGAAAAACTCGCGGCCGAAAAAGGCTGGGCGATTGCCCCCGATGGCGACAAGTATCGCCGCGTGGTGGCCAGCCCACGGCCGAAGCGGATCTTTGAAATCCGTCCAATCCAGTGGCTGCTGGAAAAAGGCAGCATCGTGATCTGCGCCGGTGGCGGCGGCATTCCGACGATGTATGGCGAAGACGGCAAGCTCAAGGGCATTGAAGCCGTGATCGACAAAGACCTGTGCTCATCCTTGCTGGCCGGGCAATTGGACGCTGATTTGCTGGTGATCGCCACCGACGTCAATGCCGCCTTTATCGACTTCGGCAAGCCCACCCAGAAAGCCATCGGCCAGGCGCACCCGGACGAAATCGAAAAGCTCGGCTTCGCCGCCGGCTCCATGGGACCCAAGGTCCAGGCCGCTTGCGAGTTCGCCCGCCAGACTGGCAAAACCGCAGTGATCGGTTCACTCTCGGACATCGAAGCGATCGTCCAGGGCACTGCCGGCACGCGAATCAGCACGGCGAAACCCGGAATCACCTACCTGTGAAGTAGAGGAGAAATGCCTATGGCTACCTTTGAACCTGGTCACCTGCACATCGAACGCCACGCGCTGAACAAGGATGACTACAGCTACAACCTGTGCATCGACTACGAAGTCAGCCAGGACCCAAAGGAAGGCAAAGGAATGCTCTTCAAAATGCACGGCTCGGTGCAGGACAAGGAGCTCAAGGAAGAGTTTTTCCTGCCCAAGGACCAGTCGTTCGACTTCGCCCGGCACGCGATGAATATCGCGCAGAAGTACGGTATGCCGAAGATTGCCGTGCTTAATGGGCAGATGCACAAGCAGTACGATTTGATGTTTGAAGATGTGCGGCACCAGCTGGATGTGAAGCCGGGGGATCCGGTCAAGCCCGAACACCTCGAATAACCCGATTTCCCAGGCACCAACCATCAAATGTGGGAGCGGGCTTGCTCGCGAATGCGGTGTGTCAGTCACCGGATGTATTAGCTGATACACCGCATTCGCGAGCAAGCCCGCTCCCACATTTTGATCTCCATCTTCTCCAAGGCATACTTGCCACCTCTCGCTCGCCAGAACCGCTAACCGCCCCATGCGTATCCACGTCAGCTTCATCGACCGCGTCGGCATCACCCAGGAAGTCCTGGCCTTGCTCGGTGGGCGCAATCTCAACCTGGATGCGGTGGAAATGGTTCCGCCCAACGTCTACATCGACGCTCCAACCCTGAGCGCCGAGGTGCTGGAAGAACTGCGCGACGCACTGTTCAGCGTGCGCGGCGTGCAAGCCGTGACCGTGGTCGACATCCTCCCCGGCCAGCGCCAGCACCTGCAACTCGACGCCCTGCTCGCCGCCATGACCGACCCGGTGCTGGCCCTGGACAGCGCCGGCAAGATCCTGCTGGCCAACCCGGCCTTGATTGCCTTGTACGGTCGCGAGCCCGCCGGCGAGAGCATCAATGAACTGTTCGACGACCCAAAGTTGCTGGCCACCTTGCTCGAACACGGCTTTCGCCTGGCCCTGCGGGAAATCAACGTGAACGGCCAGACCCTGCTGCTGGACGCCACGCCGATCACTGACGCCGGCGCCCTGCTGACCCTGTACCCACCCAACCGCATCGGCGAACAACTGTCGGCGCTGCACCATGACCATGCCGAAGGGTTCGACGCGCTGCTGGGCGAGTCCCCGGCGATCCGCACCCTCAAGGCGCGGGCGCAACGGGTGGCGGCGCTGGATGCACCGTTGTTGATCCAGGGCGAGACCGGTACGGGCAAGGAACTGGTGGCCCGCGCCTGCCACGCCATCAGCGCGAGGCACAGTGCGCCGTTCCTGGCCTTGAACTGCGCCGCGCTGCCGGAAAACCTGGCCGAGAGCGAGCTGTTCGGTTACGCCCCCGGCGCCTTTACCGGTGCCCAGCGCGGCGGCAAGCCGGGGCTTATGGAACTGGCGAACCAGGGCACGGTATTCCTCGACGAGATCGGCGAAATGTCACCGTACCTGCAGGCCAAGTTGCTGCGGTTTCTCAACGACGGCAGTTTCCGTCGGGTAGGCGGCGACCGCGAGGTGAAGGTCAATGTGCGGATCCTCAGCGCCACCCACCGCGACCTGGAAAAAATGGTCAGCGAAGGCACCTTCCGCGAAGACCTGTTCTACCGCCTCAATGTGCTCAACGTCGAAGTGCCGCCTCTGCGCGAACGCGGCCAGGACATCCTGCTGCTGGCCCGCTACTTCATGCAGCAGGCCTGCGCGCAGATCCAGCGCCCAATCTGCCGCCTGGCGCCCGGCACCTACCCGGCGCTGCTGGGCAACCGCTGGCCGGGCAACGTGCGGCAGTTGCAGAACGTGATCTTCCGCGCCGCGGCCATTTGCGAAAGCAGCCTGGTGGACATTGGCGACCTGGACATCGCCGGCACCTCGGTGGCGCGCCAGAACGACGGTGAAGTCGACAGCCTGGAGCAGGCGGTGGAAGACTTCGAGCGCGGGTTGCTGGAGAAGCTCTATGTCAGCTATCCGTCCACGCGTCAGCTGGCGAGCCGCCTGCAGACCTCCCACACCGCCATCGCCCATCGCTTGCGCAAGTACGGCATTCCCAACAAGCCCTGACTGCACGCGGTCAACATGTGGGGGCTTGCCTGCGATAGCGGTGTTGACTGACCCACCGCTATCGCAGGCAAGCCAGCTCCCACATTGATTGCATTCCAACGGTTATATCAAAAGCGACCTCCTTCTGTACTGAAAGCGCTACAGCGGAACGATATCGATACACGCAGTCTCAGCCGTCGCCATGCAAGGCTTTGATCCTCATAGGCTTTTTTTCAACGGCCCAGCTGTAGCGATATCGCTACAGCCAGCGTTCGAACACCACCGGCCATAATCAGTAACCAATTGTTTTATAACGATAAAAAAACATTGGCCGCAATTTTGCTAAGCAACTCCTAATTATTCCAATCCCGTCCACCAGACGAATCTGGCCCTGAGGAGTTTCCATGAGCGAGTTGCGCTTTACTGAAGATCACGAATGGCTGCGCGCCGAAGCCGACGGCAGCGTTACCGTGGGCATTACCGCTTTTGCGCAGAACGCGCTGGGTGATGTGGTTTTCGTGCAACTGCCTGAACTGCAGGCCTACGACAAGGGCGCAGAAGCCTCCACCGTTGAGTCGGTCAAGGCAGCCAGCGGCGTATACATGCCGCTGGACGGCGAAGTCCTCGAAGTGAACGACAAGCTGGATGGCAGCCCCGAGCTGGTCAACGAAGACCCGATGGGCGAAGGCTGGTTCTTCCGCTTTAAACCGGCTGATGCCGATGCAGTAGCTAAGCTGTTGGATCAGGATGCGTATGACCGCCTGATCAAAGCCAACGCTGAAGCCTGAGGAGCGCGCCATGACTAATCTGACCACCGCCAACGAATTCATTGCCCGCCACATCGGCCCGCGCCAAGACGACGAGCAACACATGCTCGCCACCCTGGGCTTTGATTCCCTGGAAGCCCTGAGCGCCAGCGTGATCCCGGAAAGCATCAAGGGCACCGCCGTGCTGGGTCTGAGTGATGGCCTGAGCGAAGCCGACGCACTGGCTTCGATCAAGGCGATTGCCGCCAAGAACGAGCTGTTCAAGACCTACATCGGCCAGGGCTACTACAACTGCCACACACCGTCGCCGATCCTGCGCAACCTCCTGGAAAACCCGGCCTGGTACACAGCCTACACGCCGTATCAGCCGGAGATTTCCCAGGGCCGCCTGGAATCGCTGCTGAACTTCCAGACGCTGATCAGCGACCTCACCGGCCTGCCGATCGCCAACGCCTCGCTGTTGGACGAAGCCACCGCCGCTGCCGAAGCCATGACCTTCTGCAAACGCCTGAGCAAGAACAAAGGCAGCAACGCGTTCTTCGCCTCCGTGCACAGCCACCCGCAAACCCTCGACGTACTGCGCACCCGTGCCGAGCCGCTGGGCATCGACGTAGTCGTGGGCGACGAGCGTGAACTGACCGATGTCAGCGCCTTCTTCGGCGCCCTGCTGCAATACCCGGCGAGCAACGGTGACGTGTTCGACTACCGCGAACTCACCGAGCGCTTCCACGCCGCCAACGCACTGGTGGCCGTGGCCGCCGACCTGCTGGCCCTGACCCTGCTGACCCCGCCGGGTGAGTTCGGTGCCGACGTGGCCATCGGCAGCGCGCAACGCTTTGGCGTACCGCTGGGCTTCGGTGGCCCGCACGCGGCGTACTTCTCCACCAAGGATGCGTTCAAGCGCGACATGCCGGGCCGTCTGGTAGGCGTCTCCGTGGACCGTTTCGGCAAGCCGGCCCTGCGCCTGGCCATGCAGACCCGCGAGCAACATATCCGCCGCGAGAAGGCCACCAGCAACATCTGCACCGCCCAAGTGCTGTTGGCCAACATTGCCAGCATGTATGCCGTGTACCACGGCCCGAAAGGCCTGACCCAGATTGCCAACCGCATTCACCACCTGACCGCGATCTTCGCCAAAGGCTTGAGCGCATTGGGCCTGGCGGTTGAGCAAGCCCACTTCTTCGATACCCTGACCATCAAGACCGGCGCGCAAACCGCCGCCCTGCACGACAAGGCCCGTGCCCAGCGCATCAACCTGCGTGTGGTCGATGGCGAACGCCTTGGCCTGTCGGTGGACGAAACCACCTCCCAAGCCGATATCGAAACCCTGTGGAGCGTGTTCGCCGGCGGCAAAGCCGTGCCAGACTTCGCCGCATTGGCTGCCAGCGTTGAAAGCACCCTGCCGGCCGCGCTGCTGCGCCAGTCGCCGATCCTCAGCCACCCGGTGTTCAACCGTTATCACTCCGAAACCGAGCTGATGCGCTACCTGCGCAAGCTGGCCGACAAGGACCTGGCCCTGGATCGCACCATGATCCCGCTGGGCTCGTGCACCATGAAGCTCAACGCCGCCAGCGAAATGATCCCGGTGACCTGGGCCGAGTTCGGTGCCCTGCACCCGTTCGCCCCCGCCTCGCAAAGCGCCGGCTACCAGCAACTGACCACCGAACTGGAAGCCATGCTCTGCGCGGCCACCGGTTACGACGCGATCTCCCTGCAACCGAACGCCGGTTCCCAGGGCGAGTACGCTGGCCTGCTGGCCATTCGTGCCTATCACCAGAGCCGTGGCGAAGAGCGCCGCGACATCTGCCTGATCCCGTCGTCGGCCCACGGCACCAACCCGGCCACCGCCAACATGGCCGGCATGCGCGTAGTGGTCACCGCTTGCGATGCCCGCGGTAACGTCGACATCGAAGACCTGCGCGCCAAAGCTATCGAGCACCGCGAACACCTCGCTGCGCTGATGATCACCTACCCGTCCACCCACGGCGTGTTCGAAGAAGGCATCCGCGAAATCTGCGGGATCATTCACGACAACGGCGGCCAGGTGTACATCGACGGCGCCAACATGAACGCGATGGTCGGCCTGTGCGCCCCGGGCAAGTTCGGCGGCGATGTGTCCCACCTGAACCTGCACAAGACCTTCTGCATTCCCCACGGCGGTGGCGGCCCGGGCGTTGGCCCGATTGGCGTCAAATCCCACCTGACCCCGTTCCTGCCCGGCCATGCCGCGATGGAACGCAAGGAAGGCGCAGTCTGCGCCGCACCGTTCGGCAGCGCGAGCATCCTGCCGATCACCTGGATGTACATCAGCATGATGGGCGGCGCAGGCCTCAAGCGCGCTTCGCAGTTGGCGATCCTGAATGCCAACTACATTTCCCGTCGCCTGGAAGAGCACTACCCGGTGCTGTACACCGGCAGCAATGGCCTGGTGGCCCACGAATGCATCCTCGACCTGCGCCCGCTGAAAGACAGCAGCGGCATCAGCGTGGATGACGTGGCCAAGCGTCTGATCGACTTTGGTTTCCACGCCCCGACCATGTCGTTCCCGGTAGCCGGCACCCTGATGATCGAGCCGACCGAAAGCGAATCCAGGGAAGAACTGGACCGCTTCTGCGACGCGATGATCGCCATCCGCGAAGAAATCCGCGCGGTGGAAAACGGCTCGCTGGACAAGGACGACAACCCGCTGAAGAACGCACCACACACTGCCGCGGAACTGGTTGGCGAATGGAGCCACCCATACAGCCGTGAACAAGCGGTGTACCCGGTGGCGTCGTTGATCGAGGCCAAGTACTGGCCGCCGGTTGGCCGGGTCGACAACGTGTTTGGCGATCGCAATTTGGTGTGTGCTTGCCCGTCGATCGAGAGCTACGCGTAACCTAATGTGGGAGCGGGCTTGCTCGCGAATGCGGAGTGTCAGTTGATACATCTGGTGGCTGACCCACCGCTTTCGCGAGCAAGCCCGCTCCCACAATTGGACCGAGTACATCCGATAAATAATAAGAAACCGGAGAACAACCATGTCTTTAAGCGTGTTCGACCTGTTCAAGATTGGCATCGGCCCCTCCAGCTCCCACACCGTCGGCCCGATGCGCGCTGCCGCTCGATTCGTCGAAGGACTGAAGCGCGATAACCTGTTAGCCACCACCACCTGCGTCAAGGTGGAGCTCTACGGTTCCCTCGGCGCCACCGGCAAAGGCCACGGCAGTGACAAGGCTGTATTGCTGGGCCTGGAAGGCGAACACCCGGACACCGTGAACACTGAAACCGTCGCCGCACGCTTGTCGGAAATTCGCGGCAACGCAGGCTTGAACCTGCTCGGCGAACACAGCATTGCGTTCAACGAGAAAGAACACCTGGCGATGATTCGCAAACCCCTGCCCTATCATCCCAACGGCATGATCTTCCGCGCTTTCGACGCCGCCGGCCTGCAGATTCGCAGCCGCGAGTACTACTCGGTGGGCGGCGGGTTTGTGGTGGATGAAGACGCCGCCGGCCACGATCGTATCGTCGAAGACGCCACGCTCCTGACCTTCCCGTTCAAAAGTGCCAAGGACTTGCTCGGCCACTGCGCCACCTATGGGCTCTCCATCAGCCAGGTGATGCTGACCAATGAAAGCGCCTGGCGACCGGAAGCCGAAACCCGCGCCGGCCTGCTGAAAATCTGGCAGGTAATGCAGGATTGCGTAGACGCGGGCTGTCGCAACGAAGGGATTTTGCCGGGCGGCCTGAAGGTCAAACGACGCGCCGCCGCGCTGCATCGCCAGCTGTGCAAGCACCCGGAATCGGCGCTACGCGACCCGTTGTCGGTACTGGATTGGGTCAACCTGTACGCCCTGGCGGTCAACGAAGAAAACGCCAATGGCGGGCGCGTGGTGACTGCGCCCACCAACGGTGCAGCCGGGATTGTGCCGGCGGTGTTGCACTACTACATGCGCTTTATCCCGGGGGCCAGCGAAGACGGTGTGGTGCGTTTCCTGCTCACCGCCGCGGCCATCGGCATTCTGTACAAGGAAAACGCCTCGATTTCCGGCGCCGAAGTCGGCTGCCAGGGGGAAGTCGGCGTGGCCTGTTCCATGGCCGCCGGCGCCCTGTGCGAGGTGTTGGGCGGTACGGTTTCCCAGGTAGAAAACGCCGCCGAGATCGGCATGGAACACAACCTCGGCCTGACCTGCGACCCCATCGGCGGACTGGTGCAAGTGCCTTGCATCGAGCGCAACGCCATGGGTTCGGTCAAGGCCATCAATGCGGTGCGCATGGCCCTGCGCGGCGACGGGCAACACTTCGTCTCCCTCGACAAGGTCATCCGCACCATGCGCCAGACCGGCGCCGACATGAAAAGCAAATACAAGGAAACCGCCCGTGGCGGTTTGGCGGTCAACATTATCGAGTGCTGACGCCTACAAGCGCGTCCGCACGTTTTTCAGGAGCTGAATATGTCCACCGAAACCCTGTTGAAAACCCCATTGCACGCCCTGCACATCGAGCTGGGCGCACGCATGGTGCCCTTCGCCGGCTACGACATGCCGGTGCAATACCCGCTGGGCGTGATGAAAGAACACCTGCACACCCGTGAACAGGCCGGGTTGTTCGATGTGTCGCACATGGGCCAGATCCGCCTGACCGGTGCCGGTGCCGCAAAAGCCTTGGAAACCCTGGTACCGGTGGACATTATCGACCTGCCGGTAGGCATGCAGCGCTATGCGATGTTCACCAACGAGCAAGGCGGCATCCTGGATGACCTGATGGTCGCCAACCTGGGTAACGACGAACTGTTCCTGGTGGTGAACGCTGCCTGCAAGGACCAGGACCTGGCCCACCTGCGCCAGCACATCGGTGACCAGTGCAGCATCGAGCCACTGTTCGAGGAACGCGCCCTGCTGGCCCTGCAAGGCCCGGCCGCCGTCAGCGTGCTGGCGCGCCTGGCGCCGGAGGTCAAGCACATGACCTTCATGCAATTCGCACCGACCCGCCTGCTGGGCGTGGACTGCTACGTCAGCCGCTCGGGCTATACCGGCGAAGACGGCTTCGAAATCTCGGTGCCGGCCGCCAGCGCCGAAGCCCTGGCCCGCAGCCTGCTGGCCGAAACCGAAGTGCAGGCCATCGGCCTGGGCGCTCGCGACTCCCTGCGCCTGGAAGCCGGCCTGTGCCTCTACGGCCATGACATGAACACCGAGACCACGCCGATTGAAGCCAGCCTGTTGTGGGCGATTTCCAAGGCCCGTCGCGCCGATGGAGCACGTGCCGGCGGCTTCCCGGGTGCCGACGCAATCTTCACCCAGCAACAAACCGGCGTGAGCCGCAAACGTGTGGGCCTGTTGCCGCAGGAGCGGACACCGGTGCGCGAAGGTGCAGAGATCGTCGACGAACACGGTACCGTGATCGGTAGCGTCTGCAGCGGCGGCTTTGGCCCGAGCCTGGGCGGCCCGCTGGCCATGGGTTATCTGGACAGTGCGTTCATCGCGTTGGATACCGAAGTATCTGCATTGGTACGTGGGAAAAAGGTGCCACTTCGTGTAAGTAAAATGCCATTCGTGCCACAACGTTACTACCGTGGTTGATTGACTGTTCCTATAAGTAACGCGGTTGCGTTAACGTGCACTAATCTGTAACGCAACCGCCACATTAAAGTGCACTGTCGATAGTCAATGTTATGTTCTGTCACCTATAACAAGTGACGGATTCTATCGAATAAAGACGTTCCACATTGTGAACAGAACTGTAATGAAGCCGAGCAAAACCCGGGCTTTTCCCAGGGCTTGTTTTTTCTGTCTTAGTTGTCGTAGAGTTTGCCCACTGTGTTTGCATGGGTCGCTTTGAACCTGGACCTGGGCAGTAGCCAAAGTTTGCTACAACCCGTTCGACGTCTCTTACTTTCCTGCAACCCAGCCCAGTACTCTTTCATGTGAAAGGGGCTGTCATTAATTTTTAGCGTCAAGGAAATAAGAAAATGGCTGAACGTCAGAGCGGTACCGTCAAGTGGTTTAACGACGAGAAAGGGTTTGGTTTTATCACTCCAGAGAGCGGTCCGGATCTGTTCGTCCACTTCCGCGCTATTCAGGGCAACGGCTTCAAAAGCCTGAAAGAAGGCCAGAAAGTGACCTTCATCGCGGTGCAAGGCCAAAAAGGCATGCAAGCCGACGAAGTACAAGCAGAAGGCTGATCCTTGCTGCGACAAAAAGCCTCTGATATGACATCAGGGGCTTTTTTATGGGCGTTCTTCCGTAAAATGGCTTTTTTCCTGCCGAGAGCCATGCCATGTCGAAACACCTGCTGAGCCCCCAAGGCGAGTTTCCCGCCGTAGGCCTGGGCCGTCGTCTGGCAGCGATGTTCTATGACTTCCTGTTGTGCACGGCCCTGCTGATCGTCACGGCCTTTATCTACAAGCTGGTGTGGATGGGGTTTGTCGGGGAGGCCAAGTTGCGGGCGCTGTCTGAGTCTGGCGCGCTGGATGGTGATCCGCTGTTGTCGACGATTTTGTTTTTTGTGTTGTTTGGGTTTTTTGCCAAGTTCTGGACGCATTCGGGGCAGACCCTGGGGATGCAGGTTTGGGGGGTGCGGGTGCAGAACGCTGATGGGTCGCGGATTAGTCTGTGGCAGGCGTTGTTGCGGTTTGTGGTGTCGATTGCTTCGTGGTTGTGTCTGGGGCTTGGGTTTGTCTGGTCGTTGTTCGACAAGCAGAAGCGTGGCTGGCATGACATTTATTCGGATACGCGGTTGGTGCGGGTTCCGAAGAAAAAGAAGTAGGTTTTTAGATTGGGGGGCATATCCGTTGCTGCGGTTAGGGCCGCTATTGGTTCCGCTCTTACAGCGGCTCACTTTTGAAAAGCGCAAAAGTAAGCAAAACGCTCTTGC
>NZ_JAAAFU010000067.1:3097-25319 GCF_019352905.1 Pseudomonas sp. Xaverov 83 | reverse complement strand
CCACGCTCCAAAGCCTGCGTTCGGCCAGCGTGGTTTAACGGGGCGCCTAAGATCAAAATCAAGATCAACAGCAAGAGCACAGCGGCCTACCGGCCGGCTTGAGTGTTTAAAAGCCAAATCAAAAGCCAAAGCGGGCACGGTCAAATGTGGGAGCTGGCTTGCCTGCGATGGCATCACCTCGGTCTGCCTGATACACCGAGGTGTCTGCATCGCAGGCAAGCCAGCTCCTACAGAAAAGCAGCTTTTGCCTTTGCTTCTAACACTCAGGTCGGCTTTCAGGCCGCCGTGCTTTTGATCTTGATCTTGATCTGCGGGCCCCGTTAACCACGATGGCCGCAAGTAGGCACGGTGGAGCGGGTAAATCGGCAAGGATGCCGATTTAGCCGCGCCGGGCCATGGATGGCCCGTCGCGGCGGCCCGCGGAACCGGGCCGGAGTGCGGGCATGCCGAGCCTAGGCGAGGCACCGAGTGGTGGGGCAAAGACCTTTTGGTTACTTTTGGGGCGTTTGCCAAAAGTGACCCGCTGTAAGAGCGGAACCATAAGCCGCCGTTACCGCAGCAACGGATATGTACACTCACGAAACCCGCTCCCCAACCACAACCCCATCCCGCCACCAAGCCGCCAAACTAAAGACGTTGGGCGCCTTGAGCAGCGAAAAATGATTCCCCGGCCCATACCAAACCTCCAACGACCCGGTGCACTGGCGCCACCCTTCAACCATCAACCCCTGCTCCCGCTGATTCCCCGCCGCATCCAGGGTCGGATCCTCAGCCAACACCAACCGCACCACCCCCTCATACCGCCGCCCAGGCCGATAAACCGTACGCAACGCCGACGCATACGTGCGCGCCGGCCCATCCATCGCCTCCATCGAAGACCGCGCAGGCAACAACCCGCCCCCCACCATCCCCGCATGCAACAACCGCCGCTGCTCCACTTCATCGCGCCCGGCAAAATCCACCGCATCAATCCCCAGCGACTTACCCGAAGCCACCTGCATCGACTCAATCAGCCGTAACAACGCCGCCGTCGTGGTATAGGGCCGACCCACCACCCCATTCCCCCCGGGCGCCTCGCTGTCGATCAACGTCAACGACGCCACCTCACGCCCCTGGTCTTGCAACCGCGCGGCCATTTCAAACACCACCCAGCCGCCAAACGAATGCCCCACCAGATGCACCGGCCCCGAAGGACACTCCTGCTCCAAGGCCTGCAAATAACAGCGCGCCGCCGCCTCAACCTGGCTATGCGGCACCACCTCCCCATCCAGCCCACGCGGCTGCAAGCCAAAGATCGGCCAGTCCCGGCCCAGCGCCTCGGTCAAC
This sequence comes from Pseudomonas sp. Xaverov 83, assembly GCF_019352905.1. NCBI lineage: Bacteria > Pseudomonadati > Pseudomonadota > Gammaproteobacteria > Pseudomonadales > Pseudomonadaceae > Pseudomonas > Pseudomonas sp. Xaverov 83. The sequence continues at coordinate 23,993 of NZ_JAAAFU010000067.1, read as the reverse complement.
CCCACAAACCCGGTCACACTATCCCCCGCCCCCGGCACACAGAAAATCGGCGCATGCCCGGCGCGGCCACTCTGGATCCGCAACAACGGCTGATGCACCGCAACACTCGGAGCCTCACTCAATGCCAGAGCCTCACCCAACGCCTGCCCCAACGCCTGGATATGCGGTGCCTGCATCATGCTCTGGTGATCCCCCGGCACTTCAACCTGGCGCAGTTGCCCAGGGGCCAACGCTTCATTCCAACCCAAATCCAGGCTGCGCCGCGACAGCTCCGTCGGCCGCTCTGCGGCGCTGAACAGGTGCACCGCCAGCGGCATCGGGAACAGGCTGTAATGCGCCAGCGCGTGCCCATGTCCGACTTCCCGCTCGATAAAACTCAACAGGTCCGCGTCCGAAGCCGCCGCCATCTGCGCGTACAACAAATGCCGATCGCGGCAGCGTTGCAACAGCCCAGCAAAATCCAGCTGTCCAATCTGCGCTTCCAGTTGCTCAAGGCTTGCCAGCTCATCCACACCTCCCTGTGCCTTCCAATACGCCATGCACTGCAACAGCAAATGCCGCTTGAGGGCATCCGGCCCGGCCCAGCGCCCCTTGCCCTGGTCGGTCATGCGCGGCACGTAGCTGTCGATCAACCCGAGGAACGCCACCGGCTCGTCCAGGCCCTGCAGTTGCATCGCCACTTCATAAGCCAACACCCCACCAAACGACCAACCCGCCAGCCGATACGGCCCATGGGGCTGCACCGCCCGAATGATCCCCACCAGCCGCGCCGCCAGGCCTTCCATGGTCTGCAACTGCGGTTCACCGAGGGGCGCACCGGGCAAGCCGTAGATCGGGTAATCCCCCGGCAGATGCCGGCCCAGCGCCGGGAAATACACGTCCATGCCGCTGAATTCGTGCACCAGGAACAATGGCGGCTGGCTGCCGCTGGCGCGCACGGTGATCAGCGCGCTGTCGTCCTCCCGCGTCGTACACTGGCCAAGCATCGAGGCGACCGAAGCGACGCTGGCATGCTGGAACAGCTCGGCCAACGACACCTCAAGCCCCGCCTCTTCCATCAGGTTGACCAGCCGGATCGCCAGCAGCGAATGCCCGCCCAGTTCAAAGAAACTGTCGTGCCGACCGACCTGCTCCAACCTCAACACTTCGCCCCAGAGGCGGGCCAGGGTCTGTTCCAGCTCATTGGCCGGGGCTTCAAACACACGGCTTACCAGCGCTTCCATCGCAGGCACCGGCAGGGCCTTGCGGTCGACTTTGCCGTTGGCCGTCAGGGGCATTTTTTCCAGCGGCACATAGGCCGAGGGCACCATGTAGTCCGGCAGGTGCTGCAGCAGATGACTGCGCAGAACGTCAACGGCGAGCGGCTCGCCGGTGTAGTACGCCACCAGTCGCTTATCGCCAGGCGCATCTTCCCGCGCAAGCACCACCACATCCTTGATGCCGTTGCAGGTCGCCAGGCGCGCTTCGATTTCACCCAACTCGATGCGGAAGCCACGGATCTTCACCTGGTCGTCATTACGACCGATGCACTCCAGCAGCCCGTCCGCCGACCAGCGCCCAAGGTCGCCGGTGCGGTACAGCAAACCATCGCCAAATGGATCATCGACAAATTTTTCAGCCGTCAGCTCCGGCCGGTTCAGATACCCCTTGGCCACACCGTGCCCGCCAATACAGATTTCCCCGACTACACCCAGCGGCACCGGCTGCAAGTGCGCATCCAGCACATGGATTTGCGTGTTGGAAATCGGCCTGCCGATCGGCACGCTTTCAGCATCGGCGGCGATCGCCTGCACCTCATAGGTGGTGGCGTAGGTGGTGGTTTCCGTCGGGCCATAGCAGTGCACCAGGCGCAACGCCGGCGCCCGGGCCAGCAGGCTGCGGAATGCCGCCGGGTCCGCCCGTTCGCCGCCGCACAACAGGATGCGCAGCCCGGCCAACGCGTCGGGAATCAGCTGCACGTACTGGTTGAACAGCGCGGTGGTGACGAACAGGATCGTCGCCCCGCCCGCCTTCAATACTCGGCCAAACACACCCGGGTCGAGCAAGGTGGCATGGTCGATCACCAGCACCTGGCCGCCGTTCAGCAGCGGCCCCCACACGTCCATGGTGCTCGCGTCGAACGCCGGGTTGGAGGCGAACGCCACGCGATCATGGGCGCTGAAATCGGCATAGCCGTTGTTGATCACCAGCCGCGTGATGCCCCGGTGCGGCACCAGCACGCCTTTGGGGGTGCCGGTGGAGCCGGAGGTGTACATGATGTACGCCACCCGTTCCGAGGACTGCGACAGGTCCGGGTTGTGGCTCGGTTGCGGGTCCAGCGCCAGGGTGTCGAGGTCGATGCGTCGGGTCGGGTACTCGACGGACTCGCTGCTGTGGGTCAACAGCCAGACCGCGCCGCTGTCCTGCACCATAAAGGCCTGGCGCTCGGCCGGGGCGTTGATGTCCAGCGGCACGTAGGCCGCCGCGCATTTGAGGATTGCCAGTTGACTGAGCACCAGGTCAATCGAGCGCGGCAGCAGGATCGCCACGTGATCGCCAGGCTGCACGCCCAGGGTGCGCAGGTGATGGGCCAGTTGGTTGGCGCGGGTGTTCAGCGCGCCGTAACTCAGGGTGTCCTCGCCATGCGCCACAGCGATGGCGCTCGGGCGCGCCTGGGCCTGGGCTTCGAACAGGCGCTGCACGGTATGTTCACGAGGGAACTCCCGTTGGGTGGCGTTGAACGCCACCCGCAGCTTTTCACGCTCCGCCGGCGGCAGAATCGACAGTTGGCTGATTGGGCCCGCTGCATTTTGCTCCAGGGCCTGCACCAGGTGTTCCAGGGCGACATGCAGGTACTCACAGAGGCGTGCCGCGCCCGGCCCCATGACATCAAAGCCAAACCCGTCACCCAGGTCATCGACACTCAGGGACAGTGCAAAGTTGGTGCGTTCCTCGGCCTTGAGCACTTGCATGCCCTGCCAGGCTTCAGCCACCCCACCAGCGTGCGGCGCACTGTGGCGATAGTTGAACAGCACGCTGAACAGCGGTGTATTGGCCGGCAACCCGCTGCAACGTTGGGCCAGGGCCAGTGGCGCATGCTCGTGACTGAGCAGTTGGGTCAGGCTGGCATGGCTCGCCATCAGCGCCGCGTGCACCGTGCGCTCCCCCAGGTCGACCCGTAGGGGCAAGGTATTGATGAACACCCCCAATGCGCGCTCGGCGCCTTCACCGCCTTGCAACCGGCCCAGCAACACGGTGCCGAACACCACCTGCTCACGGCCGGAAACCTTGCCCAATACCTGCGCCCAAGCCAGGTGCATCAGGCTCGCCGCACTGACCCCAAGGTGACGCGCCAGGGTGCGCAGGCGCCCGCTCAGCAGCGGGTCAACGCTCAGGCGTGCCTGTTGCGCTTCATCGGGTGCATTCAGTGCCAGCGTCGGCTCATCGATCTCCCCGAGCATCTCGCGGAAGAAGGCTTCGTGCTCGTCCTGACGCATGCCCAAGCGCGTCTGCGCCACATAGTTGCGATACGGCACCGCCGCCCCCAACTGCTCGCGACGGCCCAACAGACAGGCTTGCATCTCGTGCTGCAATACTTCCAGCGCCACGTGATCCATCACCAAATGATGGAACAGCAACAACGCAACCACCCGTTGGTTGGCCGGGTCCTCGGCGTACACCAGGCGCATCAACGGTGCCTGCCCCAGGTCCAGGCGGTGCTGATGGAAGCGCGCCTGCAAGTGCTCCAGCACATCGCCCGTCGCCTGAATCGCCTCGACCTGCAACGACGCCCGGCGCCACACCACTTGCACCGGCTCTTCCAGCCCGTCCCAGTGCATCGACGAGCGCAGGATATCCTGCCGCTCGATCACCGCTTGCAACGCCTGGGCAAACGCTTCAAGGCGCTCGACGCTGGCGAAGGCAAACTGCGCCTGTAACAGGTACGCGTCACCCTGTTGTACTGCGCGATGGTGATACAGGATCCCGGCCTGCAACGGCGCCAGCGGGTAGATGTCCTGCACGTTGGCCGCGCCGCCGGGAATGCTCGCGACAAGGCGGTCGATGACGGGTTGCTCCAGGTTCACCAGCGTCAGCATGTCCGGGGTGATCCGCGTGCAATCCGCAGCAATCCCATTGGCCGGCACCACCACTTCGCGACCACCACCCACGGCAGCCGCCAAGGCTGCAAGGGTGGGTTGACCAAACAGCACTTTCACATCCGCCGACAACCCGACCCGGCGCATGCGGCCAATCAGGCTGGCGGCCAGCAGCGAGTGGCCGCCCAGCTCGAAGAAATTGTCATGCCGACCGACCCGCTCCACCTTGAGCAAATCAGCCCAGAGGCCGGCCAGGGTGATTTCGGTTTCACCCAGGGGCGCGACGTATTCCCGAGCGATCACCGATTCCAGGCCCGGTACCGGCAATGCCTTGCGGTCGAGCTTGCCGTTGGGACTCAGAGGCAAGGCCTCCAGGTGCATGAAGGTCGCCGGTACCATGTAGTCCGGCAATTGCTCCAGCAGGTGGCTGCGCAGGGCGTCGATGTCGGCCTGCACGCCGGTGTAGTAGGCCACCAGCCGTGAGTCACGGGCCACCACGGCGGCTTCGTTGATGTGCGGGTATTGCAGCAGTCGCGCCTGAATCTCACCCAGTTCGATACGCAGGCCACGGATTTTCACCTGGTCATCGTTGCGGCCCAAATACTCGATGGTGCCGTCCGGTAGGTAGCGCCCGACGTCGCCGGTGCGGTACATCCGGCCTGCGCTGAACGGGTCCTTGAGGAAGCGTTCGGCCGTCAGCTCAGGACGGTGCAGGTAACCCCGCGCCACTTGCACGCCACCGATGAACAGCTCGCCCACCACGCCCAATGGCACGGGCTGCAACTGCCCGTCCAGCAGGTACATGCGGGTGTTGGCGATCGGCTTGCCGATGGGGGTGTTGTCCGGCGTGACGGGCCCGGCGCAATCCCACGCCGTCACGTCCACCGCCGCTTCCGTCGGGCCGTAGAGGTTGTACAAACCGATGCCCGGCAACTGCTGTTTGAAACGGCGCACCAGGCTGCCGGGCAACGCTTCGCCGCTGCACATCACCCGCACCAGCCCGGCGCTCTGGCTGACATCGCCGTGGGCCAGGAACACGTCCAGCATCGAAGGCACAAAGTGCAGTGTGGTGATCTGCTCGGACTCGATCACATCACACAGGTAGGCCGGGTCTTTATGCCCGCCTGGACGCGCCATCACCAACCGTGCGCCGGTGAACAGCGGCCAGAAAAACTCCCACACCGACACGTCGAAGCTGAACGGAGTTTTCTGCAATACCCTGTCCTGGGCAGTCAGCCCGTACTCGTCCTGCATCCACAGCAGGCGGTTGACCACGCCCGCGTGCTCGTTGATCACGCCCTTCGGTTGGCCGGTGGAACCCGAGGTGTAGATCACGTAGGCCTGATGCTGCGCGGTCAGCCCATCCACTCGTGGGTTGGACGTTGGTTGGTGCTGCCAGGTGTTCCGGTCCAGGTCCACCACCGGCACCGTCACGTCGCCCAGCAGTGAACGGGTTTCGCCCTGCACCAGCACGGCGGCCGGTGCGCTGTCCTTGAGCATGTAGGCGATACGCTCCAGCGGATACGCCGGGTCCAGCGGCACATAACCGCCGCCCGCCTTGAGGATCGCGAACAGGCCGATGACCATCTCCAGGCCGCGCTCGACGCAAATCGCCACCCGCGAATCCGGCTGTACACCCAGCTCACGCAGATGGTGCGCCAATTGATTGGCTCGTTCGTTCAACTCGCGATAGCTCAAGCATTCCGAGCCCGCCTTCACCGCCAGTGCATCGGGCGTTCGCGCAACCTGGGCTTCGAACATACCGTGCAGCGTCTGGTCTAGGTTGTAGCCCACGGCGGTGTCGTTGAAGTCGAACAGCAGGTGCTGGCGCTCCTGATCGTCCAGCAAGTCAGCCTGTTCCAGCACCGCCTGATCGTTATCCACCATGGCCTGCAGCACGCGGGTGAAATAGCCGACATAACGCTGCATGGTCGACTCATCAAACAACGCGATGGCGTATTCCAGGGTGCCGCGAATTTCGCCCCGGGTCTCGCCGAGGTTCAGGGACAGGTCGAACTTGGCAAAGTGACTGTCCTCCACAATCCCTTCAAGGCTCAGGTCGCCGAGAGCCAGTACCGGCGCGTCACTGTCCTGCCAGGTCAACATTGTCTGGAACAGCGGGCTATGGGCCAGGCTGCGCAATGGCCGGGTGATTTCCACCACCTGCTCAAACGGCAGGTCCTGATGAGCCTGGGCGTCCAGGGCCAGCCCCTTGACCCGCGCCAGCAGCGCCTCGGCACTCAGCTCGCCCGAGGTATCGATGCGCACCGCCAGGGTGTTGACGAACAACCCGATCAAGCCTTCCACCTCGGCCCGCTGGCGGTTGGCGACGGGGGAACCGATCACCACTTCCTCCTGCCCGGCCAAACGCGCGAGCAACGAGGCCCACGCCGTCATCATCACCATGTACAGCGTGGTGCCGTGGCGCTGGCTGAGGGCCTTGAGCCCGGCGGTCAGGCGCTCATCCAGGCGCACGTCGACGCTGCTGCCGGCGTAGTCCTGCTGGGCCGGGCGTGGACGGTCGGTCGGCAACATCAGCAACGCCGGCGCACCGGCCAGGGTGTGTTGCCAATAGCTGCTCTGGCGATGCAGCACTTCGCCGCTGAGCCACAGGCGCTGCCACACGGCGAAGTCGCTGTACTGGATCGGCAATGGCGGCAATGGGTCAGCCTCACCACGGCTGAAGGCTTGGTACAACGCCATCAGCTCACGGGTCAGCACGCCCATGGACCAGCCATCGGACACGATGTGGTGGATAGTCAGCAGCAACACGTGATGATCATCGGCCATGATCACCAGGCGCCCGCGCAGCAGCGGGCCGCGCTGCAAATCGAAAGGCGCCGAGGCTTCGCCCTGGATCAACGCGTCCAGCACCTGCTGTGCTTCGGGGTGGCGGCGCAGGTCCTGCACTTGCAGGGGCATCACCTCTTCAGGCGGCACGATCAGCACCTGGGCGTCGTCATCCTGCTGGGCGAAACGGCTGCGCAAGGTTTCATGCCGCGCGACGATCCGCGCCAGGGCCCGTTGCAGCGCATCGACGTGCAACTGCCCACGCAAGCGCAGGCCGATAGGAATGTTGTAGGCGGTGTTGGCACCCTCCATCAGCGCCAGAAACCACAGGCGTTGCTGGGCAAACGACAACGGCAACTCCGTGTCCCGCGCCGCCGGCAGGATATCCGGCAAGGTGCTGCGCCCGGCCTGGGCAAGCACCTGCGCCACGGCGGCCAGTTCGGCATTGGCGAACAGTTCCCCCAGCGCCAGATCAACCCCAAGGCGCTGGCGAACCTGGGACACCATGCGCATGGCCAGCAACGAATGGCCGCCCAACTCAAAGAAATGATCCTGGCGCCCCACGCGCTCCACTTGCAGCACATCGGCCCAGATTTGCGCGAGGACGGTTTCGATATCGCCATGAGGCGCTTCGTACTCGCGAGTGAAGACGGCGGCCAGGTCCGGCTTTGGCAGGGCCTTGCGGTCCAGCTTGCCGTTGGCGGTCAGGGGCAGTGCATCGAGTTTTACGTAGGCCACCGGGACCATGTAGTCCGGCAGGTGGGCCACCAGATGCGTGCGAATATCGCCCACATCGAGGGGATCGAACTGCGGGTTTTCGGTGAAGTAAGCCACCAACCGGGGCTGGCCGGGCTGGTCTTCCCGGGCCAGCACCACCACTTCCTGGAGACCGGGCAACTGGTTGAGGCGGGTTTCGATTTCTCCCAACTCGATGCGCACGCCACGGATTTTCACCTGGTCGTCGTTGCGGCCCAGGTACTCGATGTTCCCGTCCGGCAACCAGCGCGCGAGGTCGCCGGTACGGTACATGCGGCCCGGGTTGAAAGGGTCATCCAGGAAGCGTTCGGCGGTCATTTCCGCACGGTTGAGATAACCCCGCGCCACGCCCTTGCCGCCCACATACAGTTCACCGGCAACCCCCAAGGGCACCGGGCGCTGCTGTTCGTCCAGCAGGTAAACCGTGGCATTGGCGATGGGCTTGCCGATGTGCAACGGCTGACCGGGCTCAATCCGCCCGGAGGTGGCGACCACCGTGGCTTCAGTGGGACCGTAGTTGTTGATCACCTCGAAACGTTGGGCCCGGGTGAACTGGCGCAGGCGGTCGCCGCCAATCAGCAAGGTGCGCAGGGTCGGGTGTTCGATGTGCTGGCTGAAGGCATATTCGGCCACCGGCGTGGGCAGGAAACACACGTCCAGCGGTTGCGCGCGCCACCAGTCCAGCAGCGCGTCGATATCTTCCGCGCCGTCGTGGGCCGGCGGCAGGTGCAAGGTCGCGCCCACGCACAGGGCCGGCCAGACTTCCCAGGCCATCGCGTCAAAGCCGAAACCGGCAACGCTGGCGGTATGTCGGCCGGCGCACAGGTCAAACGCGGTGCAATGCCAGTCCACCAGGTTGGCCACGGTGTGGTGTTCCACCATCACGCCTTTGGGCAGGCCGGTGGAGCCGGAGGTGTAGATCACGTAGGCCAGGTTGGACGGTGTGACGGAAACTTGGGGGTTGCTGGCCGTATGGTGATGCCAGGTAAAACGGTCCAGGTTGATCACCGGTACGTCGAGTGTAGGCAGCCGCTCCAGCAGGGCGTGTTGCGTCAGCACCGCGACCGGGGCGCTGTCGCTGAGGAGGTAGCTCAGGCGCTCGGCCGGGTGCGACGGGTCCACCGGTACGTAGCAGGCACCGGCCTTGAGGATCGCCAGCAATCCGGCCAGGGTGTCCAGCCCGCGCCGGGCGACGATGGCCACACGGTCGTCGGGTTTTACCCCCAGGGCCAGCAGGTGATGGGCCAGCAGGTTGGCTTGTTGGTTCAATTCGCCGTAGGTCAGCTGACGGCCTTGATACACCGCAGCCACCGCGTCCGGGGTCAGCGACGTCTGCGCTTCGATACGCCCGTGCAGGGTGGTGCCTTGGGGGAAGTCGGCCGCTGTCGCGTTAAAGTGCTCCAGCAGGTGTCGCTGCTCAGCCTCGGGCAGTACCGACAGAAGATTCAACGGGGTGTCGGGCGCCTGCTCCAGCGCCTGTACCAGGTTTTCCAGGGCCGTTTGCACATAACCACAAACAGCCTGCGGATCGACCTGGGTACTCGCCAGCAAGCGCAGGATAAACCCGTCCCCCAGGTCATCGACACTCAGGGTCAGCGGGTAGTTGGTGCGCTCCTCGGAGCTCAAGATCTCGATGCCCTGCCAGGCCGCCGCCGCGTCGGTACTGGTGCCCGAGCCACTGTGGCGATAGTTGAGCAATGTGCTGAACAGCGGCGTCGGCGCCGCCACCCCGCTGCAACGCTGGGCCAGGGCCAGGGCGGCGTGTTCATGACGCAGCAAGGTGGTCAGCCGCGCGTGCGTGGCCTTGACCCCGGCACGCACCGTCTCGGCGCCGACATCCACGCGAAACGGCAAGGTATTGATGAAAATCCCCAGGGCCCGGTCCGTGGCGTGTCCCCCCTGCATGCGGCCCATCAAGACGGTGCCGAACACCACCTGCGCCTTGCCTGCCAGGGCACTCAATACCTGCGCCCAGCCCATATGGAACAGGCTGGCGGCACTCACCCCCAACTGCCGCGCCTGGGCCCGCAAACGCTGATTGAGCGCTGGCGGCAACGGCCAGTCGACTTCGGCAATCTCCTGGCCGTCGCCCTGCACATCCTGCAAACCAAACGGCAAGGTCGGCTCAGTGATGTCCCCGAGCATTTCGCGAAAGAACGCTTCGTGTTGCTGCTCGCTGATCCCCAGGCGTGCCTGGGCCACGTAGTTACGAAAAGGCACCGCCTGGCCCAACTGATCCCCGTGGCCCTGCAAGTAGGCCTGCATTTCGTGGCGCACCACGTCGAGCGCGCTGTGGTCCAGGGCCATGTGGTGGAACAGCAGCAAGGCAACCATGCGCTGCCGGGCTTCATCCCAGGCGCCTACCAGACGAACAAGCGGTGCGCGGGTAACGTCCAGGCGGTAGTGACGGCCATCAAACAGGCCATGCAACTGGGTCGCGATATCCCCGTCGGCGGGGTTCAGTTCAATCAGTTGCACCGGCAATCGCGCCGCGCGCCATACCACTTGCGAAGGCTCTTCCAGGCCCTCCCAGATCACAGCGGTGCGCAGGATGTCATGGCGGTCCATCACGCCCTGCAACGCCTGGGCAAACCCCTTGAAGCGCTCAAGGCTGTCGAAAGCGAACTGCGACTGCATGACGTAGGGGTCGCCGTGTTCGGCACTCACATGGTGATAAAGAATGCCTTCCTGCAGCGGGGCCAGCGGGTAGATGTCCTGCACGTTGGCCGCGCCGCCGTCGACGGTCTCGATGATGCGGTCAATCGAGGCCTGGCTCAGGCTCGACAGCGTCAGCATCGCTGGGGTAATCCGCTGGGCGCCTGCGGGAATGCCATTGGCCGGCACCTCGACTTCACCGGCCTTGGTGGCCGCGTATTCCCCGGCCTTGAGCAGCTCGATCAGCGCCGGCTTGTGTTCCCGTAGCGAGGCCACCAATGCCGGGTCACTCAGGGCCTGTTTATTGCCCTGCACCGACAACTGGTCGCCCTTGAGCGCCAGTTGTACATCCTTGGCCTTGAGTGTCGCCAACAGTTCAATGATGCTCACAGGACGATCTCCATTCGTTCGGTAATTGCGGCGTAGCCTGCCAGGGTCGGTTGTTCGAACAGCCCCCGCACATCGGCTTCCATGCCTTCCTGACGCAAGCGCCCGATCAAGCTGACGGCCAGCAGCGAGTGCCCGCCCAGTTCGAAGAAATTGTCATGCCGCCCTACCCGCTCCACCTTCAGCAGCTCGGCCCACAAGCGCGCCAGGGTGATTTCGGTGTTGCCCACCGGGGCTTCGTACTCGCGCACGATCAGCGACTCAACGCCTGGCGCCGGCAGCGCCTTGCGGTCGAGTTTGCCGTTGGGGCTCAACGGCAAGGCCTCCAGGTGCACGAATACCGCCGGCACCATGAAGTCCGGCAAACGCGCCAGCAAATGGGCACGCAGTTGTTCGATATCCGCCTGCACGCCGGTGTAGTACGCCACCAGGCGCTCGTCCCGGGCCAACACCGCCGCTTCATTGACTTGCGGGTATTCGGTCAGCCGCGCCTGGATTTCCCCCAGTTCGATGCGCAGGCCACGGATTTTCACCTGGTCGTCGTTGCGGCCCAGGTACTCGATATTGCCGTCCGGCAGGTAGCGCCCGACGTCGCCGGTGCGGTACATGCGGCCAGCAGTGAACGGGTCCTTGAGGAAGCGTTCGGCGGTGAGTTCAGGGCGGTGCAGGTAGCCGCGAGCGACCTGAACACCACCGATGAACAGCTCGCCGACCACGCCCAAGGGTACCGGCTGCAACCGGGCGTCCAGCAGGTACATGCGGGTATTGGCAATCGGTTTGCCGATAGGCGTGTTGTCCGGCACCAGGGGCCTTGCGCAGTTCCACGCGGTCACATCCACCGCCGCTTCGGTCGGGCCATAGAGGTTGTACAAACCGATGCCTGGCAACTGCTGCTTGAAGCGTCGCACCAGGCTGCCGGGCAAGGCCTCACCGCTGCACATCACCCGCAACAGCCCGGCACTCTGGCTGACATCGCCGTGGGCCAGGAACACGTCGAGCATCGACGGCACAAAGTGCAAGGTGGTGATCTGTTCAGCTTCGATCACCTCGCACAGGTAGGCCGGGTCCTTGTGCCCGCCGGGGCGCGCCATGACCAACCGGGCACCGGTGAACAGGGGCCAGAAGAATTCCCACACCGACACGTCAAAGCTGAACGGGGTCTTCTGCAAGACCGCGTCGCTGGCGGTCAGGCCGTAGGCGTCCTGCATCCACAGCAGGCGGTTGACCACACCTGCATGCTCGTTGATCACGCCCTTGGGCTGGCCGGTGGAACCGGAGGTGTAGATCACGTAGGCCTGATGCTGCGGGGTCAGCCCGTCGACGGTTGGGTTGGACAGCGGCTGGTGCTCCCAAGTGTTCCGGTCCAGATCCACCACGGGTACCGCCACATCGCCCAGCAGCGAACGGGTTTCGCCCTGCACCAGTACCGCCGCCGGCGCGCTGTCTTGCAGCATGTAGGCGATTCGCTCCAGCGGATACGCCGGGTCCAGCGGTACATAACCACCACCGGCCTTGAGAATGGCGAACAGACCGATGACCATCTCCAGGCCACGCTCCACACACATCGCCACCCGCGAATCCGGCTGTACCCCCAGCTCACGCAGATGATGGGCCAACTGATTGGCGCGCGCGTTCAGTTCGCGGTAGCTCAGGTGTTGGTCACCCGCTTTCACCGCCAGCGCATCGGGGGTGCGTTCAACCTGGGCTTCGAACAGGCCGTGAAGGGTCTGATCGAGGTTGTAGGCAACCTCGGTGGCGTTGAACCCGAACAGCAGTTGCTCGCGCTCCTGCGGGCCCAGGATCGACAGGCGATCCAGCGGCAATTGCGGGGATTGCTCCAGCGCTTCCACCAGCCCGTGCAACGCCGCCTGCATGTAACCGCAAATACGCTGCGCGCCAATCTGCGCGGGGGTCATCGCGGTCAACCGGAAGCCGTCGCCCTGGTCATCCACGTTCAAGGTCAGCGGGTAGTTGGTGCGCTCCTCGCTGGCCAGGGTTTCGATCCCCTGCCAGGCCGGGGACACCGCCGCTTGCTGGCTGTCGCTGTGGCGATAGTTGAGCATGGCGCTGAACAACGGCAACGGCGCCGCCACTCCACTGCAACGCTGGGCCAGCGCCAGCGAGGCATGCTCATGCCCCAACAGTGCCGTCAGCCGGGCATGGGTCGCCTTTACCGCCGCACGCGCACCGATGCCGCCGACATCCACCCGCAACGGCAAGGTATTGATGAACATCCCCAACGCCCGGTCGCTGCCCTTGCCGCCCTGCATACGGCCCAGCAACACGGTGCCAAACACCACGGTGTCCTGGCTCGAGGTGCAGGCCAACACCTGCGCCCAGGCAAGGTGGAACATGCTGGCAGCGCTGACGCCCAGCAACCGCGCCTGAGTGCGCAGGCGCTGGGTCAAGGCCGGTGATAACGCTTCACAGGCTTCTTCGATGGCACTGCCATCGCCCTGCACATCCTGAAGGCCGAACGGCAGCGTAGGCTCATGAATATCCCCCAGCATCTCGCGGAAGAACGCTTCGTGCTCCTGCTCACTCACCCCCAGTCGGGCCTGGGCCACGTAATTGCGGTACGGCGTGGCTTCGTCGGTGATTTCGGGCAGGCCCAGCAAGCTGGCTTGCATCTCGTGACGCACGCCGTCCAGCGCCGTGTGGTCAAGGGCGATATGGTGGAACAGCAGAATCGCTACCACCCGTTGCTGGCGCGGATCTTCGGCATATACCAGGCGCACCAGCGGGGCCTGGGACATCGGCACACGGTAGTGACGAGGATCAAACTGGCGATGCAGCTGCGCCAGCACATCACCGGTGCCCACCTGCACCGCCTGCACCGACAGCTCAGCCTGGCGCCATACCACTTGCAGTGGCTGTTGCAAGCCTTCCCAGACCACGCCGGTGCGCAAGATATCGTGGCGGTTGATCACCGACTGCAACGCCCGGGCAAACGCCTGCAAACGCTCGACGCTGTCAAACGCCAGGTGCGATTGCAGCAGATACGGATCGCCCTGCTGCGCACTGATGTGGTGGTAGAAAATCCCTTCCTGCAACGGCGCCAGCGGATAAATGTCCTGCACATTGGCGGCGCCGCCCGGCACGCTGGCGACGATCTGGTCGATGGTCGGCTGATCCAGCTCCACCAGCGACAGCATCGAAGGCGTGATGCGCTGGCAATCGGCAGCAATGCCATTGACCGGCACCACCACTTCCCGGCCACTGCCCACCGCCGCCGCCAATGCGGCCAATGTCGGCTGGCTGAACAACACCCGCACATCGGCGCTCAGGCCGACCTGGCGCATGCGCTCGATCAGACTCACCGCCAGCAATGAATGGCCACCCAGCTCAAAGAAATGGTCATGGCGGCCCACTTGCTCCACCTGCAACACCTCGGCCCAGATCCGCGCCAGGGTGGTTTCGACCTCGCCTTGCGGCGCTTCGTATTCACGGCTGAGCATGGCGGCCTGATCCGGCGCCGGCAAGGCCTTGCGGTCGAGCTTGCCGTTGGCGGTCAGGGGCCAGCTGTCGAGCTTCACGTAGGCCACCGGCACCATGGCCTCGGGCAGTTGGCTGTGCAGCTCGGCGCGCAGGGTTTCGATATCCAGCGGTTTTTGTTCGGTGAACCAGGCTACCAAGCGGCCGTCGCGCACCAGCACCACGGTTTCCTTGACGCCGTCGACGGCGGCCAGGCGGGTTTCGATTTCCCCCAGCTCGATGCGCACACCCCGGACTTTTACCTGGTCGTCGTTGCGGCCCAAGTATTCAATATTCCCATCCGGCAGCCAGCGCGCCAGGTCGCCGGTGCGGTACATGCGACCCGGGTTGAACGGGTCATCAAGGAAGCGTTCGGCAGTCAGGTCCGGACGATTCAAATACCCGCGGGCCACGCCGCTGCCGCCCACATACAGCTCGCCTGCCACACCCACCGGCACCGGACGCTGTTGGTCATCAAGCAGGTACACCGTAGCATTGGCCATCGGCTTGCCGATGTGCAGCGGCTGACCGATGTGCACGCGGCCAGAAGTGGCGACCACCGTGGCTTCGGTGGGGCCGTAGTTGTTGATCACCGCGAAACGGCGCTCCTGATTGAACTGGCGCAGGCGATCACCGCCGATCAACAGGGTGCGCAGGCTTGGGTGTTCAAGCTCCTGGCTGAAGGCGTACTCGGCCACGGGCGTCGGCAGGAAGCTCACCTCCAGCGGTTGCGCCAGCCACCAGGCCAGCAGTTCGTCGATGTTTTCATTGCCCACCTGGGCCGGTGGCAGGTGCAGGGTCGCCCCTACGCACAACGCCGGCCAGACTTCCCAGGCCATGGCATCAAAGCCGAACCCGGCCACGCTGCTGGTGTGGCTGTGGGCGTGCAGGTCAAAGGCTTCGCAGTGCCAGTGCACCAGGTTTTCCACAGTGCGGTGTTCCACCATCACCCCTTTGGGCTGGCCGGTGGAGCCGGAGGTGTAGATCACGTAGGCGAGGTTCGTCGGGGTCAGGCTGGCGATCTGGGGATTGCTCTCACCGGAATACGCGCCATGCAGGTCGACGATGGCCACCTCGCCGAGCACGCCACGGGTGCTTTCCTCGGCCAGTACCGCGACCGGGGCACTGTCTTGCAGCAGGTAAGCGATGCGCTCGGCCGGATAAGCCGGGTCTACCGGGACGTAGGCCGCACCCGACTTGAGAATCGCCAGCAGGCCCACCAGCATCTGCGGCCCGCGTCGGCAGCAGATCGCCACGCGGTCGTCGGGCTGCACGCCCAACGCCAGCAGGTGATGAGCCAGCTGGTTGGCACGTTGGTTGAGCTGTTGGTACGTCAGGTGCTGGCCGTCCTGGCTCACCGCAATCGCCTGCGGCAGGCGCTCGGCCTGAGCTTCGAAGGCAGCGTGCAGGGTGTGTCCTTGTGGGTAATCGCGGGCGGTGGCGTTGAAGGTACGCAGGAGTTTTTCGCGCTCGGCAACAGGCAGTACCGGCAACTGATTCAGCGGCGTTTCCGGTGCTTTTTCAAGGGCCTGCACCAGTTGCTCCAACGCACTGTGCATGTAGTCACACAGGCGTTGCGCACCGATGGACTCCAGGGCCAGCACCGTCAGGCCGAAGCCTGTGCCTAGGTCGTCCACGCTCAAGGTCAGCGGGTAATTGCTGCGCTCTTCCCCGCCCAGCAACTGCACGCCCTCCCAGATGCCATGCCCGTCGCGGGCCATTTCGCCCGGGGTGCTGTGGCGGTAGTTGAGCAAGGCACTGAACAACGGCATCGAGGCCGGCACGCCACTGCAACGCTGGGCCAGCGCCAGGGATGCATGCTCATGGCCCAGCAAGGCACTGAGACGGGCGTGAGTCGCCTTGACCCCGGTGCGTACTGTACTGGCGCCCACCTCGACCCGCAGTGGCAAGGTGTTGATGAACATGCCCAGCGCCCGGTCGGCGCCTTCGCCGGCTTGCATGCGGCCCATCAACACGGTGCCGAATACCACGTCCTGACGGCCGGACGCGAGGCCGAGTACCTGGCCCCAGGCCAAGTGCATCAGGCTCGCAGCGCTGACCCCCAGTTGCCGCGCCTGTTCACGAATCCGCAGCGCCAACCCTGCATCGACGGGCAACTCGGCCTCTTCGATATGCCGGCCATCGCCCTGCACATCCTGCACGCCAAAGGGCAGCGTGGGCTCGTCAATGTCGGCGAGCATTTCACGGAAGAACTGCTCGTGCTCCTGGGCGCTGACACCCAGACGGGCCTGGGCCACGTAGTTACGGAACGGTGCCGCAACCGGCAAGTCATCGGCCTGGCTGAACAGGAACGCACGCATTTCCTGGCCGACCACTTCCATGGCGGTGTGGTCCAGCGCCAGGTGATGGAACAGCAGGATAGCCGCGACCCGTTGGTTGGCCGGGTCCTGCGCATACACCATGCGCAACAGCGGCGCCTGGGTGATGTCCAGGCGATAGTGGCGGGCATCGAAGCGTGCGTGCAGCTGTTCAATCACGTCGCCATCGGCCGGGTCCAGCGGGATGTGCTGTACGACCAACTCGGCATGACGCCACACCACTTGCAACGGGCTGTCCAAGCCTTCCCACACCACGCCGGTGCGCAGGATATCGTGGCGCGCCACGACCTTTTGCAGCGCGCCCATGAAGGCCTGCAACCGCTCGACGCTGTCAAACGCCATGCGCGATTGCAGCAGATACGGGTCGCCCTGTTCGGCACTGATGTGGTGGTAAAGAATGCCTTCCTGCAGCGGGGCCAGCGGGTAGATGTCCTGCACGTTGGCCGCACCGCCTGGCACCGTGGCCACAATGCGGTCGATGGCGGCTTGATCCAGCGTGACCAGGGTCAGCATCGACGGAGTGATGCGCTGGCAATCCTGCGCAATGCCGTTGGCCGGAACCACGATTTCCCGGCCACTGCCCACCGCGGCCGCCAGCGCCGCCAGGCTTGGCTGATTGAACAGCACCCGCACATCGGCGCTCAGGCCAGCCTGGCGCATGCGTTCGATCAGGCTTACCGCCAGCAATGAATGGCCGCCCAGTTCAAAGAAGTGATCAAAGCGTCCGACCCGTTCGACCTTCAATACGTCCTGCCAGATCTGCGCCAGCAGGGTTTCCACCTCACCCTCGGGGGCTT
The DNA here is from genome assembly GCF_019352905.1 of Pseudomonas sp. Xaverov 83. Lineage (NCBI taxonomy): Bacteria > Pseudomonadati > Pseudomonadota > Gammaproteobacteria > Pseudomonadales > Pseudomonadaceae > Pseudomonas > Pseudomonas sp. Xaverov 83. The sequence continues at coordinate 6,719 of NZ_JAAAFU010000067.1, read as the reverse complement.
CGAAACCACGGCTGAGCAGCGACGCCTGATCCGGCGCGGGCAGGCCCTTGCGGTCCAGCTTGCCATTCGCGGTCAGCGGCAACAGTTCCAGCCAGACATAGGCCGACGGCACCATGTAGTCCGGCAGCCGGCTTTGCAGGTGCGCGCGCAACGCTTCAATGCTCAGCGGCGCCTGGGCGGTGTAGTAAGCCACCAGGCGCTTGTCGCCGGGTTCATCTTCACGGGCCAGCACCACCGTGTCTTTCACGCCGGAATAGCTGGCCAGGCAGCTTTCGATTTCACCGGGCTCGATACGGAAACCCCGTATTTTCAGCTGATGGTCGTTGCGGCCCTGGTACAGCAAGGTGCCGTCCGCCTGCCAACTCGCCAGGTCGCCGGTGCGGTACAGCAGGCCGTCGCCGAACGGATCGACGATAAACTTTTCGGCGGTCAGTTGCGGCTGGTTCAGATAACCCTTGGCCACGCCCACGCCACCGATGTACAGCTCGCCGACGACGCCCAGCGGCACTGGTTGCTGCCGCGCATCCAGCACGTAGGCACGGCTGTTGCCAATGGGTCGGCCAATCGGAATACCGCCCTCACCCACTGACGTGATCTCGAAGGTGGTGGAAAACGTGGTGGCTTCGGTGGGGCCGTAGCCATTCAGTAGATGCTGCGGCGCGCCGTGCTCAAGCACCCGGCCGATCACCTGCGGGTCGAGCACATCGCCGCCGACGATCAGGTAGCGCAGCTGGCGGAACATCGGCATCAACCCATCGGCGTATTGGTGGAACAACCCGGCCGTCATCCACAACACGCTGACGGATTGCTCCTGCAACAGGGCGGCGAAAGCGGCCTGGGACAGCAAGGTGGCGTGCTCGACCACCACCACGCAGCCGCCATTAAGCAGTGGCGCCCAGACGTCGAGGGTGCTGGCGTCGAACGCCGGGGTCGAGGCGAAGGCCACCCGGTCACGGTGATTGAAGTCGGCGTAGCCGTTGTTGATCACCAATCGGGAGATGGCGCGATGGGGAACCTGTACCCCCTTGGGCGCCCCGGTGGAGCCGGAGGTGTACATGATGTACGCCACGCTTTCCGCCGACTGGGTGAGGTTCGGGTTATGCGCAGGCTGCGTCGCAAGGTTCAGCGCAGCGAGGTCATTCAGCACGTGTTTGGCATGGCTGTCCTGCACCATGAACGCCTGGCGCTCTTCAGGCGCGTTGACGTCCAGCGGCACATAGACCGCCGCACACTTGAGGATCGCCAACTGGCTGACCAACAGGTCGATGGAGCGTGGCAGCGCGATGACCACGCTGTCCCCCGGCTTTACGCCTTGATCGATCAAATAGTGGGCCAGGCGATTGGCCCGCAGGTTGAGATCGCGGTAACTCAGCGACGCATGGCCGTGCACCACCGCCACGGCTTCCGGGCTGGCCAGGGCCTGGGCTTCGAAGAGAGCGTGAACGGTTTTCCCGGCCGGGTAGTCGCGGGCGGTGGCGTTGAAACCCACCAACACTTGATGCCGCTCGGCAGGTGGCAGGATCGACACTTGATGCAGCGGCATCGTCGGCGCCTGTTGCAGCGCCGTCACCAGGTTGCGCAAGGCACTGAGCATATAGTCGCCGACACGCTGCACATCCACTTCGGCCACGCCTTGCACCGTCAGCGCAAAACCCACACCGAGGTCGTCGACGTTCAGCACCAGCGGGTAGTTGCTGCGTTCCTCGGAGCTGAGGATTTCGATCCCGGCGTCAGCGAACGGGCTGGCGCCTGGCGCTTCGCCCGGGGCACTGTGGCGGTAGTTGAGCAAGGTGCTGAACAACGGCAGCGCACCGGACACGCCACTGCAACGCTGGGCCAGGGACAAGGACGCATGTTCATGCCCCAGCAACTGTGCGAGCCGCGCATGGGTGGCGCGCACGCCGCCCTGCACACTCACCGCGCCGACGCTGACCCGCAGCGGTAAGGTATTGATGAACATCCCCAGCGCCCGGTCGGCGCCCTCGCCGCCTTGCATACGGCCCAGCAATACCGTGCCGAATACCACCTCGTCCTGGCCCGATACCTGGCCGAGGACTTGCGCCCATGCCAGGTGCACCAGGCTGGCGGCACTCACACCCAACTGGCGGGCTTGCTCCCGCAGACCGAGGCTGAGGGCCGGGTCCACTGGCAAGTGCGCTTCACGCACACCGCTGCCGTCGCGATTCACATCGTGCAAACCGAAGGCCAGGGTCGGCTCGTCGATATCGCCGAGCATCTCGCTGAAGAACACTTCATGCTGCGCGGCGCTCACACCGAGGCGCGCCTGGGCCACGTAATTGCGGTATTGCACGGCGTCCGGCAGCAGGCCGGTTTGGCCTGCGAGGCTGGCGCTCATTTCTTCCACCAGCACCTGCAACGCGGTGTGGTCCAGCAGGATGTGGTGCAGCAGCAGGATGCCGACATGACGGCCCTGATCCTCGGCGTAGGCAAAGCGCATCAGCGAGGCGCGGGACAGGTCGAGGCGATAGTGGCGTGGGTCGAAGCGTGCTTGCAGTTGTGCCAGAACGTCGTTGTGTGGATCCACGTCGACCTGCTCAACCACCAGCAGTGCCTGGCGCAGTACCACTTGCACCGGCTCGTCCAGGCCTTCCCACATGATGCCGGTGCGCAGAATATCGTTGCGCTCGATCACGCTTTGCAGCGCATGGATAAACGCCTCGACCGGCTCATGGCCGCTGAAGCTGAACTGCACCTGCAACACGTAAGGATCGCCTTCGGTGGTCGCCAGGTGGTGATAGAGGATGCCGGCCTGCAACGGGGCCAGGCCGTAGATGTCCTGCACGTTACCGATACCGCCGGGCACGCTGGCGACGATATGGTCGATGGCCTGCTGGTCGAGGTCTACCAGCGGCAGCATGTCGGGGGTGATGTGCCGGGTCGCTTCGCGGATCAGGTTGGCCGGGACCTGCACTTCATGCTGGCCGCCCACCGCAGCGGCCAGCGCAGCCAACGTCGGCTGGCCGAACAGCACCCGCACATCGGCGCTCAGCTCCAGCTGGCGCATGCGCTCGATCAGCTTGACCGCCAGCAAGGAATGGCCACCCAGCTCGAAGAAGTTGTCCTGGCGCCCGACCCGGTCGATCTTCAGCAGGTCTTGCCAAAGGCTGGCAATCGCGGTTTCCACCGCGCCTTGTGGCGCTTCATAACCACGACGGGCCAGGGCGTCGGCATCGGGTGCCGGCAAGGCCTTGCGGTCGAGCTTGCCGTTGGTGGTGAGCGGAAACGAGTCCAGCAGTACAAAGGCGCTAGGCACCATGTATTCGGCCAGGGACAGCAGCAGGTGGTCCCGCAGCTCGGCGGCGGTGGGCACGTGGTCCGGCTGGGCAATCACGTAGGCCACCAGACGCTTGTCGCCCGGCTCGTCTTCGCGGGCCATCACCACGGCCTCACGCACGCCTCCACAGGTAGCCAGGCGTGCTTCGATTTCCCCCAGTTCGATACGAAAACCGCGAATCTTCACCTGGTCGTCGTTGCGCCCCAGGTACTCGACGCTACCGTCGGCCAGCAGCCGGCCGAGGTCACCGGTCTTGTACAGGCGCAGGCCGGTGACGGGGTCCGCCAAAAAGCGTTCGGCGGTCAGCTCATCACGGTTGAGATAACC